>JAEWDX010000406.1 GCA_023389895.1 Bacillota bacterium
GGTCTTTCTGAAGAGGAATTCACCTCATTAACTGTGGAGGAACAACAATTCGAAATTCAGAAAGCGAAGCGCATTTTTGAGGAGACAGGTGCTCATCATACAATTGAAACTATGAAAGAGCTACCTGCGTTAATTGAAACTATTAATAATGGTTTAAAACTAGAATCAGTGGTGTAAACCTTTTGAAAGAGCCTTTCGTATTATAAGGTCAACCGGAGAAAATCTGGTTGACTATTTTTTATTCAATTTATAGATTGATAGTAACCGGGGAGAACGGAAGGATCCGTGGGACTAGATCCCGACAACTAAACTGTTCGCCCTCTACTTGTTAACACATGATTAGGCTGGTTGGGACATTACGATCTCGTATAACAAGCGAAGATATGAATAACAAGCTAGATAGAGGTTACCGGTCATTACCCTACCATAGGAGGAGATAAACTATGAATCCAGTAGTTGGTCTGGATGTCGCAAAAGGTGAAAGTCAGGTTCAAATGTTCTTGGATAAAAAAATGCCCTATAAAAGCAGCGTGAAAGTTGATCATACGGTGGATGGATTGGAAGAGTTACACTCTTATTTATTAGATTTAGAGCGTCAAACAGGAATGAAGCCACCTGTTGTTTTGGAATCAACGGGTCACTATCATGCCCCAGTTGTACAGTTTTTAGAAGCAAGAGAATACATTGTCATTATCGTAAATCCACTGGTATCTTACCGAGCAAAAAGTTCTAGCTTGCGAAAAACCAAAACTGATGCCATTGATGCTTATCACTTAGGCGAACTGTATTACAAAGAAGATTTAGCGCCTCAGAAAAAGCGTGGTGTACAGTTATTAAACCTTCGGCATCTAACAAGGCAACATGAAAATATGACAGGAATTATGATTCAAACAAAGCTTCAATTTCAAGCCGTATTAGATCAAATATTCCCTGAGTACAAAGGAGTTTTTGGCGATTTATACGCTGAGATTTCCATAAAAACTTTACAAGCTTACCCTACTTCTGAATCAGTCAAAGAAGCAGGTGTAGAAGAGATCGCACAATTCATTGATACACATTGCAAAGCACGTTCGTTTAATTGGGCACTCGAAAGATCGGAAAAATTAATTGGAGCTGCAGAACGCAATCCATTTCAATCAACTCTTTATCAAAGTCTTCTAGTCAGCTTGAATATGTATATTGATTTACTTCAAGTGTACCACCAACAACTTTCTACGTTGGAGCGTGAGATTGATGAGTTAGCGGCACAACTTGAAGAATATGAATTACTCCAATCAATTCCCGGTATAGGTGAAAAAATCGCTGCCACGATTATTTCAGAAATCGGAGAAATTGATCGGTTTAATCATCCGAAAAAGTTAGTAGCCTTTGCAGGACTAGATCCCAGTGTGTTTGAATCAGGGCGCTTTAAAGGTACGAAAAATCACATTACTAAACGCGGCTCGGCTAGGCTTCGTCACATGCTTTATACAGCTGTTCGTTGTTCTATTCGAGATAGTCGAAAAAAGAAAATAACACCTGAAACTATCGCACGAAATAAGCGATTGCGAGCCTTCTACGATTTAAAACGTGAGGAAGGAAAGCCATATAAAGTAGCCATTATTGCTTGTGCAAATAAGCTTTTACATTGGATTTATGCGATTTTAAAAACGAAAACACCATTCCAAGAAACCAATTAGCAACAGCATTTTCAAATACAACAAAAACCTTCCAAATTGAATTCGGAGGGTTATTTGGGTTGCGCTTTTTAGTATAGCATGAAGTGTTTATTAATTTAAAAGATTTTTATTGACAATCTATTAGCTGGTTTAGTTGTAGATATACAATTAGAAGGTTTTTTTATGGCTTAGAAAGGGAAATGGTAGATGGACACAATAAAATGAAGAGTAAAGTATGATTAATGAATGGGTTACAAAAAAATAACCTCGGCAGAAAGGAAATAACTGCAGAGGTTTGTTTGCTTGATGGATTTTTAGTCACGCTCAAAAGGAATTGAATCGGGAATTTCCTCAAATGGATTTTTTTCATTAATACGGTCGTAAAACATTATACCGTTCAGATGATCTAATTCATGCTGGAATGCGATAGCAGGTAAGCCTTTAAGACGCATTTTTTTCTCTTCTCCGTCAATTGTTTTAAATTTTACTGTAATGCGAGCATGACGAGGAACATAGCCAGGGACGTTGCGATCTACAGAAAGACAGCCTTCGCCAGCGGTAAGATACGTATTTTCTACAGAGTGACTAACAATTTTAGGGTTAATTGCTACAAAGCTTAATTGCTCACCATCATCATCTTGCAAATGTAAGGCGAACATTCGATGTAGACTGTTGACTTGATTGGCAGCTAATCCAATGCCGCTACGTAAATCATATTTATCTGCCATTTCAGGATCTTGACTGTTGATGAGATATTGAAGCATATCTGCTGCAAGCTGTTTCACTTCTTCGGTTAACGGAAATTTAACTTCCTCAGCTTTCGTGCGTAAAGTCGGATGACCTTCGCGTATAATATCATCCATTAAAATCATATGTGAATCTTCCTTTCAATCTTTGTGTGCCTTATATAAGTATACATCACACATAATAACAATCACATGAAAAAAGATCTTATTTGACTATACTTAAAAAATTTTTCTATAGCTATTAGATTATCTATAACTGGGCATTCTACTATTGGTATGCATGGAAGAAAACCTAATGTTTATGCATGTTATATGGGTTGTTGTAATACAGGTGGTATTAATGAATGATACAGTATAAGACAGCTTTATTGAATTGTTATTTTAGAAAAAATCTTTGTTTGTACGCATAATATATGATTGACCGACAGTATTTTATTCAGTATACTGAGTCCTAAGAACAAGTTGTACTAGTTAAATAGTGATTTATTTTAATACAGTTGAAAGGGAGATGTGACAAATGAGCAAGAAGAACAATAATATTTTTGATGCAAAACAAACGCTAACTGAAATCGAAGATAAGTTTGAAATGTTTCAAATTTTGAATACAGAAGGCGAAATTATAAATGAAGAGGCAGACCCAAAATTATCAGATGATGAATTAGTTGAGCTAATGACACGTATGGTTTATACACGTATTTTAGACCAACGCTCAATCTCACTGAACCGTCAAGGTCGTTTAGGTTTCTATGCTCCTACAGCAGGACAAGAAGCTTCACAACTTGCCTCACACTTTGCATTAGAGCAAGAAGACTGGATTTTACCAGGGTATCGTGATGTTCCACAAATTGTATGGCACGGCTTACCTCTTGAAAAAGCATTTTTATTCTCACGTGGTCACTTTATTGGGAATCAGGTTCCTGAAGGTGTAAACGTTTTAGCTCCACAAATTATTATCGGGGCACAATATATTCAAGCTGCTGGAGTGGCACTTGGTATTAAAAAACGAGGGAAAAAAGCTGTTGCAGTAACTTATAC
>JAEWDX010000414.1 GCA_023389895.1 Bacillota bacterium
AAAAGGGAACCTAAAATTCCATAGAAAAATACAAAAATAACAGTAAGTCGTATTAACTCCAATAGTACCCTCACCAATACCATCCTCCACCATTAACCTTTATATTAATCTTACCATAAATATCCAGTGTATTATTAAACTAAACTACCAGTTAGTTAAAGAAGAGCTTCATTAACCTCCCATTATATTATTTTTTCACCTTCTATTTCTAACCCATCTCCCTTTTGCCGTATCCCAATTATCAATTTCAATTTGATTGTATAGCTTCTCTTTTTCACTATAAGTTTGGAGCCAACTTTTTTCAAACCTATGTAATTGTGAATTATTACAATAAGTTAATATTTTGAACACAAAGCTATCCTTTCCATATTTCTTGAAATCCTCATTTATCTCTTGATAGCTATGTTTTCCTGATTTCATAGAGGATGCGTGGGATTTTAACCTCCCAAAGATATGATGTGAACTACCTACATAAAATCGATTAGTTTTAATGTTATGAAATACATATATACCAATTAAATCTTGAGTATCGAATCTATATTTTTCTTTTCCTAGCTCCCATACATCATCAAACGATAAAGGTTGATTTAAACACTTTATTTCCCATTCAGTAAAATTTTTCCTTGTTGTTTTCATCCCCATTTTGCTCACTCCTTTTTCTAACCCTTTAATAATATAATAGCTTTTCTAGCACTAATCTTCTCCGTTACTTTAAGTTCATTTCTTCACAATATATTTCTAATTTTAGCATAATACCATTACTGTATTGCTATAGTGATAGGTAAGCCTTTGACATTATCGCCAGCTTTTCCCCCACTTCACACCGTACGTGCGACTTTCACCGCATACGGCGTTCCAACTAATCCAATTCATTCAATATTTTATGTATGTGCAAGATGAAATGTAGATTGAGATAGCTCCGTTCAGACATTGCTCACGCAATTCATTAACTTTTTTAAGTTGCTTTTTATCTAACTTAAGTGCATTTAATAACACTTGTATTTTCTCATTATTTCTCATATGAATGAGACGGTGAACAGATTCGTGCAATATCAATAGATTCCCGTATGAATCATTTTTTGAAAGATGGTACGGTATTTTATGATGACAATGCCAATCGTCCAACCCTAATTCGATTCCTGTAACAGCGCATTTTCCATATTGTGCAATAAATCGGCTAATCCGATTATCGTTGTGTTCGATGGAACGGCTTGGAATAAACTGTTTCATCACGTGAGCGATTACTTGTGTATTAATCGCTCTCAGGTTTTGATGAATCTTATTCTTACCTACGGTAGTGTAGTTGCAGATATTTTGTGAGAAATTTAGATTGACCTTACAACGTTGGGCATGGATAGGTACAAGTACCATTTCTTTTATTTTATAAAGCTTACATTCATACCCCTTATACCGTTTCCGCAAGGATTTTGTGAAGTCTAGAAACGTTGCTTCTTTTTTCATTTCTTTTAAACGATTATATAACGCTTTATGAAGACGACTGTTCAGCTCAATTAAATCATCTGTGATGTGTGACGCTGCTGAATAATAATTCTGGATTCCCATTATAACTGTATTAAAGCGCCAGACATTCTCCATCGATTGGTGCTTTTGAATGGCTTTGATTGCCTGTTTTACTTTTATCTGTGTATTTTTGAGTGCTTTCTTTGTCATATGTGAGCGAGCAACATAGAGAGTTCTTTTATTCGTTTTTTTCCGATGGGCCTTAAGACGAAAACCTAAAAACTCTGATGAGTTTTTCTTTAAGTTAACCACTTTTGATTTTTCTTTACTAATTTGAAGGTGTAACCTTGTTTGAAGAAAATCTTTGACGGCATAAAACATTTTAATGGCTTGAGATCGAGTACGGCACAGAATCTTAAAGTCGTCTGCGTACCTCACAATATAGCAGTGTTTCAAATTCGATTGTTTCAGTGCGTTATATCTGCCATTATAGGTTTTATATAGCTTTCGCGTTTCAAAGCTTTCCCATTGATGACTGACCCACCAATCAAGTTCATTCAGTACAATGTTAGATAAGAGTGGTGATAGAATACCACCTTGTGGTGTACCTTTCTTAGGGAAACCTTCGCCAATAATTTCAGCTTTTAGAAGACGCGAAATAATAGAAAGCAGAGCTTTATCTCGAATCCCTAATGACCACATTTGTTTTAATAATTTCGCATGGTTTACATTATCGAAAAACCCTTTTATATCAACATCTACACAATGATACAGGCACGCCCGATTGATGAGCGTTTCAAACCTGGCTTTCGCATGATGTGTATTGCGATTCGGTCTAAAACCATAACTATGTTTATAAAACTTCGCTTCGCAAATCGGTTCTAGCACTTGTAAGATACACTGTTGGAACAGTCTGTCCCAAATCGTTGGAATTCCTAGAGGACGTGTTTTCCCATTTGCCTTCGGAATGAAGACTCGCCTAACAGCTTTGGGGGAATAGTGTGAAAACATTCGTTGTATCGTTGATACAACTTCCGAAACTGATAGTTTCTTTAAATCTTCAATTGTTAGTCCGTCATGTCCAGCCGTTTTACTGCCGGAATTGCGTTTAATATTGCGATAAGCTAATCGTATATTTTCATTGGATTGCATTAAATCGAGTAAACCATAAAAATTTTGACCATTAGCACTTTGAGCATATAAAGAATCAAAATGAGATTGCATATCATAATACTCGTTGTGCCTCAGCTTCTTTCGTTTTAACAAGTCGGTGGCTCCTTTTGGAGCTGAACCTCTATTAGTCTCACAAGAACCTTATTAATCGTTAAAGAGCTGTCTTGCATGGTGAACGAATCTTTTATTAGTCTAGTGGCTATCCCTCGGCGTTCATTACACGCTTCGACGGTACTGTGCCACCACTTTCACTGATATGAAGAAAAGTTATACACTCGCTATTCTCACGAATATTTTCCTTTCCAACGCTTCATCGAGAGTAAGCTCTCCACGTTATCAGCTTACAACGTTGAGTTATATCTATTATGAAACAAATTTAGGTGCTTCCTATGAGCCTGTTAGCATTGCATGTGCCTGTAACACAAGATGGATTTTTATATTGTTGATTCTTACTCATCCACAGCTAACCTCACATTTAGTGATATACACATTTCTATGTATTGCCAGTCTAGACCCGTACATTCAGAAGTTCGCCAGCAACATAGTTTATTAGTCTATTTCATTGCATTCTCACCATATCTGTTCAACCCAAGCACCATGATTTACACCTCCCCATCGGATAGGCTTTCGTCAGCCGAACTGTTACGGTAAATTCTCGCGCCTATTAGCCGAGCTTATAACACGCTTTTCCTTACTGAGCAGCGTGCTATTCGACGCAGGGGGAGCCTTTCGGAGCGTTACCTCTTCATTCGACTCCTCAACATAACCCTTCAGTTTTAGAAATCTAAAACTGCCTAACCTTTACCGAAATTGTGTGACCACATTTCATTTAAGTCAGGAACATTTCGCACCAACAATCTGGCTCGATTGTGGAAGAAGAAAAAACCCTGCATATCAACACAAGATTTTTAATCAATCTTTATTTTAAATAATCGAATTTTGTTTTAAGTGATCAATCTTTTTTATAAAAATACAGTTGTAGCTTAGAACTAAACAAATCAAGGCAAAATTAAAAGGCATGATTCCGATACAATATCG
>JAEWDX010000420.1 GCA_023389895.1 Bacillota bacterium
ACGTGACGAAAAACAACATCTGTCACATCTTCCATTGGTGCAAGTACAAAAAATGGTCGTGGTAAATCACGCCAAAAATTATCTATCATTTCAAACTCAAATCCTCTCACTATGGATACAACTTCAAACTCTCGGTCAAAAAATATAAAGCCAAATGTTCCACTTCTTTTACACTTATATCATGCTTAATAACTTATTATCAAACACAAGTACATTTGGACATTTATAATTTGTGAAAATCAGCAATGTTTATTTTAACGAAAATCGGTCCTGAATGGTATTTTTATAAACAAAAAAGCAGATGGTATAGATTTTCTCTATATCAACTGCTTTTCTATTATACCAACTCCAGCCACGCGACCGCTTCACAATAGACTGGCACTGTTCGACATTAGTAGATGGGTGGGAAAAATGTGTCAGTCCCCTGTCATTCTTATTATCTTTGGGCTAACGTCTAAATACGCATTAATGCGCCATTAGGCTTTGATAACTCTTGATCTGTTATCTGATTCATTTTACAAAAATGTTCAAAAAATTGTTGTGCCAGCTCTCGTTCCTTTGGGTCACTTTTCAACGAAACTATATCAAGCAAAATTTGAGCCATCCATGAATTATCAAAATAACGGTATTTACCTGTATTCCATGTCATTTTGTGGGGGAATTTCCCATTTACATAATATTCCCAGAAAAGCATCTGATCCGATTCCTGTTCTGTAAGTTGGAGTCTAAATTTTGAATGAGCAGGAATATATCCATCTTCACAAAGCTTACCGATAAAATCTTCATTCACCATATAGACACCTAAAATACGTCTGTCTTTTTCAGGCATGCTGGAATCTATTGCTGTTAACAGGACAGCGCTATTTTGGTGCAAGCGGATGGGTTTGTTTGGCTTCCCCTTGTTATTACCACTTTTTATTGCGCCTGAAAAAACCTTCCACTCTGAAAAAGAACTATTCTGTTCTTCTGTGTCACACCAAAAAACCATTTGTGATTCGGGATGAAGTTTATGATTTTTCATAAGTTTTTCATGTTCCAAGCGAAGTTCCTGGTTTTTTTGTTGTAGTCTTTTTTCCTCTTCCTTCTTCCATTCTTCCTCTTTTCGTTCCATTTCCTTTTTTTGTATAATTTTTTCAAGTAAATTAGCATCACTTTTATCATGTAGTTTTAGGTGCTTTCCAAATACATCGGGGAAAACAAACTTTTTATTTTCCGATGCGAAATGGATTTCAATACTAGAATCATTATGTTTAACTATACTACCCATGCCAAAACGCTTGTGTGTAACTTTCTTATTGATTAGATTCATTATTCTAGTCCTCCTTGTAGAATAAAAACTCGGTTACTATTAGATAGTAAATTGATAATTTCATTCAACTAACTTCCTTTAAAGCTCACAAAACTGTTTGAATTTTTCTTCGGTTTAAAAATGGATATTAAAAAAACGTATCCATAATTCTATCTGCAAAAAAATACAGCGGAATTCAGAATACGATTGAAAAAACAATTGTAAAACTATTATAACATTTTTTTGAAAATATTAAAAATTTCTTATTGACAATATATTTTATTGTAAGGTAAAATGAAGTTTTATTCTCTGTACTTCCTTGAAATAACTATGAAATGAAGGCCTCCCAAAAGTCACGAAACTTCTGGAAAGCCCCCATAAATAACCACTTGATTACCGGTGATAAGTGTAATGATTCCACGATTAAACTAATCTTAACTAACCCTCATTACATTGGAGACTTAGTTAAGGGGGGAGGCGTACTACTACAGTAAGTGTTACAAGTAAAAAGCGTAAAAAGCAAAAGAAGAAGATATGAACATTATTAGTAATACACACGAAGCTATTATCTCAAGGGATATGTTAAAGTTGTACAAAATCAAAGGAAACAAAGAAAAATGTTCATTACAGCCCCAAAGTTATATTTATTTACAAACATACTCTACTGTAAAATAAATTAAATAACTTTATTGTCTCTCATTTATTTGTGGCAGCTAATCGGTTTACCATTCAAAAAACGCAAGAACAGTCCCCATGTTTCCATCTTTAAGTAACTCATCAAATTCCTTCAAACTCCATTGGTTTGATATATTAAGAAGACTTTTCGCATTTTGATATTTGCTAATTTGCAATTTAATCTCCCTAGAGCTAAAGTGCATTCCACAGTAACATAAAAATAAATATACAGCCCCACGCATTGCCCGTAAATTCCTTAACCATCAGCATTCCATATATAATGACAATAACAGTTAACATTTCAATAATGCTTTCCGCCGTAACACCTATTGCGCCGTGGATGAGTATACACATGATAGCGCAAATGATGGCTCCCCAGTTAAGCCATTTGTTTTTGCTTGGATACCGCTTGTTAATTTTATCGCTGATTATAACGTAATTAAAGCCCTCAAAAAATCCCCAAGCGACAGCGGTTATTAGCAGTCCAATAATATTTGACGGAAATCCACTTGTAAGTACATCCCTCGTTGTCCAAACCATTTGAAACGGTAAATAGCCAGTTACTTGACTTGTAGCGAACATGAAGATTATATAAGGAACGAAACATAGTGAGCATAATACAATCGAGGGAATTGCACCTTTTACTCTCAAACCATATGAAAGAAAGCTTTCTTTTCTTACGATTGACACAATCGTAATGCCCAAACCCGCAAGGCCGAATTGAAACGCTGCCCCCAAAAGTACACGAAGCAGGATATTTTGCTCACTGTCTCGCGTGATCGTGTTAATTTGGCTCTGAAAGACAACATATATTCCCATTACCACAAGGCTTGTGATTACAATAATCCATAAATCTATATCCAACCGTTTCTGTTCAGGTGTTAATTCCTTTTTCGCCATGGTATCCTCCTGCATAAATTACATAAATTCGTTACGTTAAGAGCATACACTTAATCGCCCGTATCCATTTCATGCTGTCGAAGCTCCGTTTCATATTTTTAAATGTTTTGAAATCTCTGCCGATTAGACAAACGAGCAAAAGGCCAATCGTCGGCGACATTTGAGCAGCGACCGTAACGATAACGCCATGATCGGGGTTTGACGCATCATCCAGTGCGGAACTTACCCCTCCGATGATCACGGTTATGATTACTGTCAATATGTAGAAAATATATTTCATGCTTTTTCATTTCTTATGCTCCTCGTTGATTGGGTCTATCGGTTGGCGGATAACTGTTTTAAGTTTTTCGGGAGCGGTTTTACGCGGGTCGCCTAAATATATCTCATGGTGTTTTCTGTTCTCAGAAATATCGTTTTTATATCCCGACTCCACAATAAACCTCTCTAAAACGCCGATTGTCGCCGGTTCGTCGTCGTAACTGCCTATGTGCATGATCTGTGCGCACAATCCCTCTGTATATGAAACAAGACGTGCAAGCGTCAAATCAAGTTCGGGTTTCTTTTTATTCAGAACTTGCTTTGCTGACTCAAACACTTCCTGTGTCACAAACTCCGGCTGCCTTATCATCGAAGTCCAGCATAGCTTATCTTTATCGGTGATATTCGTACCGTCAAAATACCCGTCCTCGCCCCACCACAATCCCTCAAGTGGAGGAACGACATATTCAAAATACCCCTTTGGCTGTGTTCCGCTCATCTTGCTCATTTTTATGGAGTATGAAAGACCGTAGAGTATTTCCAAAGCGTTCTTGTAAGCACCGCTGGTATTGGGGTTCCCTTTGCCGTCTACCATAATAAAAACCATATCAGGAACGTCAATCACGTTTGGTTTTGCCTTTGGTAAATACAAATCCTTATATTCCTTCTTGAAATCGAATGCCCCTGCCATATAATAATTTCCTCCGTTAAAAGAATAAACTCGTTACGTTTAATGCATACGCTTTATCAGTACTGCGCCTTTGCATCTGGCTCTTTGTTAATCCATATTTACAGCTTGCTCATAATTTGTGGTCTGCTTATCTTATCCGAAACACTTTTTACGCATATTGCGTTGCCAAGCAGAAGAACAGCAAAGTATACGCTCGACCATAAAAGTTTATTTTGCGTCAGATACACGATCATTAACGGCGGAATAATGAATATGAAACTAATCAAAGCTGAAGTGCTTCGACGTTATAGAGCCCCATTAGCGCGGAATTGTCGCCCACGCCGTGAAAAAGAACAAGCGCACATACCAAGTAATTGATCTTATGTATCAAGGACACGCTTCCTTGCGGTTTCTTTTTTATAAACTTTCATCCTTACAGCCCTCTTTCTGATTCTCGTCGACAATCCTTTCCAAACAAGAGTTCCAGACAACCTTAATGGGTATACACTTAATCGTCTATATGGCGTTCATTATTGCATTTTGTTTATCACATCTATAAACACTTTGGAGTTGAACCGATGTATATTGTGATTGCTTTTCAATTCAATCAATTCGCAATCGCCGATCAGTTCGACTGCCCGCCTTGCCTGTTCGTTTGAAGAAGCAGCCATTAGTATGTCATCGTCTGTATAAGCCTCCTCAGCGTGTATAAAGATCGTTGGAACAGAAATGTCCCTCATCAAATTTTCATGCTCTAAACCGTTATGCCAAGAGAAATCATAGAAACGCTCACCAAACCGCAAATCATATTGTTTTGTATACAAAAACATAAAGTTTATCGACTCCGGCATAAAGAAATACTGAACCGGCTTCTCCGGATTCTTTTCGTGGTATCTTTGGGCATAGTTAGCAAGCCCGTTCATAGAGGAAGACATATAAAGACGACCCCATAAGCAATTACGCATATAATAGGCTTCCCAACACTCGGTTTGTTCAGAGTGGATATATTCGTACATAGGCTTATAGGTATCATGATAAGCAAAACTGTTTTCAAAATTCCCCTTCTCTGTTGAGAACACAGGCGGGTCTTCCAACACGGCACCCACTACAAAATCGCCGCCATTCGCCGCTACATATGCTGCCAGAAGCCCTCCCGATGAATGCCCCGAAACTATTGTTTCCTTTCCGATGACATTATTGATAAACCAAATAAGGTCATCGCCATTTGCGTCAAGGTAGTATTTTTCCTCGTTATGCGATGAGCCGCTATGACCATAGCAATCCACTGCGAATACTTGCCAGTTCTTGCTCAACTCCGGCAGAACCGCTGTGTAATCTTGCCATGCACCGGTTTGCCCGTGTATTAGCAGGAGGGCCTTACCTTTATCGGGGCCTTCCGCATAGTTAATTACCGATCCATCATCAAGTGTAACCTGCTTCTCTTCAAATCCCGCTTTAAGGGTTTTTGCGTAATCCGCCTGCCAATAATGCGTACAACGGTAAACATAAATTCCAGCGGCAAGAATAATCAGCGCTAAAATACTTAACAGCACGATAACCCACCTTTTTCGTTTTTTTTGCGTATTGTCAGTTTTCATCATCTGTCTTCCTCTCACTAAATGCAATACCTAAAACAGCCTGGTTGGCCATTTGCATAATAACATCACTTGGCACAAGCGCAATCCCGGCTGACCCCGGATTTGAGTCCCCTAATACAACTAACGTATCCCCATGTTTAAATCCAAACATATCCCTTGCTTTTTTAGGAATTACAATCTGACCTCTTTCGCCAATTTGTACTGTGCCAAAAATATGTTTTCCTTTGGGCGGCACAAAAACGCCTTCTTTCTTCTGGTCAAAATGTATTAAATCGTCCAGCGACACTTCATAGAAGGTAGCTAGCGCATCACAATTTTTGATGTCAGGCATGGATTCACCTGCTTCCCATTTTGCTACAGCTTGCCTTGTAACGCCGATTGCCTCTGCAACCTTCTCTTGAGATAAACGCTTTTGTTTGCGTAAGCTGGTGAGATTGTAAGCAAGATTTCTTTCGGCTTCGTTCACATTATTCATATTTTTCATACCTTTTTACTAATATAATACTAGATGTTCAAACAATTTCAACCAACTGAATGAAACATTTTTTGTTAGTTTTAGTTGCGTATTTCCTTTGATTTTCTTCGTGCATCTGCCGGCTTTTCCCGCATCCTCCGGGATGGCCCATGTCCAGCCGAGCCGGTATGATCCCTCAATTCTTCCTGCTTACATAGAAGTTGAATACGCCGGTCTGAAATGCCCCACTTCTCACTAACTTCTTTTTGCCGTTATATATTTCACAAGTACATCCCCTTTCGGATTATCGTTACCTTTCATTAAATATACGAATAATATCCAAATTTCTATCATTTTATCAATGAGTTATTATCCCTTATTTAAGAATAATGTTTACAGGAAAAGGACAACATCAAGTCTATGTTGAATTTATCATAATAAGAGATATGATTATTAGGAAAAGAGGTTTGAATTAATCTGGGAGAGGGAAGGATTAACACCATATTTTCTTAAAGAAGAAGAAACGATTGTTGGGTTTTTACTTCTCTTAGAAAAACCTTTTTTACAAAAAGATTTTGATTACGGCATAAATGATATTTTTATATTTAAAAAATTCAGAAGAAAAGGTATCGCAATTAAACTATTAAAAGAATTATTTAAACAAAAGCAAGGAAGATATTTTGTTATTGAACTAGCTAACAATCAACCAGCTGTGTTGTTCTGGAAAAATGTATATCGGGAGCTAAATATAGTATTTGAAGAAAAGCAACAAGTTATTGATGATGAAGAATGTTTCGTTCAATCTTTTCAAATATAAATACTTTATTCTTGTTGATGACCGTTAATGTAGATATTCTACTTTTTCCAATACATTTTGATATAAAAAATAGGCTAAATCTATAGGTCTTAAAAAACCTAAGGCTTAGCCTATTTAATTATTAATCAAATTTGGGGCTTATTTTTTACTGAAATACATTACTTCTTTGCATGCTTTTTATTAAGCTTTAAAACAATATTTTTCGGTTCTGCAGCAGTTTGAAAAACTGTTACTGCAACACTCGCTTTTTCTTTTAGCGTCAAGTTTTCATTTGCAGTCTTAGAATTGATTTGCTCTATAATATTTTTCAAATCATGCAAATCTAAAAGGTTGACAGCTAAACTAAAAAAGCTTTTTCGACGTCCATCGTTATAGTTTGCGAGCAAATGTTTTAGTATCTTAGCTTTTTCTATTAATTCAGAATTATATAGTTCCGCACCTATTTTCTGCACCTTTTTCATATCTTTAAGCTGATTGCGATGGGTAATAAAAGAGTCAAATTCATCTATGCCTCTGTACTTTTCACAAGGATATTCATTGCATAGATAACAGTATTCAATGTCTCCGTGCTGTAAACTGCACTTGGCAATAGCACAACCCTGATTACCTGCACCTCCACCACAACCGGGGCAGTAATTATCCAATTTCATAGTACAAAGTTCGCAATTCAAACCACATAACGAAAACATTAGGTCTTTTCTTTGAAAGTTTTTCATACTTACCCTCCTTGCATGGGATATAAGTTCTCTTTAACATAGAGAAAAAAATTCATTTGTTTGCCACTTTATTATCTGTTCCTCATCATTCATTTACATACACCCCTCATCATTTTTCTTAATATATCAAGTCTTATCAAAAAAAGCACGTTAAAAAATATCATGTAATTTAATTGCTTTAGTCTAAAAGAATAAGATGGAACGCCTAATGCGGTGAAAATCGCACGTTGGGTGTGGAGCAGGGGAAAAGATGGAGATTGCATCAAAGTCTTACCTATTGCTATTAAAGTAACGAGCAGTTTAGTTTAATAATACCCTGGATATTTATGGTAAGATTAATATAAAGGTTAATGGTGGAGGATGGTATTGGTGAGGGTACTATTGGAGTTAATACGACTTACTGTTATTTTTGTATTTTTCTATGGAATTTTAGGTTCCCTTTT
>JAEWDX010000430.1 GCA_023389895.1 Bacillota bacterium
GCTCTGTACAGTTTATTCTTTCTCCACTAATTTTAATTTTTCATAGCCCTTCACAGCTAATGAAAGCGTTTGTTGTTCATTCCATATGCTATAAGGGAATACTAGACTAATAATGGTTTGTTTCTCCTCATATAAGCGTTCAACATTTGAACTACTTGCATAGAAGGCTTCGCCATCAGCGGTTATTAATGCCGCTTCAAAAATCCCATCTCCTTCTAGACCATCGATTTTATAAGACACTTGCATAGAACCATTTGTTAATGCCGCGTGCTGTAATTCAAGACCTGTAACTACATTTCCAGCCATAAAATTCTTTGTTTCAACCGTTGCTGCTGTTAAATCAAATGACCATATTCCATCGACTGAAGTGAGTCCGCCTTCTTTATTTAAAAAATGGACCGTTTCAATGATTAATTTTGCACCATCTAAAGAAGGAACAGCTGTTGTATTAGACACAAGTAGTAGTTCGAGTATTGCAGCGTTATTACTTACACTTTCTAATTGAACCGTTGCATTTGAAAAAATGCCGGGTCCGGCTATTGGCTTTGTATCGGATACATGCGCATTAATTTCGTTACCTTGTGCGTCAATAAGGCGATGTTCGAAGGTTAGATCGTGCAAATCGTCCATTTGAATATGTTCGGATTGAATGTTTATTTGTAGACCTAATCGATAAGCGTCTACAAATAAATGGTCTAGTGTAATAGTGATATTTTCGGACTGTTGTGATTGTGCCACATATTGTACATCACCATTATTAAGCGCTGTTTCTAAACCTGGATCATTTAAACCTAAAAAAGCTTGTAATTTTGCTAGAGCTGTATCATTTGTTAGTAAGATAGCTGAAGTTAAAGCAATTGTCGCCACTGCTGCTGATACAGGTTTTAGCCATGATTTTTTCTTTCTTTTCTTTGATTGCTGACCAATTTGTTCATAAGATTGATCAAAGGCAAAACGGATGGAATTTGGTAACTCCTGTTCCTTATTCATTTCACTTTTAATATGCTCGTCTATATTTGTTTTCATAAAAGATTGGCTCCTTCCATATAATATGTATTTTTTAACTGCTTCTTGGCCCTTGAGATACGTGATTTAATCGTGCCCTCAGATTCGTGTAGAAAATCGCTTATTTCCTTTGTCGTAAGTCCGTTCACATAATAAAGCGTTAATGCGATACGATGGTGGTCATCTAAGCTATTTAACGCATCATCTAACTCCATTGTTAAAATATCTTGATGTGATAAATCCTTTAATATTGTTGCATCAAGTGAGACAACTTGTTTATGCTGTTTTATAAAGCGATAACAATTGTTTAATAAGATGCGACAGATCCACGTATTAAAATATTGTGCCTTTTTTAAAGTTCCAATCTTTTCGAATGCCGTTAAAACGGTTTCTTGTAATATATCCGCTATATCCTCATCTTTTAGACCCAGTCTCTTTGCTGTACGATAGAGGATTAACTCATATTGCTTAATTAATTGTATAAATGCTTCTCCGTCTCCTTTCTGCGCTTTTTTTACTAAAAATTCAGCATCCATTTCCAACACCTCTTCATTCCTTTCATATCGTTAGAGCATTTTAACGCGTAATTAGTTGCATAGAATTTAATCATTTTATTATTTCATTTTCTTATCTCGAAAACGATGTAAATCCGCATGTAGTTAAATTTCTACAACATATTGACAATGGTAATAAATTGCAGTAAAATTTGATTGATTAATCAATCATTTATTATGAGGAGAGCATCTAAATGGAACCTAGACTTACTAATGATGAAAAAAAGAAAAGAAAAAGATCTACGATTCTAAACGCCGCAATTAAATTATATAGTGAGAATGGTTTTGCAGAGACAAAAGTTGCCGCAATAGCAAAGGAAGCAGGAGTTAGCTTTGGTACCGTATTTACGTATTTTGATTCAAAAGAAGCACTTTATGAATCAGCTATTTTGGAGCCATTGGAGGAAATCAAACCATATTTTTTTGAGATAGAAAAACATTTTAAAGGTGAGCCTCTTGAAGTTGTGAAAGAAATGATAGATTGTCATGTACAACTTTTTTCAATGAGAAGTGAATACCTACGTCTAATTCAGCAGGTTCTTGCGAGACCTGAACGATTTCCAAAGCTTTTTAAAGAACTAAACGATTTCATAATAGTATTTATAGACTGTATTTATCCGGTTATTGAAGCAGGGCAAAGGCTGGGTTACTTTTATGAAGAAGCACCTTCATTAGTTGCTAAGTCGTACTTATCCATCTTAAACGGAATGCGTTTAACGTTTATTGATGAATATAATTCAAACTCGATGTGGAAGGATATAACGATACAAGCCCTGAGATTATTTGGACCTATCTCTAATAAATAAGGAGTGATTTATATGAAATTGAGAGATATCCATCCCAACATCAAACTTCGCTTGGCCATGCAATTTCTAGGCAGCCTTATTTCCATGGCTGTTATCCCTTTTTTAGCAATCTATTTTGCTCAGAAAATCGGAGCCGCTGAAACGGGTATTATTCTTATAATAATTGTGATTAGTGGGGTAATTGGAGGATTTATCGGGGGTCATGTCTCAGATAAAATAGGTCGGAAAAAAATAATGATTTATTCTGAACTTGGTATATTGCTTTCGTATCTGTTTATAGCCCTTTGCAATTCCCCTTGGTTTAACCTTCCTTATATTACAGCAGCATTTTTTATCATCAATATGTTTTGCGGAGGAATGTTTCAGCCAGCAGCACAAGCCATGATTATTGATGTTACTAACTCCGAATCGAGAAAGCTCGTATTTACAATTAGCTACTGGTTGGGGAATTTATCAATTGCTATTGGGGGAATTATTGGAGCATTTCTTTTTAAAAACCACTTGTTTGAGTTATTTATTGGGATTTCACTCATCTCTTTGTTATCTGTATGCATGACCGTATTCTTCATCACAGAAACCTATACACCAGAACCTTCATCTAAGTCTTCTAATCATAAGAAAAGATTTTCATTAATAGAGATGTTTCAAACCTATTCGACTGTTTTAAAAGATAAGCTATTTATGTTTTATATTTTCGGGGCGATCTTGATCTTTTCCTTGGAACAGTCTTTAACAAACTATATTGGGATTCGTCTTGAAAAAGATATACCCCATCATTCAGCTTCATTGTTTGGAATAGATTTCATGCTTGATGGCACAAAGATGCTGGGTTTCCTCCGAACGGAGAATACAATTCTTGTAGTTCTCCTATCAAGTGTTGTATTATTCTTATTTAAAAAGTGGAGTGATCGCTGGACTCTTGTTACAGGGATGTTGATCTTTTCTATATGTTTTAGTATTTTTGCTTTTACAAATAGCGTGTTGTTTCTATTTATTGCCATGTTTATTGGAACAATTGGTGAACTGATGTTTGTTCCTATTAAACAGGCGATGATAGGGGAACTTGCACCACCTAACGCTCGTAGCACCTATATGGCTTTTAATAGCATGACTATCTACGGAGCAATGATTGTATCTTCGTTGTTGATCATCGTTGGAGAGTGGATTCGCCCTATATATATGGGGGGATTGCTTCTTATTCTAGGATTAACTGGTACATTTTTGTACTACATAATAACAAAAATGCTAGACTCTAAGGTTAGTGAAAAGAATGAAAGAAAAGTACCTGTTTCTTATTAAAGGGGTATATATACGAAATGCAAATACTCATTTAAGTAAGCTTCTAACTTTATTCTAGATTTACAGTATCCAAAAGAAAGTTACAATTATTTGAATTCAATGAATTAATCATGTGGAGGTTGTATTTTTTATAACTAAAATTCCTTTATGATTCCTTAATTAGTCATACAACGATCGTCTTTACACGCTACCTTGTTCTGTCCTGGCAAAACCGATGTAGCACGGACCAAAGAACACTAGGCGGTATGTTTTATGAACTTTGTGATGAAATCAGTGACCTCGATTGGGCTATTG
>JAEWDX010000070.1 GCA_023389895.1 Bacillota bacterium
AAACTTTGAGGATTTTGCACGCGAGTTTTTAGGCGAGTGGAAGAACAATGAGCCTAAGGCAGAACGGACGAAGAACATTGTCGAAGAAAAAGGCAAGGAGGAAGTGCCTAGCTACGTGGCACCACCAATCGTGCCAAGTGAGTCAGTGAGTCGTTCCTCAAATCGACAAAGTAATGGTCGCTTAGAGGCTGGGAAAAATAATAAAACAGGGGCTCACTCGCAATCTGCTTTTCAATACCCAAATTCAAAAAATTCTTTGATGCAAGCGGTTGTCATGGCAGAGGTTTTAGGTCCTCCCAAAGCAAAAAGAAAATAACTAGCATGTCCTCCTTTTTCGAAGCATATATTGCCGAAGAAGGAGGCATTTTTTTATGAAAAAATTATTTCAGTTGACGCCGCTGCTTGAATTAACACAATATGAAACATTAAAAATTATTGGCCCTTATCGTTTTCTTCATGCAGACGCTTCATCATGCTCCTTTATTTATGCTGACTTTCATATAATGGTGCGAGGAAAATCATTGGACATTCATGCTCTTAAGGAAGAAATGCTTCATCTTTCTGTAGAGGATTTACAAGAACTTCATGTGAAAATGACAAAGGATATGGGTGTGAGGGATAATGTGGAATAACCGACCAATTATCATACGTATAAAGCGCCATGAAAATGTTCATCCTTTTATTCAAGCATTGCACGTACAGCATGTGCCATTAAAGCGTGTTGTTTTTCGCGAGCAAGAGGTTACCTTTGAAACGACGATGCATTATTTACCAAAGATTCGTCGTGTACGTAGGCATTTCCGACTGAAGATGGCTGTCTATTATGCGGATGAGCTTCAAGTTTTTCGGGCACAGCTTTGGACCTTACTTGGTTTGGCAATGATGATTGCCATTCCATTGCTATGTGCACAAGTTATTTGGCGTGTTGACATTGAAGCAGCTTCACCAGAATTAGAGCAACGTATTGGCAACACCTTTCAAGAAACCTTTCAATTAGAAACGCCTATGTCAAAAAAAATTTTACCATCTGATGCTGTTATTCGTCAGAAGCTACTAGAAACGCATCGAGATCTATCATGGGTACACATTGAAAAGCATGGAGGACGTGTTATTTTACGACCTCAGGAATCACCTAAACAAACAAAAATAACGAATGAAAAGCTTGCCTCACATTTAGTTGCAACGAAAAGTGGTGTTATTACACATTTTAATATTCAAAATGGTGAACGGAAAATTTCAGTGAATGATACTGCCTACGAAGGTGACGTTCTTGTAAGTGGTGTAATTGAAAGTGGTACTGATCAAGTGTTTGTGGGTGCAAAAGGTGATGTCTATGCTGATTATTGGCTGGAGTGTTCTTTTAAAATTCCAACAAAAATAACATTAGAAACACTGCAACAGAAGCAATGGCGTGTATTAGTGAAGGGCATTCATCAAGAAAAAATTGACTATGTGCAAAAGAAGGATTTACCGAACTGGCTTGATCCATATGTTTCAATTGTGGAAGAGCAGAATACTAAAAAAATGCAGGTGGAGCTTGATAAATCCAAAGTTGATTCATTACTTTTACCATTATTACATGAAAAGGTTATCCGTTCATTACCTGCGAAAACGGTCATTAAAAAAGAAAACCTTTTACAGGTAAAGTGGGGGAATGGTACAGTTGAAGGGAAAGTTCTATTTTTAGTCAATGAAAACATTGCAAATCCAATACAAGGCCAACAAGGAGAATGATTATGTCAGAACATTTAACTGTTTTACAAGTGGATAATCCTAATGAAGCGGTAATGCTACTTGGAATTTCCGATGCCAATATGAAATTAATCGAAGAAGCCCTTCAAGTTCATATTATTACACGTGGAGAGCAAATTCAGCTAGCTGGTGAAGAGGATGCAAAGGAACAAGCGACATTTCTTTTACATGCACTTTTAAAAGTCATCCGCAAGGGAATTAATATTGATCAACGTGATGTTGCAACAGCTATTGAAATGACACAAAAAGGAACAATCGAATATTTTGCAGAACTTTATGATGAAGAAATAGCACGTACAACAAAGGGAAAACCGATTCGCGCAAAAACAATTGGTCAACGAGAATACATACAAGCAATCCGTCATAAAGACGTTGTTTTCGGTATTGGTCCTGCCGGTACTGGGAAAACGTATTTAGCGGTAGTCATGGCAACACAAGCACTAAAAAATGGACACGTAAAACGTATTATTTTAACACGTCCTGCAGTAGAAGCAGGAGAGTCCTTAGGCTTTCTTCCAGGAGATTTGAAGGAAAAGGTGGATCCATATTTACGACCACTCTATGATGCTTTAAATGATATCTATGGAGCAGAGCAAACACAGCGTCTAATTGAACGAGGCACAATCGAAATTGCACCATTAGCTTATATGCGTGGGCGAACATTAGATGATGCCTTTGTCATTTTAGACGAAGCTCAAAATACGACACACCCGCAAATGAAAATGTTTCTAACGCGTTTGGGCTTTGGCTCGAAAATGGTCATTACTGGCGATAAAACGCAAATTGACCTACCTAAAAATACAGAATCTGGATTGATTGTAGCAGAACGTACATTAAAATATGTTAAACCAATTCATTTCCAAATACTAGAGCAAGGTGATGTAGTACGTCATCCAGTCGTTGCAAAAATCATCCAAGCTTACGAAGATCAGCAGCTTTAGAAGGGTCTCTTTTTAAGCGACCATTCTAAAGAAGCACCGAAAGTGAAGAGAAACGTAACGGCAGGCAAATGAAACGACAGATGATGCCCCAAATTCTACGTGTGTCATATAGTATTAGAAATGCTCATGCTTAAAAAATAGACACGAATTTATGGTTTTAGCGCGAATTTGGTTGTAAAATGGGAAATAATGTGACAGCTATACTAAATTGTATAGCTGTTTTTTGCTTTCTTATACATTTTTCGAGAAAAATGTTTTTTGAATTGGTATGATAGTAAGTAGATAGAGGAGGTGCCGAATGGAGAAACAACTTCGAAAACTTACTGAACTAATTGGTTTTCGCTATTTTTTAATTGTCGTTCTCATCTTAACAGGGTCCCTGCAATTTGCCTTTATGTATGGCAATGTTAAAGGTGTTACATATGATTTCAAGCCACTACAATTAGCGCCTGAAACAGTACGATCAACAAAAACGATTGAAGACACTTATAAAACACAACAAGAACGAGAGAAAGCAGCCAATGCAGTTGCGCCAGTCTATCAATTTTCAGAGGATGTCGCAAAGCAACGTGCTGCCATTGTTACATCTTTATTTGACTATGTACTTGAAGTGAAGAAAGATGTTGAGAAAAGCAAAGAACCGGTTCCGAATGTGGACCAAGTGGCACAGCTTCGCAAAAAATTTGAATCCATTGATTCAGATCAAATGCCTATCATCTTTACGGATTCGCAGTTAGAAGGGTTGCTCATACAAAGTGAGGCAGATTTAACAAGAACAAGTACTCAACTTTCTAAGCTAGTCCAAGAATATTTACAGAAATCCATTCGTGCAGAAAATGTATACGCAGCACAAAATGATTTTGAAACGAAAATTCGTGGACAGCGAGGCTATCCAGATAGAATTTACAATACTGTCGTTTTAATTGGGCGTACAAGTATTATTGAAAATGAAACAATTAATGAGGAACAAACGAAAATTCGTAAGGAGCAGGCAAAAGAATCGATTGAGCCAACTCGAATTCTTCAAGGCCAAATTATTGTCCAGGAAGGTCAAATCATAGATAACGAGGCATTTCGTCAATTAGAGCTTTTAGGTATGGTGAGTAATAAGGCATCCCTAAAACCGATTGCGGGTCTTATGATTTTAATCTTCCTGCAAATGATGTTTATGTTTATTCTGTTTGAACGCTGGGAGGCAGACGAGCATAAAAAAAGGAATGCCTTATTGGTAACAGGTATTGTGTATACCCTCTCTGTCGTGTTGATGAAATTTATTAGCCTAGTCTCAGGAGGCTTTGACGTTACTGTTGCATTTCTATTTCCAACAGCCTTGGCGACAATGCTGGTCAGATTATTAGCGAATGAGCGTGCCGCAGTTTTGATTACAGTCATGACGGCTGCATCAGCGGGAGTGATTTTTCAAGAAGGGTATTCATCTGTTATGCAGATGGAAATTACACTATATATTATTTTTGGAGGCTTTGCGAGCATCTTCTTTATGCGTAGTGTGGAAAAACGTTCGCATATTTTACATGCTGTAGGTGTCATTGGTTTAGTCAATATAGCATTTATTGCTTTCTATTTACTGATGACACAATCATCCTATGGTTTGTCTGAGTTGCTATTTTATTTTATCGCAGCCATGTTATCAGCCTTACTTTCAGGAGCTCTGACAATGGGTCTTTTACCATTCTTTGAATCAGCATTTGGTCTATTATCATCATTGCGTTTAATTGAGCTTTCTAATCCTAACCATCCGTTGTTGAAAAAGTTATTAATGGAAGCACCAGGAACATATCATCATAGTGTAATGGTTGCAAATTTAGCAGAAGCAGCATGTGAGGAAATTGGGGCAGACGGTTTATTAGCACGAGTTGGGTGTTATTATCATGATATTGGGAAAACAAAGCGTCCAGCATTTTTTATTGAAAATCAGATGTCAGGGAATAATCCACATGATTCATTGCCACCAGAGACGAGTGCAGAAATTATTATTGCACATACCACTGATGGTGCTGAAATGTTAAAACGCTATAAAATGCCTCAGGAAATCATTGATATTGCCTTGCAGCACCACGGAACAAGTTTGTTAAAATTCTTCTTATACAAAGCAAAGGAAGAAGGAAAAGATTTTGATGAAGCAAAGTTCCGCTATCCTGGTCCAAAACCTCAAACAAAGGAAGCTGCTGTGATTAGTGTAGCGGATAGTGTTGAAGCGGCAGTGCGCTCAATGAAGGAACCTAATGCAGAAAAAATTCATAAGCTTGTACGAGCTATTATTGATGACCGCGTACAGGATCATCAGTTTGATGAATGCGATATTTCAATAAAAGAGTTAAAATGTATAGAGCGAGTACTTTGTGAAACGCTGAATGGAATTTTCCACTCGCGTATTGAATATCCAAAGGCAGATAAGTAGGAGGATCTATGATTTTAACAATTGATTTTACAGATGAAACAAATGAAGTGGCAAAAGAGCATATGGAGCTTGT
>JAEWDX010000072.1 GCA_023389895.1 Bacillota bacterium
TTCTAACACTTCAACTGTTGCTCTTCCAACATCCCCTTCGAATAAATCAACTAAGCAAGTAGCGAAAAGTGTTACTTTCATTTCTCTCAACCCCTTAATCTTTTATTGCACAACTAAATTCAAAACATCCATTGATGATCAACCGGTCATCTGATGACTAGTTTTGCATTTATTTAATAGTAAACAAATTTTCAGTTTTTTGAAAGTGGTTTCACTAAAATAAGAAAAGAAAAAAGCATCTTAATAAAAAGATACTCTTTCATAAATTTTATTACGAATTACGAGAATGATTGATATATCTATCCTCTTCCTTTAGCTATTTGCTTCTTTTAAGTATTTTTCAAGAATATTCTCCACATTTTCTAAATGTGACAGCATCGCTTTCATCGCTTTATCTTCATTTTGTTCTACGATTGCCTTATATATTTCAACATGCTGCTCATAAAGCCTCTCGACTGTAATTTCCTTTGAAAAAATCCAAAGGCGGCGTGTTTCCTTCATCGTTTCCATCATTGCCTCAGAAACCTGTTCCAATAAATTAGATAGGAGAGGATTATGAGATGCCTCCGAAATTGATAAATGAAACAGTAAATCGGCTTTTTCACCCAGCTCTTCATCCTCTTTTTTTTCGAGCATTTCCTGCAAAACAGATGACATTTTTCGCAAATCATCATCATTTCGATTTCGTGCTGCCGATGCAGCCGTTCCAGCTTCGATAATTTTTCGAACTTCTAATAAATGAACAACGTCTTTTTTGTTCATTAAGATAGCTGTTGATAGTGGAAAAATTATTTGATTCGGTTCAAATCCTTTTACAAATGTTCCCTCACCTTGTTTTATTTCTACTAGACCGATCGCCTTTAAAGCGGAAAGCGCCTCCCTTATTGCCGATCTGCCAACATGAAAGTTTTCGGCTAATTGTTGAACAGAATCGAGACGATCCCCTGGATTTAATTGTCCAGTTCGAATCATTTCATGCAAGGTTTCAGCAACTTCCTCATATATTTTTTTTGGTTTAATTTGTTTATATTTCAACGATTCCACCTCGAAAATTCCTTTGTCGATTTCAACATTATTATACACAATATTTTGCAAACTCGCCTATTTATTTTCTGTTCAAAGTTTTTATAAATTAAAGTATTTCAATATAAGTATTGAATTTTTTATATTATCTAAATATATATAATTATAATTGTTCAATCATCAGATGACCCAATCACCTAATCATATTATGAAACTCTCAAACAATTACTTATAAATCATTTACTAGACATTTTGGAGTCCCTCTTCACCCCCCTTAAAGTTTCATACATAAAACCCCATTATTAGCCCATGATAAAAAAAATGACAATTTAAAGTTGACTTATCTAAAAAACGTGTATTTTTTACAGAGGTGTAAAATGAGAACAAAGTATTTTAATATTTCAAATAACCAAATTTCCGAACTAATTTGGAAAATAGCTATCGGTACTGCAATATCTTGGGAATTGGCTAAACTATTTGGTTCTGAGCATCCTTACTTAGCCCCCATATCCGTCATTCTTTGCCAACAAACAACAAACAGCGAAACGGTTAAGATTTCAATCCAACGTGTAATGGGAACGATTATTGGAATATTTATTACCGTACTAATTGCTAGCCATATAGCGGTAAATGGTGGTACATTGGGATTATTAGTCTTATTAGGATGCTTTATCACAAAATGGTTGAAGCTTGACAAAGTTGTCATTCATCAAGTTGCCCTCACGATATTGTTCGTCTTTGCCCTTGAACATAAAGAAAAACATTATGCAATGGACCGAATGATCGATACTTTAATTGGTGTTGTCGTTATTGCAATAATCCAAGTCATCTGGGCTCGTTTCATCTCACAAAAAAAGCAATAAATTTTGTAGTTGGATTGATTTATTTCATAATTGAAGTAATGAGAGCTGTTAAATTTGTTAATGAAGGAAATATTATTACTTCTGCTGGTGTTTCATCTGGTATTAATATGACATTACATATCGTTAGTAGACTTATGGGCGAAGAAACTGCTATTCCCACGAGTAATACAATTGAATTCGAAAATGATTTTAATCAATAAATTAATACACTTAGAACGGTATTATGCTGCCGTTCTTTTCTATTACCTTGCTAGTTAGCAATATATGAAGTAACAATACTAATAAAAAAATAGTAGCACAAACTCTAACCAGAGCCTGTGCTACTAATGTTGGTTGTTAAGCATAAAGCTTTTTCTCATCTTAATCCTTCATAAACATTAATACATTATATAGACATTTGTATTGAGTATCTATTTCTCTCTTATATAACAGCGCATCATTTATATCAATTTTTTTACGCAAATGAAAGGGTCATATTTCTCTAGCCTTTTTTTATATTATTTCTCATTACATTCATGTATAGAATCAATGTACTTAATTCAAGCTTATCCAGTATCAAAATCACTTTATCAGCTCCTTAATTGACATGCAGTTCTTCAAGGTACTGTTCTAACTTTATCTTTAGAGGTCACATTGTGGTCACATAAGAAAATTACAATAGCAATTGCCACAAATAACATCTAATAAGGAGAAAAATAATGACTCATGTACATTTAGCTGCAGTAGTACTTACGCTCATATTATTTAGCGTACTCATATTATATTCGTTGGTAAGCTCTATCAAAGTCAGCTCGTACAACATTCGACCGTTGTTGCTGTATACCCCCACAATGAACTTTCATCAGCCTGACGCACAATTTAAAAGGCCGCAAAATGCGACCTTATACTACTTCCTTTATATCCTTCTGAAAAAAGCTCTTCATCGCATGAAATACATCTGTTTTCTGCTTTAAAATATAATAGCGAAAATCTTCATGTTTAATGTTTTTGTAGGCAGACATGAGGGTTGAATGACGGTTATACTGATTAACCTCCCCATACCCAAACATATTCGATACTTTCATTAAATCCTCGACAAGTTTAACACAGCGAGCATTATCTGAAGTGAGATTGTCACCGTCTGAAAAGTGGAAAGGATAAATATTAAATTTTTTTGGATCGTATTTTCCTTCAATTAATTCGAGTGCTTTTCGATAGGCGGATGAACAAATTGTGCCACCGCTTTCTCCTCTTGAAAAGAAGTCCTCTTCTGACACAACTTTCGCCTCTGTATGATGGGCAATAAATTCGATTTCGACTGTTTCATATTTTGTCCGTAAAAACCTTGTCATCCAAAAGAAGAAGCTTCTGGCCATATACTTTTCCCAGATTCCCATCGAGCCGCTCGTGTCCATCATCGCAAGAACAACAGCCTTTGAATCAGGTTTCAACACTTCATTCCATGTTTTGAATTTTAAATCTTCCTGATAAATTGGATGAAAACTTGGTTTTCCGGCCATTGCATTCCGTTTAAAAGCTGTCATCATCGTTCTTTTTTTATCAATATTTCCCATTAATCCCGTTTTTCTGATGTCATTAAATTCGATATTTTCGATGAGCTGTTCATTCTGTTCTTTTTTCTTCAAATTCGGCAGTTCAAGCTGTTTAAACAAGGCTTCTTCAATTTCCATTAGAGAAACCTCTGCTTCGAAATATTCCTCTCCTGGTTGATCCCCAGCACCTTGCCCTTTTCCTGCACCCTTTTGGCCATCTGTTCCATTACGTGCGACAACATCCCCAATTTGGCTGTCTCCATCTCCTTGGCCAACATGCTTATTTTTATCATAATTATACCGAATTTTATATTCGTCCAATGAACGAATCGGGATTTTTACTACTTCTCGACCATTCGACATGACGATACTCTCTTCTGTTATCAAATCTGGTAAATTATTGCGTATAGCATCCTGGACTTTTTCCTGATGGCGTTGCTGGTCATCATGGCCTTTGCGATGGAGGGACCAATCTTCTTGAGATATCACAAACTGGTGATTGTTAACTTCATTCATTTTAAGCCCTCCTAATGAATAAATTTGTGCACACAACCCATTTTCTTACATATCATACTAAGAGTGTTAACCCCTTCAAAAGCTTTCCGAATCAAAATTGAAAACACTTCAGCTTACATCGATCGTCAATTTATTTAAACATGAAATGCTTTTTATTACTCTATCCTATGCAAAAATACAAAATAATTTACAAATAATTTCGATAATAAGACTTCAGCACGGTATAATTAGGACAAGCCACAATATACATACAAATGAAGCGGAGCATATTTCAAATCAAAGATTAATACACTGTACTATTCTTAAAAAATGGGGTGAAAAAATGAGCGAGCTTCTTTGCTGTGATCGTTGCGGTGAATTATCAATATATGATAAAACAATTTATATCAAAAACAAACCAATCTGTACGACCTGCTATTCAAATGATGATGCTTTTTCAGGGTCAGAAAAAAATGATAAAAAAAGCGTCGTCATACTTACTGATTTTAAATTTCTGAGAAAAGACGAAAAGTAGAAGGGCTGATAGCATTGAAATGCACCTCAAACTACTTTAATCCATCGCGATTTTTCAAAATTTCTATATTTAAAAAGGGGATCTCAAAGTTATTTCAACTTCGAGATACCCCTTTCGTTTTTTCTACCGATTTAATAAGCTTCCTACATAGCGTAATAGTTCATTTGCTGATGTTGAATTGTACCCATGCTCATCAATTAAGCGGGCGACTACTTCATTGACCTTCTTAAGCTGCTGTTCATCTGGTGTTTTCGTTGAAGTCGTAATCTTGACAACATCCTTTAAATCAGCAAATAGTTTCTTCTGAATCGCTTCCCGTAGTC
Organism: Bacillota bacterium; assembly: GCA_023389895.1. Taxonomy (GTDB): domain Bacteria; phylum Bacillota; class Bacilli; order Bacillales; family Cytobacillaceae; genus Cytobacillus. The sequence goes on from JAEWDX010000072.1 coordinate 4,772, forward strand.
TATCATGAGAATTATAATCAAATCGCTTTCCTTTCCGCGCAAAAGCCGAAATCCGAATCAGAATTTCTTCACGGAATGCTTTCTTTGCATTTTCAGAAATGCCGATTTGCTCTTCGATGGAGCGCATTAGCTTTTCATCTGGACTAATTTCCTCACCAGTCAATGGATCACGAAGCTTTGATTTATTGCAATAGGCTTCGACATTGTCTAAATAATTATCCATTAACGTCTTAGCAGACTCCTCATACGAGTAAACAAATGCCTTTTGAACTTCCTTCTTAGCAATATCATCATATTCCTTCCGCGCAAGAGAAATAAAATTTAAATACCGTTCTTTTAGCTCAGCTGTAATTGACGGATGTTGATTCAATCCTTCCTTCAATGATCGCAGAACATCAAGTGCATTAATCGAAGAAATTTCTTTCCGGATAATTGTGGAAGAAATTCGATTAATCACATAACGCGGGTCAATTCCACTCATTCCCTCATCGGCGAATTCCTTTTTCAACTCTGTCAAGTCTGCCTGATTATAACCCTCCACACTCTCACCGTCATAAAGCCGCATTTTCTTTACTAAATCAATATCGCCCTTTTTCGGCTCCTTCAATCGGGTTAAGATTGTAAACATTGCTGCAACCTTTAACGTATGTGGAGCGATATGAACATCGGCAACATCACTTTCGTGGATCATTTTATCATAAATTTTTTCTTCTTGTGTGACCTTTAAATTGTACGGAATGGGCATCACGATAATCCTTGAGTGAAGGGCCTCATTTTTCTTATTCGAAATGAAGGATCGGTAC
>JAEWDX010000212.1 GCA_023389895.1 Bacillota bacterium
GAGTATAGCAATGCCAGCCTGTTTAAAATATTTGTTCTTGAACCAACTGTGGAGCGCGGATTACTCTGACGGATGATATTTTGCTGAACGGCAACGGCAGGTCCAATTCCTGATATGCTGTCAAACTTGTCTTCATCATCAAACCCTGTAAGAATGCCTAACGATTGCAGATATTGTTTACGACCTTCTTCAAATATAATATCAAACATGAGGCTGGATTTACCGGAGCCGCTAACGCCCGTTGCTACAATCAGCTTATCTTTAGGAATAGAGATGTCAATATTTTTAAGATTGTGTACCCGTGCGCCTCTTATCGTTATGTGCTTCATCCAAGCACCTCCCGCCTATAATTTTTCCAGTGGTTCAATAGGCATGTAAATGTCAACCAAATGCTTTCCCTGAGAATGTGTATTTGGGTCATTAACGTATAGCTCAAATGGAAAAGTGTCTCGAGGCTGACACCCGCTGTTTGGTAACCATTCGCCATACAGATAGTTCCAAGCTGCACCGAACTCGCTTTGGGAAATCTCAAAATGTCCTACGGCGTATTTGCCTGATACACTCATGCTTCCAATATCACCGTTTTCATCTAGAACGGTTTTATTGGGAATACTCATGCACAAACTGGTGCGGAGTTGGTTCTCAACGGTCATTTCGGGATTGTCGTGATAGATAGTCAGTATCTTTGTTTTCCCGGATTCCAAAAGATTTTGGCTTATTGCAAAACCGTACAGTTTTTCCATCATTTCAGGGAACGCGGTCGCCAAGCCTTGATATGTTCCCGTATATCGGACATAAATGACTCGCATTTCATCAATCGTTACTACTTCAACATTTGCATTAATTTCCACTGTATCAATTCCATTCCCATAATTTATTCTACTTTCATTATATTTTGGATTTTTGTCCGGGTCTTTGCAATTCTTGCTATTTTGATCTCTGTATTCTGTCGGGCTTAAAGCAAAATGGTTTCTGAAAGTGCGGGAAAAAACTGCGGAATCAGTAAAGCCAAAATGATAGGCAATATCTGTTATAGTAATTTCCGGGCGATGAATAAGAAAAAAAGCAGCTCTTTCTAATTTTATTCGGTTTACATGTTGCGATAGAGATTCGTTTGTAATTCCCTTAAATATTCTATGGAAATGAAATTTTGAAAAGCCCGCAACATCTGCAAGTTCATCAAGCAAAAGTGTACTGCCCAAATTTGATTCAATATAGTCTTGTACTTTATGTATGCGTCGCAAATATTCCATTCGGCTTTGTTCATACACTATCAATCTTCCTCTTCTCTTTATCAATTTTTTCTTGTATCTTGTATTAATAGTTTTCTGCTACGGCAGGAACAGGCTATAGGTAATCCCCATAGGTTTTCTTTTTAAATTCCATTATATACCATTATATATATATTAATTCTTCTTCCCAACTTCAGTTATACGAACTCTAGGAACTGTTACTTCCGGATAGAACGAAGATATGTCAAATAGCTCTTCCAGATGATATATTCCCTTTAATCCTTTAGCTGTGTATAGTTCTTCGCCTGCCCTTGCTGCTATCGCAGCAGTTATTAATGCTTCTTGCTGGCCATGAATATCGCACTCAGCAATAACTTTTTTACCACTAACTTCTCCCCACGCATCGATTTTCAATGCGTATATTTCTTTCCCCCATCTTATTCTACTAAAAAACCATATCATCACTTTTCGGAAATATTGATATTTTAATAAACGAAATATCCCTGCTCGTTTAAATAACGCAATTATATTAGTAATAACTTGGGAATCAAAGCATAGCCGAGTAGACACTGTTGGTACTTGTAATGTATGAGGCAGGGAATGCTGATCTGAAAAATTGAAACGATATCCCGTTCTCGCCCCGAGCTCCCTTCCAAAATATGTTGTTTTCCCATTAAGAAATGTGTCCACCATGACTTTTTCACGATTCGAATAAACGTGAAAACTTGTATTCAGATTATCGATCGTCCACTCAATCGCTGCTCTGCCATGCTGATCTCCCAAGCCCAGCATGACATATATATCAATTGCCTCTGTATAATCTAAACAGCTTTTTGTATGACTGGTTAATAAATTTGTAAGTCCAGGTGCTAAACCAACGCTTAAAACTGCAGCAATTTCGTTCTTTATTGCTTCTGCTTCCAAATCTTCAATACGTGATAAGAATGAATGGTTTGCAGAAATATCAATATAATATACTTTGTTGGCAAAACAAGCTTGTACGAAATCTGTGTCCCTTTGATCAAGACACATTATTACCAGTTTTACTGTATCAAATAAGTCTAATGGCAGCGGCTTTGTTGTATCTAATTCAAGAGGCATCACTGTTCCATTAGTTGTTTTGCAAAATTTTGCAGATTTATTCAATATTCTTCCAGCTGCGATTACTTTGCCAGGATATCGCTGCCCAAGTTTCTGGCAAATCAGCCTTCCTACATGGCCATATCCGCCGACAACAAGAATATGTTCCTTCATACTGATCCTTCCTTTTCTATAGTATTTTTATATATTAATTGCGATCAGGATTGTTCCAAAGAACATCATGGCAATTGTTGTCCAAGTATACTTGGTAATTGGCTCAACTCCTTTAAAAATTACTGCACTAATCAATATGGTGAGTAAGGGTTCTGCAGCCGTAATAACACTTACATAAGAAACTTGCAACGTTTGAGCAGCCAGGAAAAAGAATAACGGACCTAAACTTGTTAATACACCCGCAATGAAAAAATAAGGATTGATGATAGTAAAGTTCTTCTTTAAATTCACTGTAAACTCACGACGAACACATTGATAAATGATGACGAAAACAAGGGAAGCCAAGGCCCCGACCCATACACCGAAAAAAGCGTCATCCATTTCGATTAAACCTAGTTTCCGAATTCCTTGACCAACTCCGAAGATAAAAGCAGAGAATAAAGCCAACCCAAACCCCTTGTACTGAAATCTTTTAGACATGGTTGTATTAGAAAGAGCGTTCTGTTGATGCTGAGATGTTTCAATCTTATGAAACCGATAGCCCTCATTTATTATTGCGCCAAGCAAAAGCATCATTCCGATCCCCGGAAATAGCGTAATCTCTTCATTAAGAAACAGGAGGGCAAACATAGTTGTAAAAATGGGAGTAGAATTACGTATGGCAGAAGCTTTCGATGGACCAATAAATGATATGCTTGAAAATAACGCCAACCTCCCTACTCCTGTTGTACACAATCCCGCAAGTGAAAAAAATAAGAATGCTTTCCATGAAAATTGAAAATTCCATCCCCTTAACCCGATAACAATTAAACAAAGCAGACCTAAAATGATTACATTCAAAAGAACAGTGATAAATAAACCATTATCACTATGAGGATCCCGCCTGATCCCTTTTTTAACAATCACGTTGTTAACAGCAAAAATGAAAGCTGATAATATCGCAAAAATAACACCCATTATATCTCTCCTCGATAAAGATAGAATATTTTTATCATGCAGTAGTATTAATTTGTTAAGGATTCAATACTCAAATAACATATAGTTTAGTTACTATACTATATATCCAAAAAAAATAAATGAATGGTAGTAATCAGCAGGAATCCGCCTACTGATTACCCGGGATTATTGCCATTCATTTTCTTCGTTTAATAAACCCGTAAAAGTTTTTATCCCTTTTTCAAAAATGGCAATTTCTTCTGGACTTAACTGTTTCTTAAGCTTTTGATAAAATTGGTAATGAAGCTCCATATGTGCTCGATAAGCTACTACTCCCCTTTCTGTTAATGATATCAATACAGCCCTTGAATCCTCAGGATGTCCAGTTCGATAAACGAGCCCTTTCTTTTCCAAGCGACCAATAACCTGTGTAATTGCTCCTTTCGTCACTCCAAGTCGCTCAGCTAATTGACTCATTAGTACATTGCCGTCTTCTCCAATTGCATCTACCGCATGAATCTCACTTGGAGTCAAAGTTCCCGCCTTATCGAAAGTTCGGGGGTTGCGTTCAAGGCGTTGAAGTTGAAAGATTAACCTTCCGATACTATGACTGCCATCGCTTATTTCGTCTGTTATCATAACTTTTTTATTCTTCATGTAATTTAGTATAGTTACTAAACTAAATTTAAGCAACTATTTAATGACTCATGGTAGTTTTAGTCCATTTCTTCACATAATTATTATTTAAAGAGCAGCGAATATACTGCCCCTTCCCATTTATTGAAAATTATCTTTTGGTCTGTTGAGTGTTTATCTAAACAAAAATAACCGTTTGTTTTCACAACTTTTTGGGCTTCAGCCCTTAGAAAACAC
>JAEWDX010000274.1 GCA_023389895.1 Bacillota bacterium
TATTTAACCAGTGGTTTCTAAACCATTCATCTGACACTTCTACTCCAAATTCAATTACTGATCTTTTCCGGTTACCCACCATAGCCTTAATTTTTTCAGCTTTTGTGGAGTAATACTAACAGCTCGAGCTTCAACATTATACTTAAATGGTCTACTAGAAAATAAAGTATTTGGTTCATAAAATGACTTTAGCACCTCTTCAGGCATTTCACGTTCGTCTAGAGTATCGTAGCCCGAAATATGCTCTACTATGTTAGGTGTATCTTGTTTTCCCCGCTTATTATAAAAACCGTTAATAATAGCCTTTGCATATAATTCAGGATCCTTCTCACGTAAGGCGAGTAGACTTCCTTGGGCACTTGCTTTTTCGGATTGATAATCACACATTGAACATCCTACTAACTGACCATCCCTTAATCTGTATCCACAACCACAAGAAGCAAGCATATTTCTTGATCCCATAAAAGAGTTGGATGAATAATATTTCCGTGAAATTCAAGCTGGAGCATCTCTACTCCCTTAGAAATTCCCATAACTTTAGGCTCCTTTATAATTAGATTTTATTGATGTAAAAGAGTGGGTTTAGTTACATAAGAAGATCGAAAGAATAAAGCTAATTCTGTACGTAATATACTATATTACGCAGTATCACTAATTACTCATTACCACACTAACCTGCAAATTAATTGAATAACACAAACATGCTATTAACTTCGACTTGCTTCATAAAAGTTCCTGCTGTTCTTTAACAATCTGGCCCTATTTCGGCATAAATTTGTACAACAATCGCGCCAGATTGCGGAATAATGTAATTATTATTAGATTTTCTGCTATCTTATTTCATTTCAAGAAGTTAGAATCATAGAGTTTGGCAAAAATTATTATTATTAAAGTCATATAATTTACCAGAACAAAATCTAGCAGGTTAATTTTTAACATCCTAAAGAACAGTCCCCTTCCCCAAAAGCAGCTTCCGTAATGTTTCGAAATTGACTAAAACCGTTCCTACAATAATCGTCAAAGTACCGACGCCCGTTAGCCAAGAAATATATTCATGGTATAAGATAACTCCTAATATGACGGCAATTAATGGTGAGATATACAGCCATGTAGAAGGAAAAACGGGATTTGTCCTTGAGACAAGCCAATAATATATGCTATGGCCGATCATTGAACCGAAAATAATTAAATAAAGAAGAGAGCCAATTGAAGCTGGGCTTAAAAGATACTCAAGCTGAATGTCCTCGGTAAAAAATGATAAAATGATTAATAAAATCCCACCATGCATCATTTGAGCTGCATTTAGGGCAATCGCTGATGTCTGGTCAAATTTGCGGATAACATACTTCGTATAAATCGTCCCAGATGCGTAAAAAACTTCACCGATTATAATGGCGAAACAACCAATCATCCAAAAGGGACTAATCTCAATTGAAAAACTAGGTAAGACTAAGAACGTGACACCAATGACTCCTACAATACAACCAATCAATGATTTTCGATTTCCTTTTTGCTTCAATATGAATGTCTGAATAACTATGATCATCATCGGACCGGTAGCAGATAATACAGCTGCAATCCCTGATGTCACATACTGTTCTGCCCAGTATAATGTGGCAAACGTCCCAAAAGTTAAACCTACTCCGGTAAAAAACATCTCTTTCCGAAATAATAACAACATTGTCGCTTTTCCTCTCCAAAGCAGAAAACTAAATAGCAGCAAACCTGCAATGAAAAAACGAAATCCAGCTGATAAAAATGGAGGCACTCCTGCATCAACACCAATTTTAATCGCTAAAAATGTCGTTCCAAAAATCAAACACATGAAGAAATAATTAATAATCACCATATAAAACTCCTCCTCTTTTTCTATCATAAAAGAAAGACAATAGAACAGATTGAAAAAGATAGAACAGATTAGATTGGAGTGTGGTACAATTTTTGAATAGGAGGAATCGATGTGAGCAAAGCAATTCAAAATGAAGATTATCTTTTTAAGAAAGTATATGATTATGTATTGCACCGAATAGAACGTAAAGAATGGAAAGAACATGAAAAGATTCCCTCCGTCCGGCAATTAGCATCTGAAATGAATGTTCATCGATTAACTGTATTAAAGGCTTATCAATTACTGAAACAACATGACAAGATTTATGTAAAAGATAAAGTAGGATATTTTGTTCAAGCAAATGCGACGAAAAATTTTGACTATCTGGACAATCCCATTGTTTCTGCATACATTCAAAAAAATCATTTATCTGAAATCCATCAATCACTTGTTTCCTATCATTTTTCTCAGGCATTAATTGATCCAAACCTTTTACCTAATCATTATTTTTCAGATTATGTGAAGAAAGTTTTTGACCTTTATCCAAAAGTACTTGCAACCTACTCAACTGTGCAAGGTGATTTAGAACTGCGCGAAACGCTCGCTCAATATTTTATCAACCAGTATAAAACTCATCTCAATGCAGATGATCTATTAATCACTTCTGGTTCACAGCAAGCGATTCACTTAATCGCTCAAACTTTTATTAAGCCAAGAGACATCGTTTTATTTGAACGTCCAAGCTACAGTGCTGCGATTGATAGTTTTAGAGCACAAGGAGCACAGATAATAACGGTTGATATTCATCCAGACGGATACGATTTAAATCAGGTCGAATTATATATGAAACAATATAAACCACGCCTATTTTATCTCAACCCAACATTCCATAACCCGACTGGTTATACTGTTTCCGTCGGGCAGCGCAAGAAATTAGTAGAATTGGCTGAACAATATCGCTGTCTATTAATTGAGGACGATGCCTATCATGACATATATTTTGATCATGCCCCGCCACCACCAATTTACACGTATGATACTGCCGGGACAGTCATTTATATCCGAAGCTTTTGCAAATATATCTCACCAGGTTTGAGAATTGCGACTGTTATTTGTCAATCATCCTTAATGAAATCACTAATAACAGTAAAATCGCTAACTGATAATGGCTCACCGCTTCTCAATCAAAAAATTTTTCTCCATTACTTTTCCTCACTTAGAATGCAGCAACACTTGGAGAAACTACGTATCGCCCTGCAGATCCGAAAGGAAATCATGGAGGAAGAGCTAGCGGTAACAGATTGGAAATGGACCAGTCCAAAAGGCGGTCTGAATTTATGGGTACAGCTCCCAGATAAACTATCAACGGAATTATTATTAACAAAATGCATCGAACAATCTATATCCTTTGTCCCAGGTCAAGTTTGTGATCCATTAAAACAACTTTCATCCTGGATACGTTTAAGCTATTCTTACGCAAATGAAAAACAATTAAGCGAAGGGGTAAAAAGGTTTGTTGCAGTGGCACAATCTCTTTCTAAGTGAGGGGAGGGGCTAGGATTAAAGGGTTGCAAAGCTATATCAGGGTCAGCCTTCCTATTTTGCTCTGCGAAAGTTGAGTTATTAACATCAAAACACTTGTGAATGGTATTATTTTCCATTGTTTAAGCATAAAATGTCCATTCCTTTAAAACTAACCGATTAGTCAGGTTTATTTTAATTATTGGTAAACTAAACAAAAATCTGTTAAGACCAGTTGGTGTTATAGTTTGAATTTGCTTACCTCTTTGTTTAAAGTGAAAGCTAGTTTGCTCAATTCTTCTGTAGAAGCAGCGATTTCTTCCATCGATGCATATTGTTCTTCAGCAAGGCTTGCAACATTCTGTGTTTTTGCAGTTGCGTTATCTGTGATCGCATTTACTGTTTCGAACGAAGCTGTAACGTGTTCAGCGCTTGAAGCAATCTGTGCGGAAATAGTAGTTACCTCTTGGATTTGAGTTGAAACAGCTTGAGACGATATTAATATTTCTTTAAAGGATGTTCCCGTATTTTCGATAATGCTAACACCATTCGAGACATTTTCCATTAATGTATTCATTTGATCTACGGTATGTACGGTGTCTGATTGAATTGTTTGAATGATTTCGGTTATTTGCCGAGCGGAATTGTTCGATTCCTCCGCTAGTTTTTTTACTTCATCCGCTACAACAGCAAAGCCTTTCCCGTATACACCTGCTCTTGCTGCTTCAATAGCAGCGTTTAAAGCTAATAGATTTGTTTGATTGGATATATCTGTGATGGCAACGATAATTTTTTCGATATCTTTCGAGCGTTCATTTAATAATTGAATTGTCTGCGCTGTTTCTTCTACCTTGTTATTTATTGTTTTCATTTGTGCGATTGCTTGATTAATACTTTTTTCTCCAAGTTGCGATTTGTGCATAGCATCTTTAGAAGTATGAGATACATTGGCAGAAGAAGACGCTATTCTCTTAATACCTTGTGATACATTATTGATCTCCGTTAATATTTCCGACATTTGCTGGTGCTGAATACTTGCTCCGTAGGCAACTTCTTCGACAGAAGTACTCACTAGTTGAGTTGCATTACTTGTTTCTTCTGTACTTGCCGATAATTGCTCAGACGAAGAAGATAAATTTTCACTAGCTTTATTTACTGTTGAAATGATACCTTTTAAATTATCTGTCATTTGATTAAAAGATAATGCTAAGATTGCAACTTCATCTTTTGACTTAATTACTACTTTTTCAATTCTTAGATCTCCATTTGCTATTTTTTGAGCAATTTGCGACAGTTTGGTTAGTGGCTGAATTTTTATATATAAAAGAATAAACGTAATAAGTATCGAAAGTACTACGAGCAATGCGGATATAATCATAATCGTTTGATTATTTTTTACATTGATATTGGCCTCAGTTACTTTAGAGTTTGTCCAAGAAGACAGCTTTAAATAGAAGTCTTCTAAATATAGTTCAATGCTTTCCTTTCCAGATTTATATTTGTGGCCGAATACAAGGGAGCGTGCTTGTTCGAGCTGACCATTCTCGACTGCTTTTATTGCTTCTTCCTCTAAAGTTACTAAAGAATTTGATTCTTTAGTTGCAAGTTCAACAATATGTAGTAATTCAGCTGGAACATTCAGTTCTTGAAACTGGGTGATAATTTTTTCTCTTGTTTTTGTTTCATTTACTCCTTTCCAATAGTTTTCGTAGTATTCTTTTTCACCAAATTGTGTATATGCCCTTACTTCATTCGTTAAATAGTCAGATGTTGCAAGTAATTGGGAACCTAAAACAGCTAATTCCATCTCTGTTTTAAAAGCGTTTTCCTGATCTTCTATATTTTTTGTTAAAGAGAAAATGCTGAAACCGCTAACGATAATTAAAATAAAAGTTATAGCAGCAATCGTTCTTAATAATGTACTAATCTTCATTCCTCTTATAC
>JAEWDX010000309.1 GCA_023389895.1 Bacillota bacterium
CCCCCCCCCCCCCCCCCCCCCCCCCCCCCCCCCCCCCCCCCCCCCCCCCCCCCCCCCCCCCCCCCCCCCCCCCCCCCCCCCCGCGCTAAAATCTTACATAATATTAGTTTACTATAAATTTCATTTCAATATTTTCATATAGGTGATATAATCATTACGGCTATATGAAGAGATAAACTAGTAGATGCCGAATTTTACATATCTAAAATAAATCATATTGGATAAGCTATTTTTGAGGAGGTTCTTAAATGGTTTACGTAACACTAGCTCTTTGCTTTGTGGCTTCAATAATTTTAACCCCATTAATAAAAAAGCTTGCTTTTGCCATAGGAGCTACTGATAAGCCGAATCAGCGAAAAGTTCATCAGAAAATAATGCCACGATTAGGTGGTTTAGCTATATTTATCAGCTTTATTATTGGTCTTTTATTTTTACGACCAACAGATGAATATTCAATTTTCATTATTATTGGCAGTTTTATCATTATTATCACTGGAATTTTAGATGATATGTTTGAATTATCTGCCAAAGTTAAGCTTTTAGGTCAAATTGCAGCGGCGCTTGTCGTTGTCTTACCTGGTGTTCAGGTTGATTTCATCAATATTCCTATTTTTGGGGGACAAATTGAATTTGGCTTTCTAAGTATCCCGTTAACGGTTTTATGGATTGTCGGAATTACGAATGCGATTAATTTAATCGATGGTCTTGATGGGTTGGCGGCAGGTGTTTCTTCGATTGCACTTATTACCATTTCTGGAATGGCGTTTTTAAAAGGCGATATTTTCGTTATGAGCATGGGCTTGATTGTACTCGGAAGCACTTTAGGCTTTCTAGTTTATAATTTCCATCCTGCGAAAATATTTATGGGAGATACGGGAGCATTGTTCCTAGGATATATAATCTCTGTTTTGGCCTTGCTTGGCTTTAAAAATATAACCATTTTATCATTAATCATTCCAGTTATTATTCTCGGCGTTCCGATTTCTGATACGCTATTTGCTATTATTAGGCGATTTGTCAATAAGCAGCCATTATCGGCCCCTGATAAGTCGCATCTACATCATTGCCTATTAAAACTAGGCTATTCTCATCGTCAGACCGTGCTCATTATCTACGGCATTGCCGCAATGTTTGGGCTAGCAGCAGTCATTTTCTCCATGTCCACAATATGGGGAGCGCTATTAGTTATCGCAGTCTTAGTCTTAGCGATTGAAATTTTCGCCGAAAAAATTGGCCTCGTTGGCAAGGATTATAAACCATTATTAAAAATGATTAACCAAGGAAGCCAAGGAGAAAAAGGCCGTTAAGCAAATAAATTGAAACTCAATCAGCAGGGGGCTTACAGCCCGTTAATGCGTTATAAATTTCTCATAAAAAAACTTCTCAATATCGACTTTGAGAGGTTTTTTTATGTTTTGGGGGTGAAAAGTGACTTGATAAGGAGGCGTTTAGCGTTTATTGCGGGGAGTTACCAGTAAGGATGAGATTAGAGCATCTTTTTAAGCTGTATCCCTGAGAAAGCTGCTGCTAAGGATAAGATTGGAGCAACATTTCATCGGTCTCCCTTGGAAAGATACCGTAAAGGGTAGGATTGGAACACCATTTCATCGGCCTCCCCTGAGAAGTTGTTGCTAAGGATAAGAATAGAGCAACTTTTTAACGGCATCCCCCGAAAAGTTGCCGCAAAGGATAAGCTTGGAGCATCTTTTTCAAGAGAATAGAGGAAAAGGTGCTCTAATGGGAGTGAAAGAGGCAACATTTTCAACAGAGTAGAAGAAAAGATGCTCTAATGGGAGTGAAAGAGGCAACATTTTCAATAGAGTAGTAGAAAAGGTGCTCTAATTGGAGCGGAAGGGGCAACATTTTCAACAGAGTAGTAGAAAAGGTGCTCTAATTGGAGCGGAAGGGGCATCTTTTTCAAGAGAATAGAGGAAAAGGTGCTCTAATTGGAGCGGAAGGGGCATCTTTTTCAACAGAGTAGGAGAGAAGATGCTCTAATGGAAGCGAAAGAGGCAACATTTTCAATAGAGTAGAAGAAAAGGTATCCTCCAAAAAGTTGCCGCTAAAAGCTTAAGGTAACTTTTCCAGAAAAATCAGCAGAAAGTTACACACAACCAGCATAAGGCAGCAATTTTTCACGGGAATCGCGCCCTTCTGAAAAAGCAAACAGCAGACCGAATGATGCCCGGTCTGCTGTTTGTATTCAATCGTATATTTTCTCGCTAACGAGAAACAATAATTAATACATAATCCGATACAAGAAGAGGACGAACTGGAATCGGTTGACGGATTCCTTTGGACGGAATGTATTATCTGGGAATCCTTCCGTAATTTGATTCGCTAACAACACAGAAATGGAATCATAGCCAAAGGTTCCTGAGTTAACGTCTGAGAATGTTATTTTTGCACTGCCTTTTAATGCAAAGGCTCGATGTAAGATAACGGCCATTTCTGCTCTAGTTAATGGGGCAGAAGGGTCAAATATACCTTCAGCTTTTCCGTTCATAATCTTCTGACCTGCTACAGCCGCTATCTCTTTATAGAATTTATGCGTTTTTGGAACGTCTTTAAACGCAACATCCGGAACATTTTCTGTATCAAGTTCCAAAGCCCTTGCTAATAAAATCGCCGCATCTACTCTTGTTAAAGCTGTATTTGGTTTAAATGTTCCATCCGGATAGCCATTGATGATTTTGCTGCTTGTTAATGTACTGATTTCTTTAAAATACTTATAAGAGACAGGAATGTCTGAAAAAGTTTGCTTAGGTTCTACTGTTCCTTTTTCTTCAACAATTTTAATAGGAAGTTCTTTCGTTACTCCCTCATAGCTAACAGTTACGGTTCCTTTTCCAATTTTCGATGCAATAATTGTATTTCCTTGTATATCCCCAATAGTTGAGCTAACTTTCACTTTAGAAGCATCAATTGGAAGAGGGTTATAAAATTGGTCTAGCACATGTTTAACATTGACTGTTACTTGTGTACCTTTAACAATATCTCCAGCCACGGATAATCCAGCACTCATATATTTTGGCGCACTAAGTGGTGAAGTACTAATAACATGAAGAGTTGTTGAAACAGCACGTTCTCTGCCATCAGATGGTGTGTTGATTAAGGATGCGTATTCATTGCCATGTTTTCTAACAAGCATCGCAGTTGAGCCGCCGCCATCAAGATTGATCGCTTTATCTACACCTAACTTTACAAGATATTGTGAGAACTCTAATAAGGTCATCCCTTTGCTTTGTCCAGCTAGTCTGCCATCAACAGTGACCATAAATGCTTTTGTTCCAGACTTATCAAGTGCAATTGCTGTTCGTGGAGCACGTTCCTTTGCACGAATATTGTTGGGGTCCATATTAAAAACAACAACCCCATTATTGACAAGCATCGGTCCTGACGCAAGCATAAATTTTGAACCTTTCCACTTGTCGTCAATATTTAATGAAATGCTCACTTCTTCTCCAATGGAAAAATTGCTTAAAATAGTTTGCATACTTCCGTGTGCTGATAAAACAAAGCCATCCTCTGGAATTTCAGTCGCAGCTACATCTCCAAATGAACGGATAGCGCTAACTGTTCCCGTAATGGTATCTCCGAAAGCTAGATTTCTATTTTTCGAAGCGTTGGAAAAAATAACTTCTACGCCATATTGGTTCGTTCTTGTAGTGCGTGTTTCATTCTCAGGCGTATAAAGTATGAGCTCATTTTCATTACGAGTTTTGTTGATACTTGTAATATTATAAGGAGTTCCGCTTTGATTTAGTGTCATGCTCAGCTGATATTCACCAATCATTCCTTGCCCCGTGCTAGAGACGCCAAATGCAGCTGGCTTACTGACATAATGTTCTTTCTCAAATTCTGTTAAACCAATATTTACAATTTCATTATTGTATGAAATTAAATACATGGGCACTTTTGTTTTCATATCAAAAAAAGAACCGTTAATGGCACCAACAACTTTATGATCTTCAAAATGGTTTTGTTTCGCTTGATAGGAAGTAGTTGTTAGTGTATTCAATGGATTAGGAAATGCTAAATCGAGTTGAGTGTATGGATCTAGCAAATTAATTTCTAAGAGATTAATATCCTGGGGATTTGAATTAATGACTTCTTTATTTTTCTTATAGTGGACTCCTGATGAAACGGGATATTCTTCCGCTGTTTCAGCAAATGTTGAAGCGGTTGGAATCGTAAAAAATAACAAAGAAAAAACAAGTCCAACTATAATTTTTTTCTTATGTAACAATTGATTGCCTCCTCAAGTTGATTTTTTCGTAGACTTTATGTAGGAATATTTAAAAGTCTTAACTCTATAGTTCTACCATACTACAAAAATATTGTCGAATGATAAAAAGACTAGATTCGTATGACAGATTTTTCGAACGAGAAAGCCCATTACGATGTGATAACGCTCTCTTTAGGGGTTAGAGTCTTAAAATAACGCTAGAAATAGGGAATGTTTCCTATGGCAATAGGTCATTTGAGAGTGGGTTGCTTGAGGAAAAATATTTTGGATGAGGAGGAGTTGTCCGAAAAGTCCATTTCCATAACAAAAAAAGTGCCCGCATCTCCAACTAAATGGTGAGAATGCAGAGCACTTTCAATATTGAATATATAAAGTGAAACTTCAATCAATGGGATCTTATGACATACAGGACGTATTAGTCACGCATAGCCTGATTGTGTTTTCTAAGGACTGAAACCCAATGAAAACACTTATGCCGACGAAGACAAAAGGACAAGGAAAGCTTCGACAGCAATACATCGCACGACTAAAACGAATGTTTTAGGAGGACGTGGCGTCCTTAGTCGGCCAGCCCGTTAATGTGGGATGAAATTTTCGGCTTCTTATTAAATTAAGGTGTATTGCTTTCATCGCTAGTTCTTTCAGAAGCAATAGAAGTAGTGTTATCAGAAAGATGATTCTTCAAAGTTAGTTTTGTTTCTTCAAGATCCGTATCATCTAATTGATAATAATAGATGCCATTTATATAATTATCGATCCCATTTAGTGTCAATGATTCAATGCTCAATTTTGACCCAGCCGTCGCATAGTCAATGAATGATTTCATTTCATTAAATGATAAATCTGTCGTCATATTGTCGCCAATCGCTTGGATGAGATCAGAATATTTCGTGAGCGATTTAACAGAGGTTGCTTTGTTTATGATTGCTTTTAATATGTCCTGCTGTCTTTTTCCGCGTTCGATATCATTATCAAGTTTCCTTGTCCGAGCAAGTGCTAAAGCCTCTTCACCATCTAAATGCTGTAAGCCTTTTTGGAGGTGAATCGCGTTTTGGCGATCCTGAGAATCTTGTTCACTGAAGGAATATGGAACGTCCACTTCAATTCCATCGAGTGCATTAACAATATCGATAAAGGCATTAAAGTTTAAGTTAACATAGTAATCAATCGGAATATCAAATAAGTTTTCAACGGTTTCGATTGTGGAAGCAATTCCACCTTTGCCATATGCGTGATTGATTTTATCGTTATAGCCTTTATTAGGAATATACACATAAGAGTCACGAGGGATACTTAATAGCTTAACTGATTTTTCTTTTTCGTTAAAGGTTGCAAGCATTAAGGCATCTGTCCTTGATCCGCCTGTATAATTCCGCAGATTGCTATCATCGAGTCCCGCGATAATGATGGAAATATTATCGAAATCCGGGTCAACCTGCTTTTCTCTCTTTGTTGATTCACGCTCAATGGGTTTATAGGATTCATTCATGACTGACTGAGCTTTATTATATAAAAAAGTACCGTAGATGGTAGCACCTAAAATAAGAATGAGAAAGGGTGCTGAAATCCAGAAGAAGGTTTTTTTTCGTTTTTTATTTTTTTGTTTAGCCTGATAGCTTTGTCTAGAGTTAGACATTGAATCTCTCCTAGCATCTGTTCATTATTCATACATGAAATGGATATTTCCTCACATAAATAATATTTTAGCGATTAAACGTCAATTCGTAAATCATTATTTCCCCACATCCTCCTCCAAATATAACGATTTGCCTTCAGAAAGGCTGCCTTGTCCATTTGTTAGCTCGATCATCCAATTGGAATAGTTTTCTGTTTGCTCTTCTTCAACGAATGTTTCGATTTCAACGAGGTCTAAATAATGAATCTCTTTAATGGTATAGATAGAAGAGCGGAGTTCGTTTTCAACTTTTCCAAGCCATGTGTAGTCGATCCTTATGTGCATGACTCTCATTAATTTTCGCAGGACGACGCCAGTAGTATCGATGCCTTCAGATGTTGACTTCCCGTAAGCACGGATTAGACCACCTGCTCCTAATTTTATGCCGCCAAAGTATCTTGTAATGACAACAACCGTATCTTTTAATTGCTTTTTTTTTAATACTTCGAGTATAGGGACCCCAGCAGTGCCACTTGGTTCACCGTCATCATTCGCTTTTTGGATTTGGTTATTTTCGCCAATCATATAGGCAGAGCAGTTATGAGTAGCATTCCAATGCTTCTTTTTTATTTGTTGAATAAAATCCTGAGCTTCCGACTCTGTTTCCGCCCTTGAAACATGAGCGATGAATCGAGATTTCTGGATGACAATTTCATGTTCTCCGTAACCTTTCACAGTATAGTAACGGGGCAGCATGCAATCGCTCCTTTCGTAAAGTGAAACTTAAACAGTAAGCGAAAAAAATCGCCTTCCTCCATTATAATTCGACATGAATTAATCCTGCAATTATTAGGAGGTAATTAATGTGTGCAATGGGTGTCCGTGATATAATAACAATATCCAGATGGGGAAAAATGGATTTCAAATTTGCTTGATTTAGTATCACGGATATATATACTATGTTGATGATAAAGAGTTACCTTTTTTCGTGTGAAAAAAACACTACTTTATGGTCATGATATAGGCTATTAGACTTATTTATGTAAAGCTATTCTATGCCTTTTTACCGAATTTTGGCTACTTCCCTATATTTTACGCATGTTTAAGATAGTATATCTAGCCGTTTCAAGCTAAAATATAGGAAAGGCAGATAACTGTAAAAGTAATGGGTCATATTAACGTACTAATTCTTTTTCCGCCTTTCTTGTCCGGAGGATTTTTTATGAATAAAAAAAAATTTGATACGAAATCACTTGATCTCATCTTATCAAAAATGATTGATACTGTTGGGAATAGCAAGGACGAAATATTTAGGATTGGTGAACAATGTCGAAAGGATCATTTAACTTTAAATGATGAATTAAAGGAAGTAAAGGAGCTAGTCAAGAACTGTATAGTAGTAGGGGAAAGGCTTGAAACTCAAACGCGTTTCGCTAGAAATCGCTTATCAGAGGTAAGTAAGTTTTTTAATGACCATACAGAGGCTGAAGTACGGGAAGCTTATGAGAAAGCACATGAGCTCCAAATGGAATATTCCATGAATATGCAGATGGAAAAGCAGCTTCGTGACCGGCGTGATGAAATTGAAAGAAGGCTAGTTGGATTATATGAGACAATTGAGCGTGCCGAGTATCTAATTTCGCAAATAACCGTTGTGATGAATTATTTAATGAGCGATCTGAAACAAGTAGGAGAAATGTTAGAGGACGCGAAAAGTAAGCAGGAATTTGGCTTGAAAATAATTGAAGCCCAGGAAGAGGAGAGAAAGAGGGTTTCCCGCGAAATTCATGATGGGCCTGCCCAAATGATGGCAAATGTCATGATGCGATCCGATTTAATTGAACGTGTTTTTCATGAGCAAGGAGAAGCAGAGGCAATCAAGGAAATTCGCGATTTGAAAAAGATGGTTCGGAGTGCACTTTATGAGGTTCGGAGGATTATATATGACTTGCGTCCGATGGCACTCGATGATCTTGGTTTAATTCCGACCCTCAAAAAATACTTGCAGACAATCGAAGAGTATCATAAGACAGTAAAAATCAACTTTCTAATTATTAAGGAAGAAAAGCGTTTGCATTCTAAATATGAAGTAGCATTATTTCGTTTAATTCAAGAATCTGTCCAAAATGCTTTGAAGCATGCGGAAGCAACGGAGATAATAGTAAAGCTAGAGATGGACCATTCGAAGGTAATGGCTGTTATTAAAGATGATGGAATTGGTTTTGATACTCTTGAAAAGAAAAAAGACTCATTTGGACTTATTGGAATGAGAGAAAGAGTTGAGATGCTAGAGGGTCAACTAACAGTGGAGTCAAAAGCTGGAAAAGGGACAATCGTTGTCATCCAAATACCATTAGATTTATAATCGATTTTACTCAAGCGAAATAATATTTTACATAAGTTTAGAAAAATAATGATAAACAATCGGAGGGGAATACATTGACGACAAAGATTGTCATAATAGATGACCATCAATTATTTAGAGAAGGTGTAAAAAGGATATTAGATTTTGAAAAAACATTTGAAGTGATTGCTGAAGGTGATGACGGAAGCGATGCTATTTCGCTAGTTGAGGAATATCATCCAGATGTCATCATTATGGATATTAATATGCCGAATGTTAATGGTGTCGAGGCAACCCGCCAATTAATTGAAAAGCACCCAGATTCTAAAGTGATCATTTTATCAATTCATGATGATGAGAATTATGTTTCTCATGCACTGAAAACAGGAGCTTGTGGTTATCTTTTAAAAGAGATGGATGCCGACGCTTTAGTGGATGCAGTTAAGGTTGTTGCAGATGGTGGGTCCTATTTGCATCCGAAGGTAACGCATAATCTTGTTAATGAATATCGTCGTCTTGCTGCGGAAGAATCGGGACAAGGATATATGCAGCAAGTTGAAATTCGTCGTCCATATCATCTGCTTACTCGCCGTGAATGTGAAGTTCTTCAGCTTTTAGCTGATGGAAAAAGCAATCGTGGTATTGGTGAAGCGATTTTCATTAGTGAAAAAACAGTTAAAAACCATGTAAGCAATATTCTCCAAAAAATGAACGTAAACGATCGCACCCAGGCTGTTGTCGTCGCTATTAAAAATGGCTGGGTGGAAGTTCGCTAATGAATATCGTCTCGCTTAGTGGAAAGATTTTTGTTCATGGAAATTGATGAAAGAAGTAATGATGGTCATGAGGCAATGTGAAATGATACGAATATTGTTTTATCTATGGAAGTGGACGAAAAATCATGTAGCAATAATGAAGGGACTATTTCGGAAGACGTCCCCTCAACTGATCCAATCGAGCGGTTAAATGCTAGATTGGATCAGTTGAGGATGGTCGTCTCTCCACATAGTCCCTCTTTTACATGTTAAGAAAGTAAATTGTCAGCGTAGAAGATGATTCGACGTTTAGGAATTAAGTATAAGTGCAACTACATCTCTGCATCGCCTTTCGATGAGTTTTCTTTATGTAAAAAACTTTATGGCGTTTTGTTTTGTATTTTCAATTACTATTTTAATGCAGTAATCCGACGGCAATGGTCTGCAAAATCGATTTGATATTCGATCCTCTTTTTTGTGCATTCTGAATCATGAACAAGGTTTGTTCAATTTCTTCTAGTGAAGAAACATCAATAAGCCAATCAGCTAATTCTTCGCCTGAAATAGAATAATCAATCTTCGGTACTTTAATTCGCTTAAATCGACTTAACTCATTCATTAATTGTTTTTCTTTCGCTTTACGACCTATTTCAGTTCCGTGTGCGTTGACACTTGGAATCGAAATGGTTTTATTATTCATTTTTGTTCCCCCTTATGCAACATTCCCATTTACGTTGGGAAAATACAAATACTAAAGCTGTAGTCATAGGAAAAAAATCACACAAATGCAATTAATGACGATGAAAATAAAATTAGCTAAGATTTTAACAGCGGTTAAATCGCTGAAAAAGGGTCGTTTTTTAAAAAAAGTAGCATCATCTTTTATCATGTTACCATTATTTATGAGAAAAATGATTCCCCCTTTAGACCCACATCCTAGAGAAAATGTGAAAAATATTCAAAAAAAATAACTCGGATTTTGTCGAAAGTGTAAAAAAAGTGACAATTCTTCTGCTTCTCTTTACAAGTCCTAGTGACTATTGGCAAAATGGGTAGTAAAGGGGGTGTAGAATTGACTAGTTTAGAATATATGCCAAGAGAATTATTAATCGAAACGTATGAAAAGGCGATTAATTATAAACTTGATCCGAGGTTCATCAAGCTTTTGGAAAATGAATTAAGTAGAAGAGGAATCGAAATTGATAAGGCGGATAAAGTTTTAATCAAATCAATGTAAGAATGCTCCATCTAAATCTTCACTTCAAACGAAAGCCACAAAAATCCACAAACGAAAATGTGCATCAACGTATCCTCAATCCTTTATTTAGTCTAAACTCTATTACTATTAATCTTCTTTTCCACCAAATTTAATGCATTTCCTTTCAACTTCATATAAAATGGAGACTAGACAGAAGAAGATGAATAAGGAAGGTTGCTTAATGATGAAAACGGCGATTGTCTCGGATAGCACAGCCTATATCCCGAAAGATATACAAAAAAAATTAAACATACATATGATTCCGCTTAACGTTATTTTTGGAAATGAGACATATGAAGAAGAGATTGAAATTAGTGCTGCAGAATTTTATGAAGAAATAAAGCATAAGGAACTGCCCACGACATCTCAGCCATCAGTAGGCCAATTTGTAGAACTTTACGAAGGTTTGGCACGCGATTATGAAGCGGTCATTAGCATTCATTTATCAAGTGGAATTAGTGGTACTTTCCAGGGGGCTGTTTCTGCTGGTGAAATGGTTGAAGGGATAAAAGTGTATCCTTTCGATTCTGAGATAAGCTGCATGGTACAAGGCTTTTATGTAATCGAGGCGGCAAAAATGGCGCAGGCTGGGGAAAATCCACAAGAAATTATCGCGCGTCTTAAAGAAATGAAGAACTCCATTCGCGCATATTTCATGGCTGATGATTTAGCACATTTACAAAGAGGCGGCCGTTTATCAAGTGCTCAAGCATTAATCGGCAGCTTACTTCAAGTAAAACCGCTCCTCCATTTTGAAAATAAAAAAATTGTCCCGTTTGAAAAAATTCGCACACGCAAAAGAGCGATGAAGCGAATTGTTGAATTGCTCGAAGCGGATGCAAAATCTGGCGAAGCCTATCAAGCGGTGATCATTCATGCAAACCGCGAAGAGGAAGCCAATGAATGGATGGCTGAGCTACAAGAGCTGTTGCCAAATGTTGAGTTTTCGCTTAGTTACTTCGGTCCAGTTATCGGAACCCATCTTGGAGAGGGCTCAATGGGACTTGGCTGGGTGAAGAGATAAAATGAAGCTTGTGCAAATGTATCATTGTGGAAAGAGGGGTAATCGTCAACGCGTCGATTGCTACTCTCTTTTTCCTTAGAAAATAAAGCGAAATTCCATAAGTAAGATTTTAAAGAAAGTGGTGATTTCATGCGGTTTGCTCATAATCAGACGAAAATCATCCCAGACAAGCTTTTACCCTCTCCAGTAACAACATTTCCAATTAGTTCAATCGATTGTATCCCCTCACAGCCATTCAATCCCGATTTTTCCTACGATCAGGAACTCTTTCAACTTTTAACAGGAAAACAACTTCTCCTAGATGAGCTGAATATGCCGTTATCTGTTATCCAAACTCATTATGAAAATGGCTATCTTCTTTACCGAAAGGGCATTGTTTTTTCGAAAAATAAAACTAGCTGTGTTCGCTGTGGTAATCAAGATAAGCGGTTTTTCGCCCATTATCCGTGTTCAAAATGTGGAGAAACATGTCTTTATTGTCGCAAATGCATTATGATGGGGCGTGTGAGTGCTTGTACTCCGCTAATAAGTTGGAATGCTCAGGACGAAGCGACTGAACGCAACCTCAAACTTAATTCAGGCTCCAACCTTGATCAAACTCCCGATTTGTATTCCGAAGATTCTCGAAATTCCAACCCCAATTCACATCCCAATCATTCTCAGAACCGCACTCCTGATTCATATCCAAAACGTTCTCAAAACCCTACTCCCGATGTACATTTCGAATTTCCCCAGAATCGCAATCCAGATTTCAATTTTAATCTTCCTCAGAATTCCACTCCCAATTGTGATTCACATCCCAATCATTCTCTAAATCCCAATCCGAAAAACGATTTCAATTCACTGACCATTGAGTTACATCGAGAAGAAAATACTCACGAAAAATCCTTCCTTTCATGGAACGGCACCTTATCTGAAGGTCAGATTATCGCATCTAAAAGAGTAGTTGAAGCGATTAATAGGAATGATGAAATTCTTATTTGGGCAGTTTGTGGAGCTGGAAAGACGGAGGTGCTTTTTAATGGGATTGATACAGCCCTTCAAGCTGGGAAAAGAGTTTGCCTTGCAACCCCGAGAACAGACGTTGTGCTTGAGCTCACTCCACGGCTTGCAAAAGTCTTTCCAACGATCGAAATCGCTTCCCTCTATGGAGGAACGGAGGATCGTCATCTTTATGCTCCGCTAACGATTGCGACGACCCATCAGCTACTTCGTTTCTATCAAGCATTTGAGACGATCATTCTTGATGAAGTTGATGCGTTTCCCTATTCTGTTGATGAATCCCTTCAATACGCCGTTCATCAAGCAAGAAAACAAATTTCTTCAATCGTTTATCTCACAGCAACGCCTAATAAAAAATGGCAAGCTGACTGTCGTAGCGGAAAAAGAAATTACGTGACGATTCCTGCTAGATTTCATCGTCATCCCCTCCCAGTGCCACAGTTTCGCTGGTGTGGGAATTGGGAAAAAGCACTGAAAAAAGGGAAACTTCCGCCAATTTTCCTCCAATGGATAAAAAGAAGGCTCGCTACCGAGAAACAATGCCTAATATTCGTCCCGAAGATAGAAAAAATGCAAAAAATTCTTCCGATTATTCGTAGACTCCATCCGTTAATTGAAGCAGTCCACGCTGAAGATCCACGTCGAAAGGAAAAAGTTCAAGCAATGCGAAATAAAGAAATTCCCCTTTTGCTAACGACAACGATTTTAGAAAGGGGAGTGACGTTTCCGAATATTGATGTGGCAATTTTAGGGGCAGAGGATCAAATATTTACGGATAGCGCACTTGTCCAAATTGCCGGACGAGTTGGCAGAAGTGCTGATGCCCCAAGAGGAGAAATTATATTTTTTCACTATGGAAAAACAGAAGCAATGCTCCTTGCACGAAAACAAATTATCAATATGAACGCCGAAGCAAGGAAAAAAGGATTGCTTGACATGTAAAAATAACGTTTCCCTATTATGTTCTTTGTCCCTAGTTTAAAAGAGCGATTATAAATGTTGAAAATGTTTCAAGGTTTAAAAATTAGTGAGCATTCCTTATAAAATAGGTGGAATGTATCCGATAAAAGGAGTAATCAGCGATGGAATATTGCTTAATTTGTTTCAATGAATTAAAGCTCGAAGTCGGTTGGACAACGATTTTTTCAAAAGAAAATGCTGCGCCTATTTGTGCTGCCTGTGAAGCAAAGTTTACAAAAATTTCGGGCGAAACCTGTTTAATATGTGATCGTCCACTAGCAATAGTAGAACCTAAATTCAAAGTAAATAATCATTGCCTTGATTGCGTCCGGTGGGAAGAGGCGGAGAAGTGGTCAGGGGTGCTAATGAAGAATTATTCTGTCGTCATCTACAATGATTTTTCTCAAGAAGTGATTGCTCGTTATAAATATCGAGGTGATTATATTCTTGCATATGCCATTGCCTATTTGATGAAAAAGAAGCTCAACGGGATTAAATTCGATGTGATGATCCCGATTCCTTTAAGCGAATCACGCCAATACGAGCGAGGATTTAATCAATCCGAGGCGCTTATTCTGGCAAGTGGTTATGAATCGAGCACGCTGCTAACCCGTACTCATTCTGAGAAACAATCGAAGAAATCCCGTTCAGAACGGATTCATCTTCCTGAAGTTTTCCAAATGGAAGGTAAAGTCTCCAACCAGAATATTCTTCTCATTGATGATATTTACACGACAGGATCAACCCTTAGACATGCGGCAAAGTTAGTGAAAGAAGCAGGAGCTGCATCTGTTTGTTCGCTCACATTTGCTCGAGGTTGACTAAATTTCTTTAATCTGTCATTTTAAAAAGTAGAAATCGAGCTATAATGTAAATATAATTCACCTAATTAATTTATCGCAGATTAACGGGCTGTAAGACCCCACTTCAAGAAGAAGAGAAAAATAAAAACTCTCAGTGGGGGATTAAACAGCCCGTAAAAGCCCGACGACGGACAGGATGTCCTAGTCAGGTGAAGCCACAGGACGTGGCGTTTTGAGCGTGATTAGTTTAACTAACAATCAGTGGGGGATGAAGGAAAACCCCCACTGATTGAAGTAACACTTTATCCGGAAAAACTTTAAAATGAATAAAGTGAGCTTTTTAACCGATTTTATTTAAGGGGGGGGAGCAAAATGTCTGAACTATCCAATTGCCCTAAATGCAATAATATTTTTGTTAAAACTCAATTCCGTGATGTATGTGAGAGTTGCTGGAAAGAGGAAGAAAAGGTTTTTGAGAGTGTTTACCAATTTATTCGAAAACGGGAAAATCGAATGGCAACCATGTCCCAAGTAGTAGAGGCAACTGAAGTTGAAGAAGAATTATTATTAAAATTTATTAAATCAGGACGCCTTAAATTAGCGCAATTTCCAAATTTGGGATATTATTGCGAAAAATGTGGCACACTCATCCGTGCAGGGAAACTCTGTGAAGATTGCTCGGATGGGTTACGCAAGGATTTAAATATCCATAAAGTAGAAACAAACAGAAGAAAAGAAATGGAAGACAGAGAAAGACAAGCAACCTATTTCGCCGTAGATGAGAAATTCAGAAGCCGTAAATAGTAGAATGAGAGGATATCCTAATGTGGGTATTCTCTTTTTATGCATAAAAAGTGGTTTGCTAGATAATTTAGCGAAATTGCTAGATAATTTTTAAAAGTTGCTAGATAAATCTTGAAGTTGCTAGATAAATTTCAAAATCTGCTCGATAAAGTAGTAAAGTCGCTCGATAAAAATAAATAGCATGCAAAATAAACGTAAAATCAAAAAAATCGCACCGCATTTCTTCTGCCAAGCCTGCATGCACAGCTGACAAAATGCTTCGTCATACAAACACAATTCTAATAAAAACTTTTCGCTCTAATCACTATTAAAAGTCTCATTTCTGTGCATACCCTATTCCAATTGCATTTAATATTATTCAATTGATACCGATATTAATTTTACAGAAAGCATTTGTACGGGAGTGGAACATATGCAGGTTAGTAATTACTCTACTTATAATCAATTACCAATTTCAGAAACTTCCCATGAGTTAAAGCAGGGGGAAGTTTATCAAGCTACAATAAAAGAGAAATTGACAGCGAATGAGGCTGTTATTCAAATTAGAGGGAAAGACCAGGTTGCTAAATTCGAAGATGGTGTTCCATCTGAGAACCGTGTGACCGTCCAAATTAATGGACAAAAGGATCAAGTTGTTCAAGTAAAAACAATCGCAGCCGAAAATACAAAATCAGAAACTCAAATTTCAAGTGAAGAGAAAATTTTAAAAAGCATTGGCTTAACTGGGAAGGAAAGTGCAAGCTTAAAGCAAGCAGTAAAAATCTTATTAGACAAAGGTTCGCCATTATCAAAAGAAATTGTAACCGATCTTAAAGCATTTATTGATAAACCAACCGGGTCGTTGGAAGCGAAAATTGAAACGGTAAAAGCATTAGCGAATAAGCGATTAGAGGCGACACAGCCTCAGCTTCGTGCTGTCCATGAAGCGCTCCATGGCAAGCCATTAAATCAAGTGCTGTCAGATATTGCAAAAGAAATTGATCCAGACTTTAAGCATGATAGCAAGGGTGCAGATGCCGGAAAACAGCTGGAACAATCAAAGCCAACACATGTAGAATCGGGGAAATTGACCCAAATAGATTCTGCAAAACAGCTAACGCAAACGAAATCAGCACCTGTTGAAACTGTAAAAATAGCTGAATCACAAAATGCGAAAGAATCTGCCGCCACCGTGAATGAAAGCAATAAACAAGCTGGGCAGCCATCAAGCTCAAACGAAGAGAGTGAGCTTGTTCGAAAAATGAAAGAAATCGTAGAAAAAGAGCCTGATTTAAAAAAGGCGATTCAACAAATACGAGATACAATTATGCAGAATCCGAAAATAGGTCGCGACCTAGTACAAAAAATCGAACAAGCGGCAGTTGATGCGGAAAAATTACAATCAATCGGAAAGGATCGTCTCATTCAAGCTTTAAAAGAGGCTGAAGTGAAACTTTCGAAAAATGAACAGCCAGTTCAAACAAGCACTCAACCTAGAGCAACGAGTACCGTCACTAGTCAAGATACCCAACCATCAAATCTTGTAAAAGATTTAAAAGCGGAAGTGGCAAGAGATCCAAATATTATCCGCTCCATCGAAAAAATACGAGATCAAGTTATAAATAACCCGAGAATTCCGAAAGAGATTATCGAAAAGGTCAACAATGCTGTAGAAGAAGCTTCTAAATTGGCTAAACAAGGTCGGATTACGACAGGAAAAGATGTCTTGAGCAATGCTTTAACGGAAGCTCAAGCTGAATTGGAAAAAGTCGAAGGAAAAGTGAACCAACAAACGACTTCAGAACAGCAAAAGGTTATGAATCGTGTGGGGGACAATCCAAATACTGCAAAAATTGAAGGTCAATCCAATCGTCCGGCGGTTGATGTTAGACCAAGTGAAATCGTAAAAGAAATCAAATCAGAGATTCAACGAGATCCAAACATAGACCGAGCCCTAGAAAAAGTCCGTGCTCAAGTTGTTAATAATCCAAAAATCGATCGCGAAGTGGCGCAAAAAGTCGAACAAGTATTGAAAGAAGTAGCCCAGTTAAAACAGGCCGGTCAAGAAACAGCAGGTCGAGACCGTCTCCAGCAGGCATTAACAAAAGCGGAAACTGAGCTGAAGCAAATCGAGAGTCGCCAACCATCGACACCGAGTGAGTCCTCAAGACAACCGGTGCAATCGACACCGAGCGACTCAACAAAGCAACCGGCTCAATCAACTCAGCAATCCCAAGCAACACAGCAAACCCAATCGACGCAACAAAGCGGGAACACAGCGGAAGCACGCCCGAGTGAAATCGTAAAAGAAATCAAATCAGAGATCCAACGAGATCCAAACATAGACCGAGCCCTAGAAAAAGTCCGCGACCAAGTCGTTAATAATCCAAAAATCGATCGTGAAGTAGCGCAAAAAGTCGAACAAGCATTGAAAGAAGTAGCCCAGTTAAAACAGGTTGGTCAAGAAACAGCAGGTCGAGACCGTCTCCAGCAGGCATTGACAAAAGCGGAAGTTGAGCTGAAGCAAATTGAGACCCGCCAACCATCGACACCGAGTGAGTCTTCAAGACAACCGGTGCAATCGACACCGAGCGATTCAGCCAAGCAACCAGTTCAATCAACCCAGAACGACTCAGCTAAACAACCGGTGCAATCAACACAGCAATCACAGGGAACACAGCAAACCCAATCGACGCAGCAAAGCGGGAACACAGCGGAAGCACGCCCGAGTGAAATCGTAAAAGAAATCAAATCAGAGATCCAACGAGATCCAAACATAGACCGAGCCCTAGAAAAAGTCCGTGCTCAAGTCGTTAATAATCCAAAAATCGATCGTGAAGTTGCGCAAAAAATCGAACAAGCATTGAAAGAAGTAGCCCAGTTAAAACAGGTTGGTCAAGAACCAGCAGGTCGAGACCGTCTCCAGCAGGCATTGACAAAAGCGGAAGTTGAGCTAAAGCAAATTGAGACCCGCCAACCATCGACACCGAGTGAGTCCTCAAGACAACCGGTGCAATCGACACCGAGCGATTCAGCTAAGCAACCAGTTCAATCAACCCAGCAAACCCAATCGGCGCAACAAAGTGGAAGCACGGCGGAAGCACGCCCAAGTGAAATCGTAAAAGAAATGAAGGCAGAGATCCAACGAGATCCAAATATAGACCGGGCTCTAGAAAAAGTTCGCAACCAAGTCGTTAATAATCCAAAAATCGATCGTGAAGTAGCGCAAAAAGTTGA
Source organism: Bacillota bacterium (assembly GCA_023389895.1). Lineage (GTDB taxonomy): Bacteria > Bacillota > Bacilli > Bacillales > Cytobacillaceae > Cytobacillus. Next base: position 18,031 of record JAEWDX010000309.1, read on the forward strand.
ACAAGCATTGAAAGAAGTAGCCCAATTAAAACAGGTTGGTCAAGAAACAGTAGGTCGAGACCGTCTTCAGCAGGCATTGACAAAAGCGGAAGTTGAGCTGAAGCAAATTGAGAGTCGCCAACCATCGACGCCAGGCGAGTCTTCAAGACAACCGGTGCAATCGCCACCGAGCGACTCAGCCAAGCAACCAGTTCAATCAACCCAGAATGACTCAGCTAAACAACCTGTTCAACCAACTCAGCAATCCCAAGCTACACAGCAGGTCCAATCAACACAGCAACAAAGCCAAACAATGCAACAAACAAAGCAGGAAACCGAAACCCAAGCAAGACAGTCAGCCGAAGCGACTGAACTAAAAGAATCACTTAAGCAAATCCGTGAACAATTACAATCAGATCCTGACCCGAAAAAGGCACTACAAAAGGTTCAGGAGCAACTCGTCAACAATAAAAATCTTGATCCAGAAGTCTCACGGAATATTGAACGTTTAGCGAACCAAGCAAATCAACTTGATCAAGCTGGCCGTGAACGACTTATCAAAATGTTGCAGCAAGTGGAAGCGACGCTAAAACAAAACGAATCACAAGCGAAAACATCGGATGCAGCAAGCTCCAACGAGAGCCAGAAGCAACAACAAATCGTTAATACTCAGCAACCAACCAACTCATTAAACAACGAGGAAGCTGAAGATCAACCAATAAAATTAACCGAAGCGAAACCATCAGAAACAATCAAGCAAGTTTTACAGCAATTACAAAAGGAAGCAAGTCTAGAAGAAGCACTTAGCCAAATAAGAAAAGAAATTACGAGCAGCCCCAATATTGACATGAACACAATCGAGCGAGCTGAAAAAGCACTTAAGCATGCGACTCAGCTGCAAGATAAAGGCAGGGAAATAGCAGCCCGCCAGCATCTTACAAAAGAACTAACGGAAATTCAGGAGGATTTAGTAAAGACTGAACCGAAGCAATCCCAGCAAACTCAGCAAAGCCAACAGCTTACAGCTGACGAATATGATGCGAATGAACTTTTACAATCGATGCAAATTCAATCTAAGGATATTTTAGTTACAAAGATAACGCAAAAGCTTGCACAGGCAACTCATGATTTCCGTGAATTAAAACGCGAGATTACGCGGAATTTAGATAATGTCCATCGTTTAATCGATACGTTCAAAAACAATGCCTATCCACAAGCTAAACAAATGCTAGAGACTGCTATCAGTAAGCTAGACAATGCGATTTTAAAAAGTGAAATGATGCTTTTTACTGATATGAAAACGGAAAAGCAGCTTATGCAAGCTAGCACTCAGCTAGCGGATGCGAAGAAACTGCTAGCAAAGGGCGATCACGCTCAGGCAGGCAAAATTGTTAATGAAGTGAAAACGTTAATTGACAAGCTTATCTTCAAACCAACAGAACAAAAAATAATGCATTTCGTTAATAAAGAGAGCATGGCATTTGAAAATCGTACACCAGAGCGAAGTCTGCTTGCGCAATATAGCCAGACAACAAGCGGCTATGTGAATCAAGAGCCATCAGCAAGACAAATGTTTGAAATGGTTCGTTCACTTGGCTTAAACTATGATAGCGACATTGCCAACTCACTTGTTTTTCAGAAAAACGATCAATCAGAGCAAGAACAACAACAGCATCAGAATTTAAAGACAGCATTATTGAAATTAACCCAAGGAGAGGAAACAAATTCTAGGGTCGCCCAGCAGGCAGAACAGGCATTGACGAATTTAACGGGTCAGCAGCTACTGAG
>JAEWDX010000362.1 GCA_023389895.1 Bacillota bacterium
TTATAACTATGAGCACACCTTATTGCTGTCCAAATTGTAAAACGAATCGCAGTCGCTTTAATATCATTGAACAAGTTGCCAGATCGATAAAAATGGATCCCGAATCAGGAAATATCATCGAGGAGTATTCAAGCGAGAACTTAAGTCCATTCCATCTTTCGTATCATGGCCCCACCTATAAAGTGCAATGTGCGGCATGTGGGTTAATTGAGGATGAACGAACATTTATAAAATTCGGTTCGATGTAATTTTTTTATTAACTGTGGGGGGCATCTTCCCCACAGTTAATTTTATAACGAACATGAAAGAGATGGATCTTTGAATCAGCCACTAAAATCTTGTAAAAATCTGCTGCTATTTATTTTCCAAGGATCCATTTGGGAAAAGCGAATTAAATGAATATCCCCTTTAAAATATCTTCTCCCAGAATTCTTCAAAATATATTCGATTTCAACAGGAATGACTGTAGCTAATTCGTCCTCGAAATCTTCAGCAGGCAGCATAGGCATACGATTTAAACTGATATTCTCAACTTTTCCGATTTTCTTTTGCCACTTCATTGATTGTAAAGAGACAGATGAGATAATTTTTTCATCTTGCTGCTTTATTCCAGCAACAAATGTATTGATTATTTCATATGGGTTGGCATTTCCAACATATTCATCCAGTTTTCCCGCCGCCTTTAGAATCATTAACTTATGTGATAAATCCATGAAATTCTTTCGATGGGTTGTACTCCCGTAAAAATGAATGCAAAAATGCCCAGGAAAATTATTTTTTAAAGCCCCCGCTCCATGTGGCATCCCATGCATAGATGCGGCAATCCTCCGATCTTCATGAATGACAATGATCGCTCTTCGCTTCCAGCTCCATTTTCCATCATATATTTTTCTCATGATTGCAGTATCCTTTGAGGTCAAAGGCTGCACATCAGCATGATTACTTCCTGCACGACGTTGTACACGAAACTGTTTACCCGTTTCAAGATCAAAGACAATAAATTTACTATACTTTGGGACGACTATATTTACTTGCTCCCATGAAAGCATTTCAATCATACTTTTACCACTGTCAGCAAATACGGTTTGACTATTAAATGCAAGCATTAATCCGATTAAAACGGTAAGCAAAGACTTCATATTCCCCACTCAATTTCCTGTTAATTTTTATTCCATCTTTCAGTGCCTTCTCCAAAAAGTTTGCCTTAAATGAGGGAAATGTATACAAAAAAAATCGTGCCTGATGCACGATTTTCATTGTTTTCTTTCTAAATTTTCCAGTTGTCTTTCTACTTTCTCCCAATCTATATTTTCTCCAATAAAAACAAGATTGAGCGGATAATTCATATTTTCTTCTAAATACAATGGCATACCATAAGAAAATTGAAAAAGAATCGGATACGTATAAGAGGGAAATTTAAGATAACCCTTAATCCGATAAATCGAATCGGGGAGCTCCCTTAGAAAATTCTCAAATTCCATTTGCGCAACTGAATAGGTAAATTTATAAACAAATGTGCTAAGCTTGAGATCAGAGGTTGTATAGGAAGATGTAAGTCCCTCTTTTTTCGTAGATGATAGCTTTCTAACTTGCTCCATTGGCACTTTCGCAAAGGTCGTTAAGATCGTAAAAGCGTGTGAATTCAAAGCTTGAACTTCCGTGAGGAGCCTTGACTGCTCATTTTCAGTTAACTCATCAATCTTATTTAATAACAGTAAATCAGCATGGCGAACTTGTTCAATAATAAGTTGCTGTACTTGAGGGGACAAAAGCTTTCGTTCTAACCAGCGCTTTCCATCCACAATCGTTATGATTCCTTTCACAATCATTTTATCGGCAAATAACGGTGATAGAACAGCATCTAATACCTCGACAGGATGGGCGGCACCTGTTGTTTCAATATAGATGACATCTGGTTTATTGACGATTAGAAGTTCCTGAAGCTGTGCCTCTAACTTATCTTGGATTGAACAACAAATACATCCGTCAAGCAGCTCCTTAAGCGGAATATCCTCTTCAATTACATCAGAATCAATGGATACCTTTCCTAATTCATTCATCATCACAGCTACTTTACGATCCTGCTTTTTTTCGTCCATTAATACTTGCTTAAGTAGTGTCGTTTTCCCACTTCCTAAAAACCCTGATAGAATATAGATTTCTGTCTGCATCATAAATTTAATCCTTTCAATCAGCTAAAAATTTTTTCCGCATTATAAATGAGGCACTCCCGATTCGGAAAGTGCCTCATGAATTATTTTGCCATTTCCTTTTTTAAAACTTCAACCGCCTTTAAAATTTGTGTATCATTTTCTTTCAATTTGTTTCGCAATTCATCCATTACCGCCATCGTTGCTTTCCCTTTCAGAATACCGTTAACTTCAAGGCCTTCAGCTTTTTGGAATGATTCGACAGCCTGCTTCGTATTCTCATCAAAAAATCCATCTTCTCTGCCAGGATCAAAGCCTAATGCGATTAACATTTGCTGAGCAGCCTTTACTGAACTAGAGGACATAGAAAGCTTTAATTCCTCATCAGGATTAATAAATGGCAAAGACGCATACTCAGGCAATGCTACTTCATAATCTGGAACGATGCCTTTTTGATGAATCCAGTTTCCGTTTGGTGTGAGCCATTTCTCGGTTGTAAACTTCATATTAGAGCCATCATTAAATTCTTGTGCACGCTGTACTGTCCCTTTCCCAAATGATTTCTCTCCGACAAGAGGAATATTTGCAGATTCTTTCACAGCTCCAGCCAATATTTCTGAGGCACTTGCACTTCCTTTATCAACAACAACAACTAGTGCAACACCCGGATTATGTGCCCCTTTAGATTTCACTTCATTACGATTTCCATCGCGATCTTCTATTTGAAAAATAGTTTTCCCTTTTTGAACAAACATGCTTGAAATATCAATTGCTTGATCTAATAATCCACCAGGATTTTGGCGCAAATCTAAAATAAGGCCTTTCATTCCTTTAGATTTTAAATCATTTAATGTTTCTACTAATTCATTTGCCGTATTTTCCGAGAAGGAGGTAATTTGTACTTTCGCAATTCCGTCTGCAAGCATTTCTCCATAGACCGTTTCGATCGGAATCGTATCACGAATGATCGGTACACTTATGACCTCATCAACACCTGAACGCTGTATGGAAAGAGTTACCTTTGTTCCTTTTTCACCTCTAATTTTCATAACAGCTTCAGTAGAGCTTAAACCTCTGATGCTTTTTCCATCAACTTCCAGAACCTTATCATTGGGCTTTAAGCCCGCAACTTCAGCAGGAGAGCCTTTTATCGGTGTAACAATGACAATATAGCCATCCTTTTCTTGAATTTCGGCCCCAATGCCTTCGAAGGAAGATGAAATACTCTGATGAAAACTTTTCGCCTCATCTACACTCATATAATCTGAATATGGATCATCTAAAGAGTCAACCATTCCATTTATAGCCCCATTAATTAACGCTTCATGATCAATGTCCTTAAAATAGGAGTTTTTCAATGAGTCATAAGCTGCATAGAGCTTACTAAATTCTTGCCGATCTTCACTAACTGAAACTACTTTTTTGCTACCAAATGAAAGCGCAAAGGTCGTTATGCCCACAGAGAGAAAAATAATGACAAATACAACCATAATAAAATTAAACTTCTTCATTCGAATTAAGCTTGATTGCTTTTCAGCTGTTTCCTGATCGATTTTTTCTTCTTCCAATCGTCTCACCAACTTTCATAAACCAGTAAAATCTAGTAAAATCCTTACAGATTAGAATACCATTTTTTTGCTAAAAATAACAAAGAAAATTATTCGAGTCATCCCTTAAATCTTTTGGACCATTTTAAAGTACTCTTCCAATGTTAATTGTTTTTCATAAATAACAGTTGCCGCTGTTTTACCTACATAGCGAAAATGCCAAGGCTCATATTTATAGCCGGTTATTGCTTCCTTTCCCTTCGGATAGCGAAGAATAAAACCGAATCGATGTGCATTTTCGGCTATCCATTTTCCTTCAGCTGTTTCGCCAAATTGTTCTGAAAGCTCAAAATTAGCACTTTGACTCGACAAATCCATAGATAAACCCGTTTGATGCTCACTGCTACCAGGAATTGCCACTGCTTGAATCGCTTTCTCTTCCCCATATTTGCTCACTTCAGCATTAAAGACAGCTACTTGCCGATCGTAAGAACGATAGCCTGACACAGCAAATAAATCATTCCCGAATTTTTTTCCTTCATTGAATAAGGATGCTAATGCCTCCGCCGCTTCCTTACGCAAATAGCTTTTTTCGATATCTTGATTACCGAATGAAAATAGAACATTTGGACGAACTAAATCATCAGGAGCATACCCGTCAGGCAAGCTGTATTCCTTATTTACTAGCACCATTATATTCATTGGATTTTGAATAATGTTTTTTCCATTTACAACTTTTATTTCGTTAAAAAATGACGCATTAAGTGTAGGGACAGCTTCATTTGAAGGGTTCGGCTCTTCTTTATTATTCTCTTCCTGCTTTCCTTCTTCGCTCCTTTCATTAGGAGGCTTTTCGGCAGGCTCCACCTTTTCCTTCGGCTGAGCATCTTTTTGAAAAAATGGAATTTTCTCCATAAAAGGTTGAAGCTGACTACAACCTGCAAGCATGAGACTAACAATTGCAAATAACATAAATACCTTTTTCATTTTTTCCACCTATCTTATTAAACTGCTACCTGTTTCATTTTATAACAAAAACAAAAAAGAAAAGCGCTGTCCGTACCTTAAAGTGCAAAGCACTTATAATCGCTTGGACAGCCCCTCTTAAAACATTATTCTTTAATCGCTGCTTCTAAAGCAACTTCAATCATTTCATTAAATGTAGATTGTCTTTCTTCCGAAGTTGTTGCTTCACCAGTAAGAATATGGTCGCTTACGGTTAGAACAGATAGGGCTTTACGATCAAATTTCGCTGCTAATGTATACAATGCAGCTGTTTCCATTTCGACAGCTAGGATTTGATATTTCGCCCATTTTTCTAATTCAGCATTATCATTATAGAATAGGTCAGCTGTTAACACATTCCCTACTTTCAGATTTAAACCATGATTTAAACCCATATCATACGCTTTTTTCAATAGATCAAAGTTCGCTGTAGGTGCGTAATCAAGTCCACCAAACGTTATTCGGTTCATTTGTGAATCAGTGGAGGCGCTCATCGCAAGAATTACATCACGGACGTTCACATCTTTCTGAATCGCACCACATGTACCTACACGAATTAGTTTCTGCACATTATAACTATCCATTAATTCATTAATATAGATGGATATTGATGGCACACCCATCCCTGTCCCTTGAACAGATACTGGATGTCCTTTATATGTTCCAGTAAATCCAAACATATTACGAACTTCATTATAGCATTTTGCGTTTTCTAAAAATGTCTCTGCTATGTATTTTGCCCGAAGTGGATCTCCAGGTAGAAGGACTGTTTCAGCAATTTCATGTTCTTTTGCACCAATATGGATACTCATTATTGAAAACCTCCATTAATATGTAATAATCCTTTTATAACTATACCATATTAAGCTAGTATATATAAAACATCAAGTCGGATAAGAAAAATAACGAAAAAATGACGATTTTTATCGCCATTTTCACTCCTCATTTATATCTTCATCAATAATACATTTCTTTAATAAATACTCAAACATAATATCAGCTAATTCCTCAATTTCCTCTTCGGCAGGAACATATCCTCTCCTTGTTAACTCATGAAAGAAAAATTCAGCAATTTCTTCCGTATCAATAAAAACCTCAATTTCTCTCACTGTGGGTCTCCTCCTTTTCCTTTGTAGTGAATTTATGTTGTTTACTGCTTTTTCATGCAAAAAGAAAGAAATGAGACACTTTAATATCATTTTGAGGATAGGACAAACATATATTGGATAAAAACAGAAAACAATTGGAGGAGTAATCATGAATTTGAAAATAACTGCTGCAATAAAAGAAAACGTGAATAATGAGGATAGTATCATCATCGTTAAATATTCTGAACATTTGAGAAAGATGTTCTATTGTATTTTAATGCTCGGTATTCCCTTTTTTATTTATATGATCGTTCAGTTTAGCCTATTATAAAAAATTCAAACATTCTCTTTGTCATCATTGTTTGTGACAGTCTTTAGATTTCTTAAAACAACGCGCATGATTTGTTTGTATTCATCATCCTGAAACATCTCATAAAGAAGCCGATAATCATTATATAAATCCAACATCCCATCAATTAACTGTTTTTTCTTCTTCATGCTCATCAATATTTCCCTTTCTACTTTACGATAAGATAATGCCTTTTTCTTTAATGGATTTGACAGCGCCTCATTATGATTAAGTAAATTAAGTAATCCTTGTTTTTGGATAAATGCATCTGCACTTTCTGCATCAGCTATGAATGTTAATTCCTCTTCACCCGCTTCTAGCCATTCTCCATCACTCACTCGTGAAAGCTCGTAAATAACATCCTCCCAAGCATTTTCTTTATAACGCCAGATTTCCGTTCTAAACCCAAGGATTTTAAAAAAATCTGGATCAAACCCCTTTACTTTTACTAAATCACCGAAAAAAAATTTATATTCAATATCTATATGTTCTTTTTCCATTACTTCGTCAGCAAATTCGGATAATAATTGCAGGCTAGACTCCATATAGAGACCTTCATTTTTATTAACCTCGTAAACATACATTCCATCTATCCATTTCACATTCGTAACCTTTCCAACCGTTCCATAAATTGTGATCACGACTGTATCACCGATGTTGTATTTTGCTTTTTTTCGCTCGCCCATATCCTCCATCCTCTCAATCAATGAATGAGTCGTGATTTTTTAATCATTATATGCATAAGCA
>JAEWDX010000007.1 GCA_023389895.1 Bacillota bacterium
ATGTTATTCACTAGAGATGTCAAAAAAATTTAAGAAATCTGTCACAAAAATTTAACATTATCTACAATCTATCTTATTCTTTTTCTATTTATTTTTCAAGTTTAAAAACAGGGAAAACTTGTTTTGAAAATTTAATCTTTTAGTAAGCGAATATATTTAAAAACGATTTCCATGATCCATAATGAATAATTTGATTGCATTTCCATTTTTTATCACGGACGCATTCGAGAATTTGTTAAATTTAACTTTTCTTTTTATAATTCATTCTATTCATATTCTTTTCAAGGAAAGAGTGAGCTTTACTCTAATTTATGTTATTATATAGAATGGAATTGCACTTACATTATGGGGGGATTTGGCGTGAAAGAAGATCAAAAAGTTTATGACATCACAATTATCGGCGGCGGTCCTGTTGGATTGTTCACCGCATTTTATGGAGGAATGAGACAGGCTTCTGTAAAAATAATCGAAAGCTTACCACAGCTTGGTGGTCAGTTATCAGCCTTATATCCAGAAAAGTACATATATGACGTTGCTGGTTTTCCAAAAGTTCGTGCCCAAGAGTTGATCAACAATTTAAAAGAGCAAATGGCAAAGTTCAACCCTGCTATTGCACTTGAGCAATCAGTCGAGAAGCTTGAAAAACAAGATGATGGCATTTTTAAATTAACAACAGATAAAGAAATTCATTATACAAAAACAGTCATCATTACAGCTGGAAATGGTGCATTTCAACCTCGTCGTCTAGAGATTGAAAGCGCTACCCAATATGAAGGGAAAAACCTTCACTACTTTATTGAGGACTTAAATCAATTCGCAGGGCAAAAGGTAATTGTCTTTGGTGGCGGAGACTCTGCAGTTGACTGGGCATTAATGCTCGAGCCGATCGCTGAAAAAGTTACAATTGCTCATCGCCGTGATAAATTCCGTGCTCATGAGCATAGCGTTGAAAATTTACTTAACTCAAAGGCAGATATTAAAACACCTTATGTTCCAGCTGAATTAATCTGTGACGAAAACGGTATTACACAAGTAGTCCTTGAAGGTGTGAATGACAAAGAGAAAGTCACAGTTGATGTCGATGCCGTTATTTGCAATTACGGATTCGTTTCATCTCTAGGACCAATTAAAGAGTGGGGACTTGAAATTGAAAAGAATTCCATCATCGTTAACTCAAAAATGGAAACAAATATTCCAGGCATCTATGCAGCTGGGGATATTTGTACTTATGATGGAAAAGTTAAGCTCATTGCTTGCGGCTTTGGCGAAGCACCAACAGCGGTTAATAACGCAAAGTCATATATCGATCCAAAAGCAAAAGTTCAACCATTACACAGCAGTTCAATGTTTAATTAATTAGAAAAGCAGAAATTAAAAGACCAAAGAATGTTGATTTCACAGCATTCTTTGGCTTTTTTTAGTTTTCGGTCCGAAATACCACTTATCGGATATTATCCCTTTTTGCTTAACAATTTTCAGGAGTACCTGAATTTGCCGCCGTTCTAAACGATGAGCCACAGCCACATGAGGCGATAGCGTTCGGATTATCAATTGTAAATCCTCCACCCATCATCGATTGTTTATAATCAATATTTGTACCTTGCAGAATTGCGGCATCTTCTTTGCTAACAAGAATTTGGATTCCATGCTGCTCAAATTCGTTGTCATTTTCCCCCTTTTTATAGTCAAAACCCATTCCATATGATAAACCACTACAGCCCCCGCCGTTTACAGAGACACGCAATAATGCATTTTCCTCTTCATTCGCCATCATCATTTCCTTTATCTGTAAAGCAGCCGCTTCTGTTAAAATAACAATATTACTCATCACTTTTTCCTCCTTTTTACTCTTCAATTACATGCCTTTATCTATTCTCTTCCCACAAAATGAAACTCCATTTTTCTAAAGTAATTCTTACTATCAGTATATACAGAAAGAAAGGTATCCTCAACTAATTGAAATTAGTCAATTTTTTCACTTTGCCAAATCTCGGAGCAAGAGAATTTATCATTTTTAGTACTTTTATCCTCAGTTCAGTTATAATACTAGTATAAAAGTAATGGTATTTCTTATTTAAGAAAATCTTTTCGCCTAGGAGGTGTCATTCATGAGTGAAGTTGAACCTACTTTTGATAGAAAATATGATTGCATCATCTGCAAACAACCTTTTACAACGAAGAAGCTTCGTTCAAGGTTTATTAAAGTTATAAGCTATGATACAGATTATTGTCCGAACTATTCCTCTGAAGAAACAAATCCATTTTTATACCATATTAATGTCTGTCCACATTGCGGCTATTCTTCATCAAATAATTTTACTCCTTATTTTCCGCCAGGAGCAATCGATGAAATTATGATGAAGGTATGCAATAATTGGGTGCCACATGATTTTGGACAAAAAAGAAATCTTGCCGATGCTATTAAAACACTGAAATTAGCCGCTTACTGTGGCAATTTAAAGAAGGAAAAACAGATTACGATGGCAGGTATTTATGTCAGAATTGCTTGGATATACCGAAGTTTACAAAATGAGGAGCAGGAATTACGCTTTTTAAATCTTGCTACAAAAGCTTATTTAGACTCTTACCTAAACGATGACTATCGGGGTACACAGGTCTCCGATACAAAAATCCTTTATATAATTGGAGAGTTTTCCAGAAGAACGAATCAAACAGGGCAAGCGGTTAAGTTTCTCTCAAAAGTGATCGAAAAGCAAGGCAGCTCAACTGAAACAGGGATAATTGAGATGGCTAGAGAGCGATGGTATGAAGTCCGCGAAGCTCAAAAAGCTGATATACAGGTACAGGAAATTTAGAAAAGTCGCATGTTGGTCACTTAACAGTTGGCTAACCAAATGAATTCCTATTATTTTCAGTGGTCGATATTTGTTTATTTATTGCATTGATGAACCCCCTTTTGGACTCAAATTCCATAAGGGGGTTCAATTTATTTATTAAAACATTGGATTTTCTTCTAAATATTGATAGATACTTTTCACGAGCTCATCTGGCTCATCAGCAGTTATAACTTCACCATTTACAAGGGCAAAAAGTGTTTCAAAGCATTTCCCACAATAACCAAGACAACCGTATTCAATGACGTCTAAATCAGAGTCTTTTTCCAATATCTCCAGTGCCTTTTGTGACCCACTCGCAAGATTGCTCGAGCAAAATTCAATGACTGGCTTAATCACTTCTAATCACCTCTACATCCTTCTGTAGTAATGCTACCTTTTTTCTTTGAAATCCGCAATATTAATAAACAACTTCGTGCCAACTTTTACAAATAATCTTCAGACTGGCCAATAAGTGGACTCCTTCCGTTTGTCAATATCTCACTAAGAAGAGTTGTTATTTTGTTATAATTTCGATATACTTTCAAGAGATATAAGTTATAAACATTTTCATATTATAAAAGTTACTTACAGAATAGACATAAGAGAGGAAATCGTCATGAAAAATCTCGTGATCCTTGGTGGAGGTTATGGTGGCATGAGAATTCTTGCTAGGCTCTTACCAAATAATCTTCCAGAAGATGTGGCAATCACATTAATTGATCGTGTACCCTATCATTGTTTAAAAACCGAATATTACGCCTTAGCTGCAGGAACCATTTCAGATCAGCATGTGCGGGTTTCCTATCCAGAAGATCCTTTGCTAACAATTAGATACGGTGAAATCATTGGAGTCGACTTGAATAACAAAAAGGTCCTTTTACAGGATGAAAATCCTGTTTCCTACGATGATCTTGTTATTGGCTTAGGCTGTGAGGATAAATTCCATAATATTCCCGGTGCAGATATATATACATATGGCATCCAGACAATTGAAAAAGCTAGAGCAACATATGAAGCGCTAAACAACTTATCGTCTGACTCTGTCGTCGGAATTATTGGTGCAGGTTTAAGCGGGGTGGAAATTGCGTCTGAACTTCATGAAAGTCGACCCGATTTAAAAATAAAGCTATTTGATCGCGGCAGTCATATTTTATCAGCGTTTCCAATGCGACTAAGCTTATATGTTGAAAATTGGTTTGATATTCATGGAGTTGAGATAATAAGTCATTCCAATATTACAGCCATTGAGGAAAATCTCCTTTATAATCATGATGAGTCCATTTCTTGTGATGCCATTGTTTGGACTGCTGGAATTCAGCCAAATAAAGTCGTTCGCGAAATGGATATAGAGAAAGATGCTGTCGGTAGGGCTGTCTTAACAATCCATCATAATCTGCCTACAGATGAACACGTTTATGTAGTTGGTGATTGTGCAAGCTTGCCCCATGCACCGAGTGCTCAGCTTGCAGAAGGACAGGCTGAGCAAATAGTCGATATTCTTTTGAAGCGGTGGAAAGGTGAAGAGCTTCCAGCTTCAATGCCGCAAATTAAGCTAAAAGGTGTTCTCGGCTCTTTAGGTAAAAAACACGGTTTTGGTGTTGTAGCGGATCGAGCAATCACCGGTAGAGTCGCCAGAATTTTAAAATCAGGCATTTTGTGGATGTATAAATATCATCGAGGGTAATAAGAAAAGCGGAAGCGCCTTCGGAACAATCAAAAAACAGATTGTTCCTGCGATGATTATTCGTAGAGGCTTTCCTTAGTGGTCAGCGGTGTATTGACTGGACTGACCTCGACTGAGATATAGGAAACACAACGAGTGGAAACGAGTCGATGTTGACTTATCGTAGGGAGAGGGAGGGCAGACTAAGTACGCCACATCCTCCTAAAACATTCGTTTTAGTCGTACGATGAATCCCTGACGGAGCTTTCCTTATCCTGTGGCAACGTCTGCACTAGCACGTCCTGTCCACTAGACGCTAGGCGCTGAAGCTAGACAGTTCTCTAACTTCAAAAATTCATACTTATCTTTAGATAAAGGTCAATTCTCATAAAGTAAAAGAGAATTGACCTTTATTTTTATCATTTGTTATCAGTTATTTTCTTTACAGATTAGTAGAATCTTCTCGTTAAACAGCCTGATAGCCGTACTTTTCCATTTCTGCATAAATTGTTTTTAACTTCGGGTTTCCTTCGCCAACGATGTTGTTCTCAATGACAACAACTGGATAAAACATATCTTCATCAACGACTCTTTTTGCAAAGCTTGTCTTCTCATTATCTTCTGGCGGATTATAAATATCAACATATGTTATTTTAAAAGGCTGTTCAAGGTATTTTCTGCTCAGGGCTGCCTGAAGCCATTCATATGTTTCCTTTGAAGATGGAAGATTTACACAGCTTGGGCAAAACAACTCGGCTCCATATATAATTACTTCGATTTCCTGATTCATGATATCCTCCTTTTGCAAAAGACGATGTATTATTCATTAACTTATATTTCTATTTTACAATATAAATCCTGTATTAACCTTATCTTTTGCTCATTTAATTGAAAATCATACTGTTTAAATAGATTTTTGTAATAATAATGATTATAATAAGATTTAAGAAAGGAGTAGATTATAATGGCTGAACAAATAGCAATGCTTGATCAAGTTCAAGAAGTACTAGATAAATTGCGCCCATTCCTTCTACGTGACGGAGGAGACTGCGAATTAGTTGATGTTGAGGATGGAATTGTGAAACTACGCTTATTAGGAGCATGTGGCTCTTGCCCAAGTTCTACAATCACTCTAAAAGCGGGAATTGAACGTGCATTATTAGAAGAGGTTCCCGGTGTACTTGAAGTAGAGCAAGTATTCTAAATAAAGCACGAGCATTTTCGAAATCATTCAGTAATAATTGTTCTATAAGAACAGCTCGCTGGTGACTTTCTTTATGCTTACTCTTACGAAAAACTGACTCAAACGGTCGTTAGTAACGATTTTTTTGAGTCAGTTTTTAATTATGCCGTTACGTTACTACGAATTAAGTAAGCGGGAGCGAATTTCATTTTGCTTTGAAAAAGATATGGTGCTTCCAACTTGATCGATTTTCAGACAACGGTATTCCATTTCTGGAAGGATAGTTGATAGCCCAGCTACAACGGCCCTTCCTTTGCCTAGTTCCGTTAAGCAAAGCACCGTTGGACCTGCACCACTCAAGGCTACCCCGAATGCCCCAAACTTAGGGGCCTCTTTTTCAATGATAGCTAAATGTGGAACAAGTCCTTTTCGATAAGGTTGATGATATAAATCAGCCTTCATCATCTTCCCTGCTAACGAATAGTCTCTTTTCAATAAAGCAGCAATAAGAACATTGCCAATTGCCCCAGCTTGTACCGCTTTTTTATAAATAATGGTCTCTGGTAGTACATCTCTTGCATCCTTTGTTAATAATTCCGTTTTTGGAATGATGACAACTGCTTCTAGCTCTAGATTTCTATAAGTCTCAGCATAAACTTCGCCATTCAATTGACAGCCGATGACTAATCCGCCATAAAGACTTGCCCCGACATTATCTGGATGCCCTTCGATCGCCGTTGCTAATACAAGTTTTTCCTGCCTCGTTAAATTAAGATTACAAAGAACATCTGCTAATTCAATGCCTGCGACTATAACTGCGGCACTTGAACCTAAACCTCTTGCAAGCGGAATATCACTACTCATCCGAATGCTGCAGCCTGGAAGTTGTTTACCATACTTTTCTGCCGTCTCCAGCGCAATTTGAACGAGTAAATTCTGCTCATCTTTTGGAAAATCAGCGAGCTCCTCTGATAAAGGAATGACTTCCCATTTATCAGCACGCTCAACTTCTAATGTTAAATAAAGATTTAAAGCTAAACCGATTGAATCAAAGCCAGGTCCTAAATTGGCAGAGCTGCCAGGAACTTTAATGATGAGCATCTCTTCTTCGCTCATACATGGACAACTCCCTTAATATGCTTCGCCACAGCTTCCTCACTATTTGGTAAAAGAACAGGCTTACTTAAACTGCAATCAATCGCAACATTCGGATCCTTCAACCCATTTCCTGTTAATATCGCGACAATCCTTGTTTTATGAGGAATTTCCCCATTGCGAAGCTGCTTGTAAATACCGGCTAATGATGCACATGAGGCTGGCTCTGCAAATATTCCTTCTACCCTCGCAAGCTTACGATACATACATAGAATCTCCTCATCACTTACTTCGTCAATCTTTCCTTGAGATTCTTTAATGGCAGTAGTTGCTAATGCCCAGCTTGCAGGATTGCCAATGCGAATCGCCGTCGCAATTGTCTCTGGATTTTCGAATACCCTTCCGTGCACAATAGCCGCAGCTCCTTCTGCTTCAACTCCATGCATTTTTGGAAGACCTGTATTCTTCATTTCATGATATTCTTTAAATCCTTTCCAATAAGCACTAATATTTCCTGCATTTCCAACTGGCAAGGCAAGAATATCTGGAGCCGCTCCTCCGAGCTGGTCACAAATTTCAAATGCCCCTGTTTTTTGACCTTCTAGGCGGTAAGGATTAACGGAATTAACGAGAGTAATAGGTTCTGTTTCACTGATCTTTCGAACGATTGCTAAAGCATCGTCGAAATGACCCTCAATCGAAATAATTTCTGCCCCATACATAATAGCTTGAGCTAATTTCCCCATCGCAATTTTCCCTTCTGGGATTACAACGATGCAACGAAGTCCCGCTCTTGCTGCATATGCAGCTGCTGAAGCTGACGTATTACCAGTGGAAGCACAAATGACTGTTTTGCTGCCAGCCTCCTTCGCCTTTGCAACCGCCATAACCATTCCGCGATCTTTAAACGATCCGGTTGGATTAGCACCTTCTGTCTTTACATAAAGGTCAATTCCCCATTCATCTGATAGCTTATCAAGCCGAATTAATGGCGTATTGCCTTCGTTCAAGGTGAGTAATGGCGTATTTTCATTGATTGGTAGAAACTCTTTATATGCCTTTAATAATCCTTCCCACCTCATTGATTTACGCTCCCCTCTACACGGTATGAACTCTCTATCCGTTTTACTGCATGGAGATCACTTAATTTAACGAGAATTTCCTCATAATCCTTTAATGAAGCTTGATGAGTAACGAGAACAATCTCTGCTAATTCTTTATCTTTTAATGGCATTTGCAGAATTTTTTCTAGGCTGACATGATGTTCAGAGAAAATCGCTGTCATATTAGCAAATACGCCTAATTCATCCTTAACATGTAATCTTAAGAAATATTTAGCGTATATTTCACTTGGTTCCTTTAGTAGTTTCTTATATTGCGGCGTAACGGCACTTTTTCCATTAACACCTAGACGCATATTCTTCATGACCGCAACTAAATCAGAAACAACAGCCGTTGCTGTTGGCAAACTGCCAGCTCCTGGTCCGTAGAACATCGTTTCACCAACTGCTTCTCCATATACATAAACAGCATTAAACTCATCTTGTACTGAAGCAAGCGGATGTGTATCTGCAAGTAATGTCGGCTGAACGCTTACTTCAACCTTTTCTCCTTCACGATGGGCAATGCCGATAAGCTTCATCGTGTAGCCTAATTGCTGGGCATATTGAAGATCTTCCTCCGTAATTTCCGTGATCCCTTCCACTTTCACATCCGCTAAATCGATTTTCATCGAAAAGCCAAGCGTTGAAAGGATCGTCATTTTCCGGGCAGCATCTAAACCTTCAACATCAGCCGTTGGGTCTGCTTCCGCATAGCCAAGCTCCTGCGCCTCTTTCAACACATCCTCATAGGCACTGCCATATTTGCTCATTTTCGTCAAAATGAAATTTGTTGTACCATTTACGATCCCCATCATTTTTGTAATTCTGTCTGACGCCAATCCGTCTACAAGACTCCTTAAAATCGGAATCCCGCCCCCAACACTAGCTTCATAGAAAAGATCGCAGCCATTATCAGAGGCAATTGTTAATAGCTCTGAACCATGTAAAGCCATTAAATCTTTATTTGCCGTCACAATATTTTTCCGATTTATTAATCCTTTTTTGATATATGTTTTCGCTTCATCGATTCCACCCATTACTTCAATGATGACATCAATTTCTGGATCATTGATCATTTCTTCAGCATCTGTTGTTAATAATTCTCGTTCAATTGGAACGGCTCGTTCTTTATGAAGATTTTTAACGAGAATTTTTTTAATCTTTACGGGACAGCCAACCTGGTGTATTAATTTATCTTGGTGATTATGAATAATTTGAACAACACCGGAACCAACTGTTCCTAAGCCTAATAAACCGATGGAGATTGCCTTCACTTCGATACCCCTCTCAAGTTGTTCTTTCTGAAAGTACAATTGTTTTTGTATAGTAGACATTATAGTGTTGTTTTCTTCCTATTACAATAGTTTTTTGAACATTATTTTTTTAACCATTCAAGAATAGGGATTTTCCACTTATGAACAGGCACTTCAGCAAAATCATAAAACCTTCCGAGAAAACGTTCATGATCGTCTGATTGCTGGAGAAATTTCTGCAATTGTTCCTCAAGCTGCCGCTTTTCCTGTTCCGAATTCGTCCGATAATGAGATTCGATCGTATTGATATAATGAAGTGGAAATAAACTCCTTGCAAAATAAAGCCTCCATGTAAAGGAAGATAGCGGAACAACACTCTGATAATCCTTCATAAACTGTCTGAGCTCGGGTTCATAGGTCTTAATATTATGGAAATATTTCTCTCTCGTCCATTCCGCTAAATCTCTTGAGCAATGATCAAACACCCAATCGAATGGATTTTTCATTAAAAATGATTTTCCCCATGCTTGTGATGTAAATCTTTCATGACAAATCGTGCCATTATCCGTCATTGTCGGCTCATCATCAAGCTCAGTATCAACAATATATTGAATCGCATTCTCCGCAATTCCTCGATAATAAGGAAATGATTCTAAAAACATCTGTTCAAATTCATTTTCTTGAGGTTTAAAAAGCATTTCATTCCAAACTTGTTCCATTTGATCTAATCTTGATTCCCACATTTGCTTCCACTGACCGATCCGACTGATTTTATTAACAGGAAATGCCACGGTTCTTCCACGATAATGGAATTTAGCTAGTTTTCGACCGATACTTGTTAGTTTTCGATTTCCACTCTGGGCATTCATAAGTACACAGTACTTGCCTTCTTTCCAGTCACAAATGGATTTTCCATCCTTTGTTTTCAAAAAAGCATTACAAAACTTCTCACCATTTTGAACGAGATGGTTTGAAAGCATCACAAGTTCTTCTAAAACTGCATCTTCCATCCCATCAACTTTTTTTAAGAGAAATAAGTGCCCTTTCTTCCTGCTTGCTTCATATTGACCCATTTGAAATTCCTCATCTATTTGAATGCCATATCGATTTTCTAAAAGAATTTTTAACATTTTCCCACCTCTTTATCATAATCTTCTTAAGAAAATATATATGAGGCACATGATGAAAACTTGAGTTAGTTTCTTGATTATCGACAAAAGGTTAGCTATGATGAAAGGAAACATTACCCACTATTTTAAAAAAATGGGCTCCATATCAGCACAATATTTTAAATTATTGACGGGAATAGGTGACGGAAATGGCTGAAGAAAAACAAACCATACTTGAACAAACTGCGAGAAAATGGCTAAAAGATCGCGGAGTAAAAATCGATGATATCGCGGAATTAGTATACTTCCTGCAAAAAAGTTATCACCCTCATTTGCAATTGGAGGAATGTCGTGAAAATGTTGAACGTGTTCTTTCAAAAAGAGAAGTACAAAATGCGGTCATTACTGGGATCCAGCTCGATGTTTTAGCAGAGGAAGGAAAACTACAGGAACCATTGCAAAATATTATTGAAACAGATGAAGGATTATACGGGGTCGATGAAGTGTTGGCACTTTCCATCGTGAACGTATATGGATCAATCGGTTTTACAAATTTCGGTTATATTGATAAATTAAAGCCCGGAATTTTGAAAGATTTGAATGATAAATCATCGGGTAAATGCCATACTTTCTTAGATGATATTGTCGGAGCGATTGCCGCCGCAGCATCCAGCCGCCTTGCCCATAGAGCAGAAGGAACTATGTAAAGGTAGTTAATTTCGTCCGAAAAAAGGACTCCTAAAAAACAAAGCCCGAGAATGTCAGTTTCATTTTACACATTCTTGGGCTTTTATTGATAATTAAAAATCACAAGCCGGATAAAGCTAAAATACCCACTCATCAAGCGTATTGATTACATATGTCGGCTTTTTCTCATAACCCCTTAATAAATCGGCAGTTGTCACTCCAGTATGAACGAGCAATGTGTCCATCCCTGCATTCATTCCTGCTAAAATATCGGTATCATAATTATCGCCAACCATAATGGTTTCTGACTTCTTTGTGCCAAGAATTTTTAAAGCTTGTTCAACAATAATCGACTCAGGCTTGCCAATAAAGATAGGTTTCGTTTGGGTTGAAACAGAAATAACTGCTGTTATTGAACCATTTCCAGGAAGTAGCCCGCGCTCTGTCGGGATGGCGATATCTCCATTTGTTGAAATAAAGGTTGCCCCATTTCGAACAGCTAAGCAACCGATCGTAAGCTTTTCATAAGTGATTTCTCTATCAATGCCTAGAACAACATAATCAGCATGCTCCCCTGCTTCAGTAATTCCCTTTTCTGCTAAAGCAGTTTTTATCCCCTCTTCACCAATCACATAAGCAGAAGCAGCCTTATTCTGTTCAAAAATATAGTTTGCTGTTGCCATGCTCGTTGTAAATACTTGCTGAGGTTCTGCCGGTATTGAAAATTGCTGCAGCTTAGCAGCTACTTGGGCAGGTGTACGTGAGGAATTATTCGTAACAAAAAGATAAGGGAGATTTAATTCACGCAGTTTTTTAACAAATCCTACCGCTTCTTGAATTAATTCTGTTCCCCGATACATCGTTCCATCTAAATCAATTAAATACCCTTTATATTTCTTCAACTTGATCACTCCATATTAGAAAAGCGCAAGCGCCTTGTTCCTTGCTGCAACTACGGTGTTACATTATTCCTTTTACTTAATAACATAGTGACAACAGCTGCCTCCTAAAGCCATGCAGGATTCAACTTTAACTGCATCTGTTTGTAGAAACTCCTTCACTAGCTCTCTCTCGGATGCACAAATTTGGCGGAATTCCTTAGCTACTTCAGCATAGGGACAGTTATATTCCTTAAAATGAACAACCCCATTTTCGATCATGATTTCGGACATAAATCCCTCTGCATCTTGAATGGATTTCAAGATTTTTAACTTTTCATTAAAGGAAAGTCCAGTTACTTCATATTTATATTTTTCAACAAGCCGCCTTTTTCTTTTTGTGAATAATTCACCAATTAAAGCTTCCTGACCAGCAGCCTTCAATTCATGCAAAATTTCAATAGTTAATTGTTTATATTTTTTCGGAAATAATTCTTCCCCCGCTTTAGATAGCTGATACAGCTTAGATGGACGGCCTTTCGTTTGCCTGTTCATGACTGATGTTATGAGGTTATCCAATTCAAGTGAATGGATATGTCGCCTAACTGCCATATCCGTTATATCTAGCTCTGCAGCGATCTCTGTAATTGAAAGTCCTTCAGAAGTCTTTAAAAGACTCAAAATGTGGGCCTTTGTTGACTTTGGATGTACAAGCATTGAACTCACCATCCTTTCACGCAATCTCCGCTACACTACTGCTGTATTAATTTCGAAATGCCGTAACAGGACCAAGCTCATTCACTAAATAAGTACGAACCTTTTCAGGGAACTGCTTCATCATCAATAAATGCTTACTGAATGCTTCATGAACATCAGCATGATCAATTTCTGTATACATTTGCACAAGCATTTTACGATACTTAATGATCTCTTTACAGCTTTTACTTAATGAAGCATCAATAACCTTTTCATCTTCAAGAATATCAATAATATCATCATAACTCCCTGGATCGCGCATAATAAAGCCATCAATCATCGAATTGCCAACATCTAGGATAGCTTCAATAATAATATGACAAGTTCGCTCTAATGCCGCTTTTCCAACGAGTGAATCCCAGTCTTTTATTTCCTCAAAAAGGGAGAATTTCCGCTCCAAGAATTGAAGGATGATTTCTATCTTTTCCCGATCTACGAAATACATTTCCTCACCTCTAAATTAATTCGCTTGGACGCCTTAACGGCTATCCTTCACCTTAACCCATTATGATGATTTTAAACTACTATATAAATCGCTTGGACGCGCATAAAAATATCCTTGCGCTAAGTCAACATGATTCCTTGTAAGAACGGTAGCTTCATCTTTATTTTCAATTCCTTCGGCCACAACTAATGAACCCGCTTCTTTAGCAATAAGGAGAAGCCCTTTTAGCATCGATTCTTTCACAGAATTTTTATCAATATCCTGAATAACAGAACGATCAATTTTTATAATATCAGGCATGATTTCACTAATCGAATGTAAGCTGGCATATCCTGCACCAGTATCATCGACCGCAATGCGAAAACCTAATGTTCTTAATACCTTTATATTGTATAGTAAGTTTTCCATTCCTTCAATTGAATCGCGTTCTGTAACCTCTAGGGTAATTTGTTGCGGCAAAATATTAAATTTCGCTAACATTTTTTTCAAATCTCTTATGAAACGCTCTTGCCCTAATGTAATGGGCGTAAAATTAATAAAAATATCATGTTTACAGCCGACATCTTCAATTTGTTGAAGTGTTTTTTCGAAAACAATCAGCTCTAAATCATACAGTTTCCCAGTTTGCCTCGCAACCGAGAACAATTGTAGCGGACTTTCTAGGGCAGTGCCTCTAGGACCTCTTGTAAGCATCTCCCAGGCGCGAACTTCGCCAGTCGCAACATCGATAATTGGCTGAGCAAGCATTCTAATATCCTTTTGGGCGACTATTTTGCTAACCGCATAGAGCATTTCATTAAACTCCGACTGAACTCGTTTTTCAGCCACTGCCAGCGCTTGCTGCTGTGCTTTCATAATGGCCTTTTGAATCGAGTAATGCCTCTTTTCAATAAACATATAGCCCGTATCGAAAAGCGGGCGTACATGAGGCATTTGAATATGTAAACATTTCTCAACCTCTCTGACGATTTTCTTCATTCTCTTATCTATCTCTGTTACACAATGGCGACTATGATCAACTTTTTTTAGAAAAGTTAACCCGTCACTCGAATAATCATGGAGGGCAATAATATCATCTTTGCCAAATTCTTTCTCGATGATCTCTCGAAAATTTTTTTTTAATAAAGCGATAAATTTCGCATATCCTTGTGTCCCTAATTGGTCAGGAAGTTCATATAAATTTTTAATATTGAATACGACAACTGCTACTTCATAGCCACTTTCAAAAGCATTTTTCACCCCTTTGACAATTGGGTTGCGGAGGATAAATTGTGGTGGATAAAAACGTAGCTTCTCTGTTGGCAAGAAAAATTTAAGCCATTTATAATAGCCAGAAAACGCTTTACTGCTTTGATGGGCCATATGAATCCTTCCTCTCAGATGCAAGTATAAAATATATCGTTATTTTACCATAAATAAAGCTGAAATTTCCCTCTAACGGTAATATTTATCAGCTATTTTTTCTCGAAAACGAAAGAAATTAGGAGTTCTGTCATTGACTTTGGTAAACTGATAAGGTGGGACTAAACGGCACTCTCACTTCAAAAATGAAGAAAATAAGGGGTAGGAAATAACATGACTGAACGATTTTTCTTATATGATGATATAGTCGAAACGAAAACACGATTCGTAAGCTTTGTTGGAGAAAATCAGCGTTTTGACTTAGCTATTATGCAATCCGATAGATACTATGGAAAACAAGTTGTTCTTGATATTCAAGGAAATCGATTTGCCATTATTGGAATTGATGATTTAAATGAAGAGGGGTATTTAGAATATGCCTTTCAATTAGAAGAAGAGGATGCAGCAGAACTGCGTGATTTCTTAATGGAATTAATTTAAGTTTTATTAGAGAATGGAAACATGATGGGGAATTTCTAAATTTTAAAGCGGTTATCCCTACCTCATTTGTAAATAATAATAAAAAATATTTCAATGAGGTGTTTGTATTGAGTAAAGAGGATCGCCATTCCGATTTTTCCAATGTTGCAAAATATAAAAACTTCCTTTTGGCAGAAGAAATGCCTGAGGGAGCTTATGGTTCACCAAAGAATTCTAATGAGCCTATCGAGAATGCTCTTCCAAGCAATGAAGGGCAGCAAGTATATAGTGCCTTTAATAACGTGGAAAATCCCTACTATAAAATGCCGCCCCGACAAATGGATGGTTCAGAGCCAGAACGGCAACAAATAGAGTAGCGGATATATATGCGAATTTTCTTCAAGAAAGAGGGTGCCGAAATGTCAGAAAAACTGACTCACGGCACCCTTTTACAGTTATTTACCTATTTTTTTGGCGACAAAATAGGCACAGCCAAAATTACAAAATTCATATAAATATTCCGTTAATGTACTTATTTTCGTATCAAAGGTTGCTTTCTGATTTTGATCATCAAAAAAACCACGCAATCTTAATTGACCGTATCCCCAGTCTCCGACAATATAATCATATCTTGTTAAAATATCGCTATATCTACCACGAAATGCTTCCTCGTTAAAGCCGTCTCGATTTTCTTCAATAATTTCATAACAAACATTATTAATACAAATCAAAATTTCTCACCTCAATTTAAACCGCTTTCACCCTTATTCGCCGAATGAATTAATTAAATTATAACGGCTGATTTAATTAGTAAATATTGTACAATCCTTCTCATGTTGGCGATATTTCCACACTTCTGACTGATAGGAATGTGTTAGTTAGTTATTTATCATACTAGCACAAAAAATCGCAGAAAAACAGCCGACCAAGAGAAAAATATGGCGATGGTGGTTGTCCCACAGTAGTTTCATATTTACGTGAGCAACAAACGCATTTTGGACATCTTGTTCACTGGATATCTCCACTAAGGAGCCCGTTATAA
>JAEWDX010000036.1 GCA_023389895.1 Bacillota bacterium
CCTTCAGGGCGTTACCCCATCATTTGGCTCTTCGATATAATCCTTCAGTTCCGACAGGAACTGTCTGACCTTTACCTGAGTATTGTTACCAATCTCAATTTAAGCCAGAAACATTTCGCACAACTAACGCACCAGTTAGTCGAATAAAAAAAGAGACAATTATTAACTAGATACTAGGCTAATGGAGACTGAAAAAGCACTTACTGACTGTCGGCATAAGGCAATAAATAGTCCTTAAAATATTGTAAAGGTCTTGTTGCATCATCTTTAATACTACTTGTGAAAACCGTTACCAATTGATAGTCAGGTGCGACAATAATATACTGTCCTTCATGTCCAGTCGCCAAAAAAATCCTACCTACTTGATTATCGGATGTTATGTTCCACCAATGATATGCGTATGAAGTCACCTCATCAACTTCGACCTTGGGACTTGTAGATTCCTCAACCCAGTGAAAGGGTACGATTTGTTTGGACTTCCATACTCCATTTTTTAAATATAGCGTACCGATTTTTAACATATCAACCGTTTTCATCGTTAATCCGAATCCACCAATGGCTATACCTTGAGGATCACGGTTCCACTTATAATCTGTTATTCCTAGAGGCGTAAATAAATACTTTTTGGCGAAGACTTCTATATTTAATTCAGTGGTCTTTTGTAAGATTGCACTTAACAATTGTGAAGAACCGCAACTGTAGACCATTTCATTTCCAGGAGGATTATCAATGGCCTGCTGAAGTACAAAATTTACCCAATTTTTGCTGGGTATCATACCACTATTACCCGGCCAGTGTAACCCTGAAGTCATTGTCAGCAGGTGCTTGATTGTGATTTTCTGATTTTCTTTATCTTTATTAAATTCCGGAAAGTAATTAATTATTGGTGTGTTAACATTTTCGATATACCCCTTGTCTATCGCAATCCCGATCATTACTGATAAGATGCTTTTTGTAACAGAATATATTTTATGTTGTTTTTCTTTCATTTTTTTGTTTCGATAATATTCAAATATCACAGCATTATTCCTCTGGACAAGGACGCTGTCAACTTTGTCTTTTTTTAGTATATTTTCAAATTCGGTTAAAGCTTTCATTCGACTGGAATCCCCCTTATATATTAATCCAATATCTTTTTTCTTTTTTTTAATCTCAAATCCAACAGATTTATAAAGTTTTAATGCAGATTCGTTTTTAGTTTCAACGAGAAGCTATTGTAGTTTTTCTGGTAAAGTACCTGTCATGATGATATCAGATATTGCTGGTCCCCCCTTCTTTTAACATTCGATATGCCTCATGAAACACCCTTTGTTTATTAGGAGATAGATTCTAGAAAACAATCAAAACCCCACCACTGCCAAGATCAAGAACTGTTTCCCCTTTTATTAAATCTGCAATGACTTGAAGATTCCCACAACCTAAAACCATATTACCTCGCTTATTTAAGTACGCCTTCATGTAGCCCAATTATTTAAAACTCAATCCCCTATGTTCTTTCAAGTTTTTTGAAATCCTGCGAATAAGTGAGTATTCAAAAGATAATCGAATCTAATTGAGGGAGCACAATAAACTTTAACGAAAAAAGAGATAGCCCATCCTTATTAATGCTCTTCTTTCTTGATTATAATTAATTCCCCTTTTTACTTCACGGAGTAATTAAAATTAAATCCAAGAGTAATTTTGTTGCAATATTGCGCCATTTAATTTACTATATAGAATTAAGGAGGTGAATTATGGAAAAAATGGATGACTTAAGATTAAATGTAAGTTTATTGCGCAGGAAAGTACCGAATCTAACAAGTGCAGCCCGACAAGTTGGCTTGCGACCAGCTACCGTCTCTAACCTATGCACGGGAAAAATCCCTGTTGGTAGAGCTGAGGTTCGAACTGTAGTGGCATTAGCATCATTAGCCGATTGCAGTTTGGATGAATTAATTATTAGAGGGGAGAAAATTGAAATGATAGAAACCAAAATCAAAGCTTTAGATTTATTTGCTCCTTTAGCAAAAGGAGGTACTGTCGGTTTGGTTGCGCGTCCTGGAATGGGGCAGCTCGTTGTATTAGCAGAATTACTCTATCGATTAAAGAATGAAGCATATAAAACAATCCTTTTAATGCCTGAAGGTGAATACCAAGGATTAAATGATCTTGCTGAAAATGCAGAATTCATTACAAGCACAATTGAAGAAACGTATGATAGGATTGCGAATATTGGTGGAGACCAAGATATTATGTTCGTTGCAGACAGAACCCATGTGATCACAGGAGGCATCCAACAACTTCAGGAGAATCTTCAAGGGATAGGAATTCATTCTGTTACAACCTTCCTCGTTGATTTGACAGGCGAAGTTGTTGATGAAGATTTACCTTATGGGCCACTTGAAACCTTATGGCAATTCGATGCTGATCTAGCAGCAAGACATCGCTATCCAGCCGTTAATCCTCTAAGTTCAACATCATCTGTTCTCGAAGGAGCACATTTAGAACAGGAACACTTCACAATTCAGCAAAAAGCACTAAAACTTCTTCGCCGCTATCGGGAACTCCGTTCATTAGTGAATGTTAGCGGGATTGAACGAATTCCAACATCAGAATTACAAACATATCGAAGAGGAGAAAAGCTTGAAGCATATTTAACTCAGCCTTTTTATATTGCCGAGCCCTTTACGAAAAAGCAAGGCGAAGCTATTAGCCTTCAAGAGACTTTGAATGATGTGAAAGAAATTATGAACGGTGCCGTAGATTCTAAAGATCTATCAGAACTAGAGTTTATTGGGAAATTACAATTCTAGCATTTGAAAAGAGGTCTTCACTTATGCCAAATATCCACCAATTAAACCCAAGTTCAACGTCACTACACGGCTTCTTCAGTAAAGATTTAGAACCCGCATTAGAAATAGCTTCAGGAGATACAGTTTATTTTCAAACACTAGATAGTGCGTGGGGTGCCGAGAAACGGAAAGTATTAAGGGAACCTAGAAAAAGATTCAGTGATGTTCAACCACACCGGATGCCTAAACAATTTGGTCATTCATTAATCGGTCCTGTCTATATTAGGGATGCAAAGCCAGGTCAAACTTTAGAGATTAAGATTAATGAAATTATACCTAGCTCATGGGGATGGACTTCAGCAGGGGGATTTCCGAGCTACTGGAATGAGAAACTAGGAATGGTCGATGAAAAAGAAGTGATACTAGATTTTGAATTAGATATTAATCAAATGATTGGAAAAAGTCAATTTGGAGATTTTGATTTTACTGTAAAGCTAAATCCTTTCATGGGAATTATGGGAATGCCTCCCTCTATACCAGGAAAACATACAACCATTTCACCTAGGGCGACGGGAGGAAATATTGACTGTAAGGAATTACAAGCAGGTAGTACATTATTTTTACCGATTGAGGTAGAGGGCGGACTGTTTTCTACCGGAGATGGGCATGCTGTGCAGGGTGATGGAGAAGTTAGTGGCCCCGCATTAGAATGTCCTATGGAAAAAGTTAGTTTAACATTTACAGTCCTAGACGATTTTCCAATACAAAGACCAATAGCTAAAACAAAAAATGGATGGATTACAATGGCATTTCATGAGAAGCTTGAAGAAGCGATGTGGATAGCTCTTGATGACATGCTACAATTTATATCATGCTTATACCGTATTTCTCGATCAGAGGCTTATGCATATGCTTCCTTGGTCGTTGACTTACGAATCACACAAATTGTAAATACTTCAAAAGGAGTTCATGCTTTTCTTCCCTTTGGTGCACTAAGATAGGATAGAGAAAGCGCTCCTTTTTACAAGAAGCGCTTTCATCTTTTTCATTATATTAGTAAATCATGTTATTTTATATGGTTGAGTTTCAATTTATGCCCTTCCATTCAAGATGATATTACCACGAAAATCGCCCTTCGAAGCAAAAGAATTTCGATCAGTAAGGATACATGATATGAATAATGATGGAGAAACAATAGTGGCTGTCTTTCATACAGGTTCCAAAAATAAAGACGAAAAGATTGATCTCATTATTAGAGCTTACTTCCCAAGTAACATTACCCCTGAACCTGAAAAAGCTCGTTACCGAAAAGTAGAATTAAAGAACGGAATTATTGGTCGACTATATGGTAGTTCATCTATATTTTTCCAAGTGAATGATGCCAATATTAATGTTTCTTATTTGAATATGCAAATTTCAACGGAACAAGTAGAAAAAGAACTTATCGAAATTGTAAATCAAATGTTTTAAGGGCATCGTTTGGTATCTAAAACATGAATGAAAAGGTACTGTGCCACCACTTTCACTGATATGAAGAAAAGTTATACAGTCTCTAGTCTCACGACTATCTTCCTTTTCAACGCTTCATCAAGAGTAAGCCCTCCACGTTATCATCTTACAATGCTGAGTAACATCTATTATAGAACAAACTTAGGTGCTTCCTATGAACCAGTTAATTTGCATGTGCCTGTAACACAAGATGGATTTTTATATTATGGATTCTTACTCACTCACAGCTACCCCTACATTTGATTGAATGTATAATTTAAGAGGAACAATGAGGAACAGAAGTTTTTACTTATATAATAAAGGAATTTATTAACAAAAAAATACAAGCTAGAATTGTAACAATTAAGAAAAATAATGAAACCTTTTTCACTTTAAATACAAAGTTTAAGATAACTATTATCATAATCATAATAATGGAATAACAAAATAGAATCACAATTGCAAATAAGTTTATGATCTTCAATAACATACCTCGTTAATACAATAAAAAAACATTTGTCTACCTTAAGGAACAGTATTTTCAATAACCGTCAGAAAATGGTTCTTCGCAGCGGTATCAATTAACTGAAAAATAGATTGACTTGCTGCATAGTTAAACAAATACCATTGATCTTCAGTAGCATCATAAATCAAAACTTCTGGGTGTCCAGGCATATCTGAAGATTGAACTAAAGAATAGATATCAAACCGTTCTATGCTGTCCCCTTCTTGGTTTAGAAAATCGTATTGACCAATTTTATAGTAAACCCCAGGTGCGGTGCTGTGAAAAGACCACGTGTAATCTGAAGGCGGCTCGACCTTACTTCCTTTGTTTTTCACAAAAATATGATACATTGCTTCGATATAGGCATTCCCTTCAATTTGCTCTACCACTCCGCCCATAGTCATGTGGTATTCATGTTGTAATGCTTTCACTTCTACACCATCAATAACCAATGGCACCGTATCGACAGTCACTGTTGAATTTCTATAGTCGACATTACAACCAAATGTTTCTGCAAGAAAGCGAAGTGGAACGATTATGCGATTATTCTTTAAATAGGATTTTACATCAAGTAACACCGTTTTACCGTTTTTCACTGCTGTACTACTG
>JAEWDX010000217.1 GCA_023389895.1 Bacillota bacterium
ACTAATACACTTTGAATATTTGCCTTTCTATTGCTAATGACGCTTGCGATATCACAGAGCATACCAGACTTATTCTCAACTTTGACTTCGATTTGTGAACCGGGTTGATGTGCGCCCGTTAGTTCAACTAAAGTTCTGAGAAGGTCTGATTCTGTAACAATACCGACTAGTTTATGATCTTTTAAGATAGGCAGGCAGCCAATACGGTGCTCGTATAATAATGCAGATACTTCCTCCACAAAATCTAGTGGGTGACCGGTTATGATATCTGTTTTCATGATGACATGCACCGGATTTTGCAGCTCTTGTTTAAATTTTTCTGTATCGAATATTGACGGTGAGGCACTGCGAATATCACGATCTGTCACAAGTCCGACTAAGTGTCGCTCACTATCAATGATCGGAAGATGACGGATCTTTTTTTCGTTCATCGTTTTAAGTGCGTCCGCAATCGTGTTATTCTCTGTTAATGTTTCTATGTTCGTTCGCATGATTTGTTCAATAATCATTCATATATCCCCTTTGCTCGAACAGAGTGTTAGTACATAAAGCGGTTCATAAATCGAAGACGGTCAAATTGCTCAATAGAATCAAGATCGATTCTTTTCCCGATTTTCACCATCAAGCAGTTTGCTGGATGGGAGCAAATTTCTGGGTCATCTGTTGCATACCATTCTAAACCGCCTGCATGTATCATTTTCTCCATTATTTTTCGATATTCCCATACATTTAAGCCAGTCCCTTTTAAATCCCAATGCCAATAATATTCGGTCGTGATGATAATATAGTCTTCCATCGCATCATCCATCATCGATACTTTTAATAAATTCTTTCCTGTACCAGAACCTCTAAATTCAGGAATAACTTCAATCGCCCCAAGCTCAATTAAATTATCCATCTTGCCTTCTGACCACCTTTCAAGCGGATCGGGATAAACATAGGTCACATAGCCAACAACGGTTTCCCTATTTCTAGCGATAATGATTCTTCCCTCTGGTAGTCCTGCAATTTCAATCAATGCTTTTTTCTGCAGCTCTGCTGGACGAAAGGCAACTAAATCCTGATGAAAATCTAATTCTGCTAACCTTTCAGGTGGAATAGGCCCTTCTATTAATAAATTTCCTTTTGGAGTATTTATTTCTTTAGCATTATACGTTTTTCTGTGTTCCATTTATTCACCACCTTAAGCAATCAATGTAATACTATTATACATAAAATCTACTGATTAAGAATATTTCCGGTTATTATTTTCTGTCTATTCTAAAATTTTTGTGACAAATTCAAAATTGTAATATTTTAAAAATTGAGAAATTATCAGAATTATACTATAATGAAAAAAACTTACTAAGCTATCAGAAAACGGGTGAAAATGATTCCGTCTGTTTTCAGTATGCTTACATAATTATTAAAAGGGGGATACTGATAGATGAAAGTGGAAGCTATGAATGTTATTCAAGGAGATTTCAATTTACAAGATCATGAGGAAATGACAAACGAGTTCAATTGGGTGGATGTAGAAAAAGAATTTACTTGGCATGAAACTGGAAAAGTGAATATGGCTTATGAAGCGATTGACCGGCATGCTGAATCTTTTCGAAAAAATAAAATTGCCCTGTACTATTGTGAAGGGATTCGAAATGAAAAATATACTTTCAAAGAAATGAAGGAATTTTCAAATAAGGCGGGAAATCTTTTTAAAACATATGGAGATGTCGAAAAAGGAGATCGGGTCTTCATTTTTATGCCACGTTCTCCAGAGCTTTATTTTTCTGTATTAGGGGCTATTAAGCTCGGAGCAATCGTCGGCCCGTTATTTGAAGCATTTATGGAAGGGGCGGTGTTTGATCGTTTAGCCGATAGTGAAGCGAAAGTACTCGTTACGACTCCAGCTTTGTTGAAGCGTGTTCCCGTCGATAAGCTTCCTTCTCTAAAATCTGTTTTTCTTGTAGGGGAGAATATTGAAGAGGAAGGGATTTGTGTTGATTTTAATAAAAGAATGGCTGAGGCGAGCAAAAATTTAGAAATTGAATGGGTTGAGCGGACTGATGGTCTAATTCTTCACTATACTTCAGGTTCAACAGGAAAACCAAAAGGGGTTTTACATGTTCATAATGCTATGATCCAACAATATCAAACGGCGAAGTGGGTTCTTGATCTGAAGGAGGACGATGTCTACTGGTGTACGGCTGATCCAGGATGGATAACAGGAACATCATACGGGATATTTGGTCCTTGGCTAACAGGTACATCAAACTTAATTGTTGGAGGAAGATTTAATCCGGAATCGTGGTATAAGATGATTGAGGAGTTTGGTGTAACAGTATGGTATAGCGCTCCAACCGCTTTTAGAATGTTAATGGGTGCTGGAGATGAGGTCGTAAAGAAATTCGATCTAAGCAGTTTGAGACATATTGTCAGTGTTGGTGAGCCTTTAAATCCTGAGGTTATAAAATGGGGAATGAAGGTATTCCAATTGCGTATTCATGATACTTGGTGGATGACGGAAACGGGGGCACTGCTCATTTGTAATTATCCTTGTCTTGAAATTAAGCTAGGTTCAATGGGCAAGTCGATTC
>JAEWDX010000357.1 GCA_023389895.1 Bacillota bacterium
GATTTCAACATTGAAAAAAGTCATTGATTCTAGGATATTTTCTTCGATTAATTCCTTTAATGCATGACGATCAAATTCATTCAATGCACTTATTTGAATAACCTTCGTTTTTGAAATCGGTACGAAATCGTGATGCTGCATATCCCTTTTATTGTACACAGTTATTTGGGGGATGCTTTCAATTTCAAGTTCACCTAATAATTGATTAACCGTTTGTTCATGCTGAAAATAATCAGGATTGGAGCTATCAACAAGATGCAGTAATAGATCTGCTTCCCTCACTTCCTCAAGTGTTGAACGAAAAGCGGCGATTAACGTTGTTGGCAAATCTTGAATAAAACCAACCGTATCGGTTAAAAGCGTTTGAAATCCACTCGGGAGGATAAGCTTTCTCGTCATTGGATCAAGGGTTGCAAATAATTGATTTTCTTCTAAGCTGCCCGCTTCTGTTAGCCGGTTAAACAAGGTGGACTTCCCTGCATTTGTATACCCAACAATCGCGATTTGAAAAACTTTATTCTTCTTTCTTCTTTCCCGATAACGCTCACGATGACTGACAATGATGGAAAGCTGTGTTTTAATTTCCGTTATTCGACCACGAATATGGCGACGGTCAGACTCAAGCTTCGTTTCCCCTGGCCCTCTTGTACCAATTCCGCCACCAAGTCTTGATAATTGCGTCCCTTGCCCCATTAGTCGCGGCAATAAATATTGCAGCTGTGCCAATTCAACCTGCAGCTTTCCTTCTTTCGACCTTGCTCTTTGAGCAAAAATATCCAAAATTAATTGGGTTCGATCAATGATTTTTGCCTCAAGCTTTGCCGAAAGATTGCGCACTTGACTAGGAGATAATTCATCATTAAAAATAATAAGATCCGCCTCAAGCTCAGCTTGTAATGCCATTAATTCCTCTACTTTTCCTTTGCCAATATATGTAGCAGATTGAATGCGATCTCTTTTCTGTATCAATGAAGCAAGTACTTTTCCTTTTGCAGTTTCCGTTAATGACTCTAATTCCTCCATTGAATAATGAAAAGCCATGTCATCCTCATTCGTTTGGCAACCAACGAGGATGACTTTTTCATAATTTGTTTTTTGTTCCAATCAACATCCTTCTTTCCCGATTATCCTTTTTAGACGAATTATGTATTAGCACTATTTATCATAGCAAAAATTAGCATGAAACTCTAATATTGTTGAAAGAAAACAATATATAGGAGAGCCTTCCTTTCATCATGAATTTTCTAAAAATCACTGAAAGAAAACCTGTGGAGCACCCCTTTTTTCTAAGAGTACTCAACAGGTAATCTAAAAAATGTTAATCCTCTTCAAATAGTAAATCATTGCTACGAATAGTCATTAATTCATGCCGGTCATACGTATTGTGCATTAAAAGTCTCATTGCTTGAGTACGAATCGATTTCTCAAGGATATTTCGAATATAGCGGCCATTCGAAAAGCTGACAGGAGTCAAAGCTGTTTTTACCCATAATAAATGCTCACGGAGTTTTCTTTCTGCCTCATGGCTTAAAGTGTATTCTTTTTCTTTTAACATTTTCTCGCCAATTTCCATGAGCTGTGAGATCGAATAATCCGGAAAATCTACAACTAATGGAAAGCGTGAATGCAAACCTGGATTTAAAGAAAGAAAATAATCCATTTCCCGTGAATAGCCAGCAAGGATGAGAATAAATTCATGCTGCTTGTCTTCCATATGCTTTACAAGGGTATCAATCGCTTCCTTGCCAAAATCCTTCTCACCACCTCGGCCGAGTGAATAGGCCTCATCAATAAAGAGAATTCCTCCCATTGCTTTCTTAATTAAATCTCGTGTTTTCTGTGCTGTGTGCCCAATATATTCACCGACGAGATCTGCGCGTTCTGCTTCAATCAAATGACCTTTTGATAACACATTCATTTTTTGAAAAAGATGACCAATTAATCTGGCAACCGTTGTTTTTCCTGTTCCTGGATTGCCTTTAAACATCATATGAAGTGCTTGTTTTCCAGCTTTAAGACCAGATTCCTCTCTTTTTTTGTTCACATATATCCATGCATAAATTTCTTTAATGGTCCGTTTCATTTCTTCCATTCCAATTAAAGTACTTAATTCATTTTCGATTTCCTTCAATGCTGTATGCTCAATTGGAGGTTCTTTTACTGCGATTTGAAAATCTGGTAATTCTTTTGCTACGGCTTTTCGTTTATGCGAATTTAGGACAACGCTAATCTGTCCATTATTTTTTAAACGGATTGGTTGGTCCAATAGCATTCACCTCGCGTTCTTGCGACCAGTATACGCATCAGATTGTTATTTGTGACAAAAGCCTAGAGCTGTTAGTGCTTACCCTTGAAACTCCTCTCATCTATATGTATTCAATTTCCATCGACTTCATTAAAGTTTTTCGAATCTTCAGTTCTAATATAACGAAAACACCCGCCTCTAAACAAGAAGCGGGTGCCGATGATCGTATAATCATATTCATAAGAGCAAGCTGCCCGTTAAGCTTGCACATCAAGGTCTAGCTGGACATTCCTCTGTGGAGCAAATGTAGAAATCGCATGTTTATATACGAGCTGTTGTTTTCCTTCTGATTCAAATAAAACGGTAAAATTATCAAATCCTTTAATTTGGCCTCTAATTTGAAAACCATTTAATAAAAAAACGGTAACATTCGTATTATCTTTACGAAGTTGGTTAAGAAATTGATCTTGAATATTTATAGAAGTTTTCATTTTATTTCCTCCTCTTTTATCTCTACACCCTTATGTATTCGATTTTATTTGTAGCTTTCCTTCAATATGCGCTGAAATTTCCGCAATATTTTTTTCGAAAACTGTTTGTTCAGCTGCTTTCGACATATCTACCCAATATACATCCATCTTATTTCGAAACCATGTAAGCTGCCTCTTTGCATAGCGCCGAGAATTTTGCTTTAATTGTTCAATGGCTTCTTCAAGAGAAGTTTTATGATCAAAATATTCATAAAGTTCTTTGTATCCAATTGCTTGAATGGATTGGCATTCCTTTAAACCATGTTTATGAAACGATTCAACCTCGAAAAGTAAACCCTCTTCCATCATGGCGTCAACTCGATGATTAATTCGTTCGTATAATAACTCCCTATCCATTGTTAACCCAATGATTGCTGCATTATATAATAGCTCTCGCTCCTGAGTTTCCTGAATGTCACTCATTTGCTTCCCAGTACAATGAAATATTTCTAAAGCTCTAATAACCCTGCGAACATTATTCGGATGGATTCTTTCTGCACTTACACGATCAATTTGTTGCAGTTCGAGGTGTAATGGCTCATTCCCTTCATTCTCTGCTCTTTTTTCTAACATTTTTCGGAATGTATCATCAGTGGGTGCAGCAGAAAATTGGTAATCATAAATAGCCGATTGAATATATAGTCCAGTTCCCCCGACAATCATCGGAAGTTTTCCGCGCTCCGTAATTTCTGTTATTTTCTCTCTAACAAGTTTTTGAAATTCAGCAACAGAAAATGACTCATCTGCATTCTTTATATCAATTAAATGATGAGGAATTCCTTCCATTTCACTTTTTTTAATTTTGGCAGTGCCGATATCCATTCTTCTATAGATCTGCATGGAGTCTCCACTAATGATTTCACCATTAAATCTTTTTGCCAGTTCAATACTCAATTTCGTTTTTCCTACCGCAGTAGGACCAATTAGCACCACCAGCTTTTCTCTCTTTTCCAAACTGTTCTCACTGCCTTTTTACGAATACTTCCTCTTTATCCTAACATAAATTTCAAAGACTTTCAGTGAATAGCTTTAGAAAAATATTTATCTCGTATTTAAGCATTATTAACAAATTTTCTTAAACCTATTCAAAGAAAAAGACCGGCAACAATTCCTATTCCTAAACTGTAATAGAACTGGGTAATTCCGCCATTTCTATTACAGTTTATTAACGATTTGTTAACAATTCATTATTTCCCCCCATAATCATGTTACCGTCATAGAAGGTTATAACTGAGTAGAATAAAAGAAATAGGTGAGAAAACATGATTTCAACATTTGACATAGGGATTGATCTAGGAACGGCAAATAT
>JAEWDX010000366.1 GCA_023389895.1 Bacillota bacterium
TTTAGCACAGTTAAAACAGGAAGAGATTGATGAATGGCTAGGAAGTTCTCACCATGATGGTGAATTGCCAAAAGGATTAAATGAAATGACAATGAAGCAAATATTGCTTGGTTTACTAGATGAGACAATTCCGATTACAGCGGAACAATTAGGACAAAGTTTAGGAATGGCAAGAGTGACTGTAAGAAGGTATTTGGATTTTCTTGCCGAAAAAGGAAAAGTTCATATTGAAATGCAATATGGAAATGTAGGTAGACCGACGAAGTTTTATTCATCTAAATGATCCGCTGATGAAAGAAACAGTCCTCCTATATTTCTTTCTTTTTTTAAATCGTTTTCAAAATAGGGAAAGTAAGACCAAAAAGACCAAAACGTTCAATATTTTCATAATATTCAAGTTTTCGAAGGAATCTATATAATACTATTAATTAGGCTATTAGTCGGATGGGAGGAGAAAGTTGTCTTGGGGTATTAAAAAAAAATGGATGTATAATCGTTTTATTTGGTTCATCCTTTTCATTGGCTTATCTGGTTGTAAGTCAACCGAATATCCAATTGATTTTGAACAGCTAAGTAAAGAGGAAAGAATTGTAATTCGCTTTTCTCATGTTGTTGGTGAAAATACACCGAAAGGATTAGCAGCCCGAAAATTTGCGCAATTAGTGAAGGAAAGAAGTAATGGTTTTGTCGAGGTGCAAGTATTTCCAAACGGCTTTTTGTATAAAGATGGAGAAGAAATGGAAGCTCTATTAAATGGGAATGTTCAAATGATTGCTCCTGCAACCTCTAAAGTAACTGCCCTTATTCCAGAATGGTCGGTTATTGATCTTCCATTTGCTTTTAATAGCATCGATGAAGTGCATGAATACTTAACTAGTTCAACAGGGAAAGAGCTAATTTCAAAATTTGATCATGAAGGTCTCCTATCACTTGGTGTTTGGGATAATGGCTTTAAGCAACTTAGTAGCCGTGAAATTCCAATCTATCATCCTGATGATCTCAAACAATTAAAAATGAGAATTATGCCAAGTGAAATTATTTCTAAACAATTTTCAATTTCTGGGGCAATCCCTAAAGAAATTGATTTTAATATTGTTTTTCATCACTTAGAAAACGGTGATATTGATGGACAAGAAAATACGCTATCAAATATTGATAGCAAAAGCCTTTACACGCTCCAAGATTATTTAACGATAAGCAATCATGGCTACTTAGGGTATTTACTTTTAATGAACAAGGAATTTTGGGATGGCCTTCCCGAACATGTCCAACAAATTATTACAGAATCATTAGAAGAAGTAACTGAGTGGGAGCGAAGGATTGCTTATAAAGTGAATGCTGAAAAGCTGAAGGAGATTGAAAGCTGTAAATGCATAAATGTTTATCCACTTAACGAAGAGGAGCGAACAACTTGGGAAGAGTATTACTTGCCAGTTTATGATTATTATATCGAACGCTTTGGAACGACATATATTCACGCACTTCCTAAGTTCAAGTAACTAAGCTAATAATGGGAATCATTTTATTTTTCAATTACTAGCTTTTTACTATAAAGAGATTTGCCAATATTTAAAAAACAAGGGGAGAAAGAGAAATGAAAAAGTTGTTACTTATTTGTATTACGAGTTTACTTGCTATTTTCACAGCTGCCTGCTCAGGCGGTGAAAAAACAGCAAAAGAAAATGAACCAATTATCATTAAATTTTCTCATGTTACTTCAATTGATAGTGTAAAGGGGAAGGCCGCTGAACGCTTTAAAGAATTAGTAGACGAAAAAACAGGTGGTAAAGCAATTGTTGAAGTATATCCATCCTCTCAATTATATGGAGATAATGATGAATTAGATGCACTTGTTTCAGGAAATGTGCATATGATCGCACCGTCTGTAACGAAAATGGTTAAATTAGATCCACGCTGGCAATATGTAGACATGCCATTTTTATTTGCTGATCAGGCGCATGCACAAAAGTTTTTTGAGAGCGATGTTGCGAAAACATTATTGAATAGTGATATTTTAGCAAGCAACGATATTTTAGGATTAGCTTTTTGGGAAAATGGATTCAAGCATTTTACAAATAATGTTCGCCCACTACAAAAACCTGAAGATTTCAAAGGTCTTAAATTTCGTGCTCAGGCTGGTAAAGTATTAGAAGCACAATTTAAATCACTTGGAGCAGGTAGTGCAACGATTTCATTTGGAGAAACATATGCAGCCCTTCAGCAAGGAACAGTTGATGGACAAGAAAATACGTACAATAATATCGATACGCAAAAATATCAAGAAGTTCAGAAATATATGACGTTGAGTGAGCATGGACGTTTGGATTATGCCATTTTTGTAAATAAGCCATTTTGGGATAAAATGCCTAAAGAAATTCGTACTCAAGTTGAAGAGGCTTTGAAGGAAGCGACTGAGCTTGAATGGAAGCTGGCATCTGAAGAGAATGCAGCAAGCTTAGAGAATATTAAAAGCTCTGGAAAAGTTGAAGTTATCTCACTGAATGATGAGGAACGTACTGCACTCGAGGCTGCTTTACAGCCGGTTTATGATGAATTCAATGAGGTTATTACAGCAGAATTGATTGATGGCATTCGCAGTCTAAAGTAGGGAATGATGGGTGTCGATTAAAGGATTAAATCGACACCCATCTCCTTTCAGTTAAGATTTGTATTTACATAGATGATTGCAGATGGTTAACATGCTTGGGCTGTAAACCTCCGCTGATTGTGTCTCACCTTGGGATTCATTATTTTGCTTTTGGAAGTAGGGATAAAATAAATGAAGAAAATGAGGAAAATCTGGGATTTACTTGAGGAAATTTCCGCTGGAACCTTCTTTTTCGCGGGAATTACGCTGATTTTTTATGGCGTGATCATGCGTTATGTTTTTAATGAACCTAAAGCATGGGTTGAAGAAGTTGTTCGCTACGTCATTATTTGGGGAACCTTTCTTGGATTCGCTATTGCATTGAGACATAACCAGCATATTCAAGTTGATATTTTATACGATAAGCTGACGAAAAGGGCGAAGAAGAGGGTCGATATTTTTGCCACTTTAATAAGTATTTTATTTTGTATTGCCTATACCATTTATGGTGCTATTCTCGTTGAAAATAGGTTTCATTCAGGAATGGTTTCACTTGATGTTGGGATTCCAATGTGGATTGTTTATTTGATCTTACCAATTTCAGGCATATTATTTTTGTTGCGGTTTATTGAACGATTTGTCAACCTAATGCGAGGAAAGGAAGTGTACTATGATAATCCTATTACTTAGTATCTTTCTCGTATTGATGATTTTACGAGTGCCAATAGCAATTAGCCTCGCATCATCAACGATGGTTGTTCTTTTACTTAGTGATTTCAATATGAACATGGTTCCACAAAGAATCTTTACTGCTCTTGACTCCTTTCCAATGATGGCTATTCCAGGATTCGTACTCGCTGGTGTATTACTAGCTCGCGGAGGAATTTCTAAATATTTAATTGAGGCCTTAAAGTCGTGGGTAGGACATTTACCCGGTGGGTTAGCAGTTGTTACTATTCTTGCTTGTATGATTTTTGCTGCGATCTCTGGTTCAAGTCCCGCTACCGCAGCTGCAGTTGGTTCGATTATGATTCCTGCAATGGTACATGCTGGTTATGATAAGAAGTATTCAATGGGACTAATTGCTGCTGCTGGTACATTAGGAATTCTCATCCCCCCGAGTATTCCGTTAATCATTTATGGAATAACTGCGGAAGAATCAATTGGAAAACTGTTTATGGCAGGTGTAATTCCCGGCTTACTACTTGGAGGGGTGCTAATCGTCTCAGCTATTTTTTATGCAAAAAAGAATGGTTATGGAAAAGGTGAAAAAGCAGCCTGGAAAATAAGAGGGAAGAGCTCACTTAAAGCTATTTGGGGTGCGTTTTTGCCTGTGCTCATTCTTGGTAGTATTTACAGTGGTGTTGTTACTCCAACCGAATCAGCAGTTATTGCCGTGTTTTATGGGATTGTTGTTTCGGCATTTATTTACCGGGAGCTTCATTGGCGCGATGTCCGACCTATTATTATTGAATCAATTAATATCACAGCGATGATCTTTTTAATAATTGGTGCAGCAAGTTTATTTGGTCTCTATTTAACGAATGCCCAAATTCCACAGCAAATCGGTGCGTGGATCGCTGATAGCAATGTGAATAAATGGGTATTTATGATCATTGTCAATCTATTATTTTTTGTGATGGGCATGTTTTTAGAGGCTGTTTCAATCATATTAATTACATTGCCAATTCTCCTTCCGATGCTTAAGTTTTTCGAAATTGATTTAATCCACTTTGCGATCATTATGACAATCAATATGGAATTAGGGATGATTACACCACCAGTAGGTTTAAATCTATTTGTTGTGAGTGGAATCGCGAAGGAAAAGCTCGGTGCAGTCGTAAAAGGAGTCATTCCTTTTATCGTTTTAATGATTGCTGTGCTTATTGTCGTCATTATATTCCCTGAGATCTCACTCTGGCTAACAAAACAAATGAAGTGAATTAAGAAATCAGTAGGATTCTTTTTTCTAACTATCTGCCTGCTCGCTTTTCATAGAGCAGGTATTTTTGTGTTGCACAATAATGAACAATCTATTATAATAATTTCTAAGAATTCCGAACATACCAACCGGTTAGTATATTGATTAAAGGAGGAATTACAATGGACTTTTCACATTCAAGCAAAGTTATTGATCTGCAAAAAAAATTAACATTTTTTATGGAGGATTTTATTTATCCAAATGAAAAGGTGTATGACAGTCAGGTGAATGAACAAATGGATCGTTGGTCCTCTGTCCCACCCATTATGGAAGAATTAAAGAAGAAGGCGAAGGAGCATGGGCTGTGGAATTTATTTTTGCCGGATAGTGAATATGGGGCAGGACTTTCTAATTTAGAGTATGCTCCGTTATGTGAAATTATGGGGCGATCAGCTATTGCACCTGAAGTTTTCAATTGTAATGCCCCAGATACTGGAAATATGGAAGTGCTTGAAAGATATGGAACAGTGGAGCAGAAGGAGAAATGGTTAATTCCACTATTGGAAGGGGATATTCGCTCTTGTTTTTCTATGACAGAGCCAATGGTTGCCTCAAGTGATGCAACAAATATTGAAGCAAGCATTGTTCGGGATGGTGACGAGTATGTAATTAATGGAAGAAAATGGTGGTCGTCTGGTGCAGGTGACCCTCGCTGCGAAATTTCCATTGTAATGGGAAAAACAAATCCTGAAGCGAATCGCCATGAGCAGCAATCGATGATTCTCGTTCCACTGAATACTCCAGGGTTAATAATTGAAAGAATGGTTCCTGTCTTCGGATATGATCATGCTCCACATGGGCATGGAGAAATTACATATGACAATGTAAGAGTCCCTGTGTCAAATATACTTTGGGGAGAAGGAAAAGGTTTCGCAATTGCCCAAGGAAGACTCGGGCCAGGGAGAATCCATCATTGTATGCGATTAATAGGAGCGGCAGAAAGAGCATTAGAGGAAATGTGTAAGCGCGCGCAAACGAGGGTTGCCTTCGGGAAAAAACTTTCAGACCAAGGGGTAATTAGAGAAAGAATTGCTTTGTCACGAGTTGAAATTGAGCAGGCACGATTATTAACATTAAAAGCTGCCTACATGATGGATACGGTTGGCAATAAGGCGGCAAGGCAGGAAATTGCGATGATTAAGGCTGTAGCTCCACAGATGGCTTTAAATGTTATTGACCGAGCAATTCAAGCATTCGGTGGTGCAGGTATTAGTGATGACTATCCATTAGCGGGAATGTGGGCGAAGGCTAGGACATTGCGATTCGCTGATGGTCCTGATGAAGTTCATCGTGAACAAGTTGCGAAACTCGAATTAAGAAAGTATAGCTAAGGGGGAGAAATGGTTGAATGTACTTGAACTATTTAGCTTAAAAGGAAAGACAGCGCTTATTACAGGTGGGGGAAGAGGTCTTGGAGCACAAATTG
Source organism: Bacillota bacterium (assembly GCA_023389895.1). Taxonomy (GTDB): domain Bacteria; phylum Bacillota; class Bacilli; order Bacillales; family Cytobacillaceae; genus Cytobacillus. The sequence goes on from JAEWDX010000366.1 coordinate 5,995, forward strand.
CGGAGGGTTTCGCTGAAGCGGGAATAGCGAATCTAGTCCTTTGTTCAAGGAAGGTTGAGGCGTGTGAGCAAATAGGTCGGAACTTGGAGGCATTAGGGGTTCGAACTTTGGCACTTTCCTGCGATGTAACGAATCAAACAGATGCGAGAATAGTTGTCGAGAAAGCTGTAGAGATGTTTGGAACAATTGATATTTTAGTCAACAATAGCGGGGCATCATGGGCAGCACCAGTTGCTGAAATGCCAAAGGAAGCATGGGATAAAGTGCTTGCAGTCAATGTGACCGGAACCTTTTTGATGAGTCAGGAGGTTGGCAAGACGATGATTAGTCAAGGATATGGAAAGATCATAAATATCGCCTCTATTGCAGGCTTTGGTGGAACTCCAACATATATGGACACAATCGGCTATAACACTAGCAAAGGTGCGATTATGACATTTACAAAGGATCTTGCTGTCAAATGGGGTCAATATAATATTAATGTAAATGCGATAGCACCCGGATTTTTTCCAACAAAGATGTCAGGGGAACTAATTGAATTTGGGAGGGGGAAAATTCTTAATGCGATACCACTTAAACGTCTTGGTGGCGAAACAGACTTAAAGGGGGCAGCCGTTTTTCTTGCCTCTGCAGCAGCTGATTATGTATCTGGTGACATTTTAACTGTTGATGGTGGTGCACATGCCCTTTAATTTTTGTTATTGTCTCTTGCTTTATTAGTAAGTGATCGTGCTAAAAAGAATTTGTTAAAGTGAAAAATCTATATTTTCAAATAGGAATGCTTTTGTCATACTAGAAGGAAGTAAACAATTATAGAAACTGTGGTGAGATGATGAAAGAGAAAATAACCGAACAAAGCATTCTTCTTTTTGAAAAAAAAGGATTTAGCAATACGTCCATTCAAGATATTGTTGATGCATTGCATGTAACGAAAGGAACATTTTATTATTATTTTTCTAGTAAAGTCGAATTATTGATGGATATTCATTTAGCCTATATTAATGATTTACTAGAAAGACAAACAGCAACACTTGAAGATAAGCGATTGACAAGCAGTGAAAAGCTGCAAAAGGTTGTCTATATTTTAATAGCGGATATTGAAAAACAAGGACCGAGTGGCAGAGTGTTTTTCCGAGAAATGCGTCATTTAGATGAGAAAGGTGTAGTAATTATTAAAGAGAAGCGAGAAATCTTTCGTCTCAATATTGAAAACATTATTAAAGAAGGGATTAGGACTGGAGAATTTCGTCGTGATCTTCAAGCCAATATGATTTCCTTTGCCATTTTAGGAATGACGAATTGGAGCTATCAATGGTTTCATCCATCAGGGGATGTTTCAATTGAAGAATTAACCAGAATTTATGTTGAGATGATTTTAAAAGGAATTGGGCAGTAATGGAATGGCAGGGGATTTGATTTCTTGTAGAACAGAGCATCAATTCCCTGATTGTAAATATTTAAGGTATCAATAATATGAACTATCGATCTTAATATTTTTAATTATGTCTGAAAATTGTTAATAATTCCACTGTTTTTACATACTGAACGGTTAGTATGGGAGGGTTTTTTTATGGAGATTAGCAAGATTTGTGTCGTTGGTGCAGGACAAATGGGGCAGCAAATCGCCATGCTTTCTGCACTTAGTGGTTTTCAAACTACGCTTCAAGATATTAATCAAGCTTCTTTAGAAAAGGCAAAGGCAGGTTTATTTTCCTTAATGGATAAATGGGTCAGCAAAGGGAAGATTTCCGATACAGCTCGAAAAACAGCCTTTGAAAGATTAGTCTTTTTGCTGGATTTATCAACTGCAGCCGCAGATGCTGATTTTATTATTGAGGCTGTGATCGAGAAATTAGAGGTAAAGCGAGACGTTTTTAGACAGCTAGATGAAATTGCCCCGAAGCATGCAATTTTTGCTTCAAATAGTTCAACAATCGTATCATCATTACTTGTCAGTTCGACAAAGCGGCCTGACAAAGTGTGTAATATGCACTTTTTTTATCCACCTCTTGTCATGGAATGCATCGAAGTGGTGATAAATCCTGAAACTTCAGAAGATACAGCAAATACTGCCCTTTTCGTATGTGAACAGTTGAATCGGACAGGTTTATTACTTAAAAAAGAGATTTCTGGATTTGTAGCCAATCGGATTTTAGGTGCGATTCATCGGGAAGCAATTGAACTTTATGAAGGTGGAATAGCGGATTTTGAAACAATCGATCTTATTTGTAAAAAAGCACTAGCGCACCCACTAGGTCCGTTCGAAATAATGGATTTATCTGGGCTTGATGTATGTTATTACGTGATGGAGCAGCAATATGCGGAATCTGGAAAATTGGCAGAAAAACCAGCTGCATGTATAAAGGAGAAGGTTGCACTAGCTCAGCTTGGCCGCAAAACGGGAAAGGGGTTTTATGATTATGATAAAAGATACGATTGATGTAAGAAAAGGGGAGGAACTAGATAAAGAAATATTAGCGGCTTTTATTCGTAAAGAAATTGCAGACTTGCCTGCTGGACAGCTTGTACTTGAACAATTCGGTGCAGGACATTCGAATTTAACGTATTTAGTGCGAATCGGTGATTGGGAGGCCGTTTTGCGAAGACCGCCACTCGGTCCAGTTGCCCCGAAGGCACATGATATGGAAAGGGAATACCGAATTTTATCTTCTTTATATCCGCATTTTCCGCAAACGCCGCGACCCTATTTTTTTTCAGAGGATTGCAGTATTGTCGGAAGTCCATTTTTTGTAATGGAAAGACGGAAAGGAATTGTGCTTGATACCGATTTTCCGCAGGAGATACCTTATTCGAAGGAAATTGGGCAGAAAATTTCTGAGGTTATGGTTGATACATTAGTCGCTCTTCATCAAATTGATGTTAAGGAAACCGGTTTACTTGAATTAAGTAAGCCAGCTGGATTTATGGAGCGTCAGGTGAGTGGTTGGATTGGGCGTTACGAGCGGGCAAAAACAGATGAGGTAAAGGAAGTTGAGGAATTGAAGCAGTGGCTTTTGCAGCATATTCCAATTTCTCAAGCACCAACAATCATTCATTATGATTATAAATTAAATAATGCGATGTTTTCAGACGATTTTACTCAGATGACAGGATTATTTGATTGGGAAATGTCGACGATCGGTGATCCATTAGCTGATCTTGGAGTTGCTATGGGCTATTGGCTTGAGGCGGATGATCCTGAGCTATTGAAAAAAGGGTTTGGTAAGCCGCCTGTTACGGTATTGGATGGGTTTTATACGAGAGATGAATTTATTAATCGTTATGCAAAGAAAAGCGAACGCGACGTTTCAACGATTAATTTCTATTTAACATTTGCTTATTTCAAATTAGCGGTTATCGGGCAGCAAATTTATTACCGCTATCAAAAAGGGCAAACGAATGATCCACGATTTGCGCATTTTGACAAGTTGATTCGAAGTCTCATTCAATATGCGCTATTAACTGCGAAGAAATGCAAATGAAGAAGTTAGGGTGTGAAGAGAATCGTGAAAATTCACCTTCTACTAAAAAAAGAAGAAATTGATTGCGAAAAGCTAGCGGATAGCGAAAAGGTCGTAGTCGTGCTAGATGTTTTGCTTGCTACTTCAACAATAGTTGCTAGTCTTTCATTTGGTGCAAGCAAAATTATTCCAGTAATGAATCAGGATGAGGCACTTGAAAAAGCAAGCCAATTTGATAAAGGACGCTATTGTCTTGTCGGTGAGGATAAGGGTGAGGTTATCGAGGGCTTTCTTGAACCAAATCCTCTTAAGCTGGCGAACAGTATTAATGGAAAAGCAGTTATTTTATCAACAACAAATGGAACAGTGGCAATTCTGAAAGCAGCCTGTGCGAAAAAAGTGTACATTGCTTCGTTGTTAAACGGGAAGGCTGTTGCTGAAAAAATGGCAGCAAATCATAAGGAAGATACAATTATCATTGTTTGCTCGGGATCGCATAATCGTTTTTGCATGGAAGATTTTTATGGTGCTGGTTATCTTATTAACGAGTTAATCAGGTTGTGTAATAGATATGAATTAACAGATGCAGCGAAAACAGCTTTGTATTTTTTTCAAAGCAATAAGGAAAATGCGTTTGAAATACTAGAAGAATCAAAGGTTGGGCAAAAGCTTCTGCAAATGGGGTATGACGAAGAAATTACTTATATTTCGCAGCTTGGGGTTATACCCATTGTTCCTTGTTTAGAGCATAGCTCCGGAATCATTAAAGACTTTAATTATGTAAAGCTTTTATAACCAGTATGATTTTTCGATAAAAGGCTATGATACATCCAAAATGTCTAGGCTGTTAATCAGCAATAATTTTTTCGAATTGGAAAAGCTGAGCTGTCGAAACTAAATAAAAATTCGAGGGGTGGAAGTAATGGAAAAAGCACATTTTAAATTTTGGCCAAGGCGGGTTTCAAAAACATTAACAGTACCAAGAACAACTTTATATGAAAACTTAGCAATATCGGCAAAAAAATACCCAGATAAAGTTGCTTTACATTACTATGGTGGGCAGTATTCATATGAACAACTTCTAAAAGAAGTCGATGCATTTGCTGGTTACTTAGAAAAAACATTACATGTAAAATCAGGTGAAAAAATCCTGCTTTTTATGCAAAACTCTCCACAATTTTTGATCAGTTATTTTGCTATTTTGCGTGTTCGGGCAGTTGTTGTCCCGATGAATCCGATGAATACAGCAGAGGAGCTATCATTTTTTATAAAGGATTGCGAAATTAAACATGCGTTAATTGGTCAAGAGTTATACAACCAAATCGCTTCATTAAAGGAATCAACATCGTTGGAAAATCTCATTATTGCTGCTTATTCGGATTATGCCGTGCCAGAACAGGCATGTGGAAATGTCCCAGATGTAGTTACTGCACCAAGAAATTCGTTTCCGAATGATATATTGTGGAGTGAAGCATTACATTCTGAGCAAATTCCTTCTGCATATGAAGGGAAAAGCGATGATATTGCTGTACTACCTTATACATCTGGAACAACAAGTTTACCGAAGGGCTGTATTCACACGAATGCTACAATTCAAGCGAATACAGTTGGGGCATATCATTGGATTAGCCTTACATCGGATGGTGTTTCATTAACATCATTACCGTTATTCCATGTAATGGGAATGGTGCATAGCATGAATACCCCGATTTATGCTGGTAGTTCAATTGTGATGATGACTAGATGGGATCGCGAGTATGCTGGCAAAGTGATAGAAACATACAAATGTTCTCATTGGATTAATATAAGTACGATGCTGATTGACTTTTTGGCAAATCCACAATATGCAAATTACAATATTTCCTCATTAGAGGTTATCGGGGGTGGTGGTGCACCACTTCCAGAGGCCGTTGGAGAAAAATTATTTAAGCTGACAGGGTTAAAATATGTTGAAGGTTATGGTTTGTCTGAGACGATATCAAATACTCATTTCAATCCACCCGATAGGCCGAAGCTGCAATGCCTTGGTGTTCCATCATTCGGTGTTGATGCGCGCATCGTTGATCCAGTGACGTTGAAAGAGCTTGGTGTTGGTGAAGAAGGGGAGATTATTGTCCAAGGTCCACAGTTATTTAAAGGATATTATATGCGAGAGGAAGAAACTAGAGATTCATTTATTGAAGTCGATGGAAAGGTATTTTTCCGAACGGGTGATATTGCGAAAAAGGATGAAGAGGGCTATTTCTTTATCGTCGATCGTGTCAAACGAATGATTAATGCCTCTGGATATAAAGTTTGGCCAACAGAGATTGAATCGATCCTCTACAAGCATCCAGCTGTACAGCAAGCATGTGTGATCGGTATTCCTGATTCGGTACGAGGGGAAACGGTGAAGGCGCTTATTATCTTAAATGATGACCATAAAGGAAAAATTTCCGCTGAAGAGATGATTGCATGGTCGAAGGAACAAATGGCAGCGTATAAATATCCAAGATTCATAGAATTTAAAGACTCATTCCCAACAACAAGCAGTGGTAAGATTCTATGGAGAAAACTCCAAGAGGACGAGAATGAAAAGCAGGTAAGGTCTAAATAAATACAGGATTGGACAAAGTCGAAAATGCTTATTAAAGGTGGAAAAGCCAATACAATGTCATGATTTATCTTAACACATTCCAATTTTTCGAAAATGCAAGCTTCTAAAAATAATTTTGTTTCTGAAAAATTAGGGCATTTGTGGTAGCACGTTGCGAAAGTCCTAGTTTTTTTATTTTAAAGGAAGATTCGTATAAATCCAGAATAGTAATATAAATAATAGGTAAGTTATCGAAAATTTTAGGAGTGGAAATCATGTCGCAAATTAGTTATAAAGACTACGATGGGTTAGGTCTTGCGGAATTGGTGAAGAAGAAGGAGGTTCATCCTCAAGAGTTAGTGGAGGAAGCGATTAAAGCAATTGAAGCTCATAATCCGAAATTGAATGCAGTCATTCATAAAATGTATGAACAAGCACGAAGAAGTGCCGCAAGTGAATTAACTGGAATGTTTGCAGGAGTACCGATGCTTTTGAAGGATATGACACAGGAGCTTGAAGGAGAACCCATTACATCAGGTTCAAAGGCTTTCAAAAATTACAAGGCAAAAGTGGATTCGGAATATGTTCGAAGGGTACGTGAGTCGGGGGCTATTTTTCTCGGACAGACGAATGTACCAGAATTTGCTTTATTAGCCGTGACTGAACCAACCTATTATGGTGCGACTAAAAATCCATGGAATCTAGACTATACACCAGGTGGTTCAAGTGGGGGATCAGGTGCTGCAGTTGCTTCAGGAATGGTGCCAATTGCAGGAGCTAATGATGGGGGTGGATCAATTCGAATTCCTGCCGCTTATTGCGGATTGTTCGGATTAAAGCCGACTAGAGGAAGAACGCCAGTAGGACCAACGAGTGGTAGAGCTTGGCAAGGAGCTTCAGTTGAGCATGTTTTGACAAGGACAGTAAGGGATAGTGCAGCAATGCTTGATTTATTGAATTTCTATGATAAAGCTGCGGCATTTTATGCACCTGCTTTTCATGGAAGTTATTTGAATGCGGCAAAAACCCCGTTCGATAAGAAGCTTAAAATCGCCTTTTCGGTTAGATCCCCAATCGGAACTGAAATTGACAATGAGTGTAAAGCAGCAGTTTTGAAAACAGCAAAAATATTAGAATCATTTGGTCATTTAGTAGAAGAGATTGATCCACCAGTAGATGGAAATAAGTTAGCGAAAAGCTATTTAACGATGTATTTTGGTGAGACCGCTGCAACAATTGCTTCATTAGAGTCTGAGCTTGGAAGAAAAGCAACTTTAAAGGATGTGGAACCAGCAACATGGCTATTAGGATTG
>JAEWDX010000385.1 GCA_023389895.1 Bacillota bacterium
GGCGAAAAGTTATTCCTCAATATGAAAAGGAAAAAGAGCAAGTGCTTCCCTCTTTAGAAAAAGGTGAAAAAGGAAATGTGAAAAAGGTGGAAGTAAAGGAAAGCAAAACTCAGCCACCGAAAAGATATACAGAGGGGCAATTAATTACATTAATGAAGACGGCTGGAAAACATATTGAAGACAAAGAACTCGAAAAGGTTCTCATGAAAACAGAGGGACTTGGGACAGAGGCGACGAGAGCGGGAATTATTACGATGTTAAAAGATCGTCATTATATAGAAATAAATAAAAACTTGGTTTACACTACGGCAAAGGCAAAAATATTAATTTCTGCGATCGGACAAGAAATATTATCTTCACCTGAAATGACAGCTAAATGGGAGCAACGATTAAAGGATATCTCGAAAGGTGAGGCTTCTCCTAAGCAATTCATGGAGCAAACGAATAAAATGATTGCTCACTTAATTGAAGCAACAGGAAAAAGTAGTAATGCATGGGTGTTTTCAGAGAAAGAAAAAGCTGATTTTTCTCCGAGAGAGTTCAAACAAAAAAAAGCTACCGTATTAGGGAAGTGCAAGCGCTGTGATGGAAAAGTAATCGATAAAGGGAAATTCTATGGTTGTTCGAACTATAATAAGACTCAGTGCAATTTCACTATTTCAAAAAAAATCGCAGGTAAGTCGATTACGCAAAAATTAATAAAGGAGCTTTTAACTAATGGTACAACAGAGTTAATCGAAGGCTTTATAGGCAAAGAAAAATCTTTTTCTGCGAAACTAACTTGGGATGAAAAAGAGCAAATAGTGAAATTTGTTTTCTAAATAGACAAAAACAATCGTAAAAATGAGCATATTAGCACAGTGTGCCTTGTCTCTCCTTCATAAGTGTAGTAAAATTTTTAGTGGCTTTATTCATCATTTTTTAGAAACAAAATCTATACATAGTTTTGAAAACGATTCAGAAATGGCGAAGATAGATATTGCAAGTATTGATGGGAGGGTATAGAATGCCAACACCAAGTATGGAAGACTATATTGAACAAATATATATATTAATTGATGAGAAAGGGTATGCACGTGTTTCAGATATTGCTGAGGCTCTTTCTGTTCATCCCTCCTCTGTAACAAAAATGGTTCAGAAACTTGATAAAGATGAATATTTAGTTTATGAAAAATACAGAGGACTAATCTTAACATCTAAAGGGAAAAAAATTGGCAAAAGACTCGTATATCGCCACGATTTGCTGGAGCAGCTTCTTCGGATTATCGGTGTGAAAGAAGAAAATATTTATGGCGATGTTGAAGGAATTGAACACCATTTAAGCTGGAATGCGATTGATCGGATTGGGGATCTTGTCGAATACTTTGAAGAGGATAAATTTCGTATTGATGCCTTAAGAGAGATCGAAAAGAAAAATGAAGAACATGAAAATTAAATAAATCGAAGAATTATAAGTGGTATTGGATATTTCTAATATCACTTTTTTGTTTAATTAAAAAACTCGTCCCTATAAATAATCGCCATATGGTAAAATCAAGGAAAATAAAAATTTAGATCGTTTCTTTCATTAACGTGCTTATCTTTTAAAAAAATAATAATATTAGAAGGGAAGGATGAGAAATGAGCCGCTATTCCATTGAGGATTTTGTCAGTAAAACTCAGCAGCAAGATAAAGGAGAAGGATTATTTGAACTTGAATCACCGAGAATATTAGAAATCAATTTAACGAATCAAATTTGGACAAAGGCTGGTGCGATGATCTCGTATCGTGGAAATATTAAATTTGAGCGGGAAGGAATTTTCGAACATGGCTTCGGAAAATTGTTCAAGAAGGCCTTTACAGGGGAAGGAACTCCCTTAATGAAGGCAACAGGCAATGGCAAGCTTTATGTTGCCGATCAAGGAAAAAAAATCTCAATTTTAAATTTGCAAGGAGAATCTCTCTTTGTCAATGGCAATGATCTACTCGCATTTGAGCCGACAATTAACTGGGATATTAAACTAATGAGAAGGATAGCAGGGATGATGGCAGGCGGACTTTTTAATGTACGACTAGAGGGAACAGGCATGGTTGCGATCACATCACATTATGAACCTTTAACATTACTTGTAACACCAAATAACCCAGTCTATACAGATCCAAACGCAACAGTTGCATGGTCGGGGACATTACAGCCTGAATTTGTCACAGACGTATCTTTGAAGACATTTATCGGTAGAGGGAGCGGCGAGTCGATACAAATGAAATTTTCCGGCAACGGCTTTGTTGTTGTGCAGCCGTTTGAAGAAGTCTATTTTTCTGACCAAAAATAAGGACAAACATAGAGGTTGAGTAGTTTACCCCTTATCTATGCTTTTCTGAGGAATTCCTCAGCCTTCTTATGAAGGACAAATCCATTTGTTCTTCGCAAAAACTGTCCTTCATACCTCTTGAAGGACAAGTTGGTTTGATATTTTCATGAAAATGGTCGATTAACACTTGGAAAAGTTGAGATGGGCTTCGGTTTTTGTTAATCCCACTCATATGGAGTTTCCTGATATACATAATAGTTTAGCCAATTTGAAAAGAGTAAGTGAGCATGTGAACGCCACCGATTCAGTGGCTGATTAGTGGGATTATCATTTGGAAAATAATACTCGGGAACATTAATTTCCAAGCCCTTTGCAAGATCGCGTTCATATTCTTCGGCTAATGTGTTTGTATCATATTCTAAATGCCCAGTTATCATAATTTGCTTTCCATTATGAGCACTCAGCAAAAATGGTCCAGCTTCCTCTGAAACGGATAGTATTTTAATAGCGGGATGATTTCGCAGCTTTTCCATAGAAACATCCGTATTCCTAGAGTGTGGCGCAAGAAATAAATCATCAAAACCCCTTAATAATTTTTCCGAACGGTCATAAATATAATGGGAGAAAACGCCAGAGCATTTGCGGGGGAGCTCGTATTTCCCGATGTCGAAATGATGGTATAATGCAGCCTGTGCCCCCCAACATATATGGAGTGTTGAAGTAACATGCTCCTTTGTCCAATCCATGATTTTAGCCAATTCATGCCAGTAATCAACATCCTCGAATGGCAAAAGCTCAATCGGTGCACCTGTAATAATCATCCCATCAAATTTCCGATCTTTAATCGCCGAAAAAGTAATATAGAACTGATCTAAATGCATTTTGCTTGTGTTTTTTGAATCATGTGTTGCCATTGTTAAAAAAGAAATATTTACTTGAAGTGGGGTATTTCCTAAAAGTCTAAGCAACTGTGCCTCGGTTTTTTCTTTTTCTGGCATTAAATTTAAAATTAGGATATTTAACGGACGAATATCTTGGGTTTTGGCGCGAAGATCGTCCATAACGAAAATATTTTCCTCCTCCAAAATCTCTCTCGCAGGAAGTAGCTTCGGTATTTTAATCGGCAAATCATCATCTCCTTTTCAGAAAATTCAGGTTAAATC
>JAEWDX010000315.1 GCA_023389895.1 Bacillota bacterium
CTCCACTTCGAGTAGAAGAGAGAAATGAAAAAACACTGATAGAGTTTCACTTTATGGTGTCTGATTTCCTTTAGTAGTTTTAGGGATAAGAATATTTTTATTGTGAAAAGAGGGATAAACATGACTATCATGAATCAATTGGCATCCCAGTAAAATCGAAAAGATGAAGTTCCGAATATTGAACTGGCACATGATTTAGTTCACAGCAACAATCTTGAGGGCATCAAAGAGGTGATAGAAAACCTATCCAACAAAGAGAAAAATACCTTACGGCTTCACAATTAAAAAGAGTTAAAAAAATATATAAAGTTATCGAGACAAAATAAATAAGCATGTAATCTCTCACTCCAAATTAAGACGTATTTTAATTAGAAAATAAGTGGTTTACGATTTCGCTATAGGGAGGTTCAATCAAACTTTTTAGGAGGAGTGTGAGAATCTTTGTTTACCACTTTTATAAACATATTCTCTTTATGATCTGGTAATTCACTCGTTTGCATAGGTATTTGACCTGTTTGAATTAATTGAATAAGATTTTGTATGTCTTCTTTTGTTGCAGGCTGTTTCTCTTTTTTTAGCATAAATCCTAATCGGCCATTAACTTCTAATGTGGCATATTGGACATCGCTAATAGTTGTAACACCTACTTGTCGTAGAAGTGATTCTAATTTCGCTTTTGTTAATCTAAGTTTTTTAAAATTTTTAACATTGATCTCCCCATTTTCAATAACGGATATAGCTTTACCAGAGACAATAGATTCGATTCGAATGAATTTTAATTCAATAAATTCAATGATGATAAGAGCTAGTATTAATAAGATTCCAATGGCAATAGTTGTCCAAAGTCCTTTACTTTTCACTGGATGAATCAGTAATGTACCGATCATAATCATAATCACTGTATGTGGAACTGTCATATGAGCTATCGACCGTCTTCCGCTAATCCTCAGCAATAGCAAACCGGCTGCAATAATGATGAAAGTTTTCCACACCCAATCTAAATCCATATACGCTCTCCTTTATATATTACCAATTTTAAAGACTCTCGCATATTCAATTTAAAGTTTATCAATGTATTGGTCTCGATGCTTTACCAACTTATCCTCCCCAGTATGAAAAGCTAGTATGCTTCTTCCTTAATAATAAATAAGTTTTATCGTTTTAAGGTTTATGTAAGGTTAACATTAAAATGGTGTAAGGTTGGGGCACTATACTGACAACATGAAATTAAATACTTATTAAAGAGGTAGTAAAGAATGAATCCATCCATTACTCAAAAAGAAAGAATTATTTCCTTAGATATTATCCGTGGTCTTGCTTTATTTGGCATTTTATTTATTAATGTCGGGGCATACAAAGTTTTTATTGAAGGGGGGCAAATGCCGGATTATAGCGGATTTAATGGAATAATTGACTCTCTAATTAATGTTTTTATAGAAAAGAAATTCTTTTCCATTTTTTCGTTTCTATTTGGTGTAGGTTTTTATATTTTCGCATCACGTGCTGAAAGTCGTGGTGATAAGCCGCAATGGCGGTTTGCCAGACGTTTATTAGCTCTCTTACTCATTGGCATCATTCATATTTTGTTTTTCTTTGGTTCCATTCTTGCCATGTATGCCATTATTGGTTTATTTCTCATTCCTTTTTATCGAGTAAAGGTAGCTACACTTAGTAAGTGGCTTGGTGGATTTATTATCATTCACATCCTTGCTCTTTTAATGAAGGTTTTCGCTCCAGATATGGGGATATTCTCTGACGTTATCGTTTTTATAGGGGACGATGCCATTGCTATTTTCATCATGTTTTTAACAGGATTTCTAGTAGCTAAAGCGGATTGGATTAGACATATAAGCGATTTGTGTAAACAAATAAGATGGATACAGATTGTAACATTTCCATTCTTCATTGGTTTCTCTATTTGGATATGGTTCGCATCACAAGGGGATGATCAACCTATTCAATCGATTATCGCATTAGGTGTGATACCAACCACTTATTTTTACTTATCAACTTTATTTCTAATCTTAGAAAATAAACGTATCGCGAAATTTTTTCAACCGATTGCATGTGTGGGTCAAATGGCTTTAACGAATTATTTGGCTCAAAGCTTTATTGGGCTGGCCATCATATCATGGATGGGCCTTGAAATTGTCTCACCAAAAAACATTGTCATCATTTCCATCTTAATTTTTGTGATTCAGATCATTTATAGTGTCATTTGGTTTAAGTTCTTTAAAATGGGGCCATTTGAGAAGGTATGGCGTTTTATGACATATGGAAGGGGAATACCTTCAAATAGGAAATAATGGTGACCCATATGAATGATTTTTAAAAATAAATGAATAATAAATCAGACAAGATGTTGCAAAGAAGTAGCGTTTTTGTCTGATTTATTATTTCTAAGAATGAAGAATGAGGGACATTCATGTCAGTATATATCCTACCAATACAAGTTGCATTTATTACGTTTGGTATATTAGGTTTTTTTCTTATCATTCCTTGGCTGATTTATAGTTATCGAAAATATGGGTATTTAAGTATTTGGGCTTCAATTGTCGCTTATTCCTTTGTTTTCTATATGCTATCAGCATTATTTTTAGTCCTATTGCCACTTCCATCCACTCGGAATACGTGTTCTTTTCAATCACCAAATACCGTTTATTATTCATTAAAGCCATTCTTTTTTGTTTGGGATATTTTGAATAGCAGCTCTATTATTTGGTCAAAGCCTAATACATATATTCGGATATTTAATCAAATGGCCTTTTGGCAGGCTGCATTTAATTTTCTATTATTATTGCCATTTGGCGTCTATTTAAGGTATTTTTTCCAAGAGAAACGATATTGGAAGAGGGCTTTAGGACTCGGCTTTATTCTCTCTCTTTTTTATGAAGTAACCCAGTTAACGGGGATTTATGGAATTTACAAATGTCCATATCGTATATTTGACGTTGACGATCTATTATTGAATAGTACGGGGGCTCTTTTTGGTTTTTTAATTGCTCCGATCATTCTTGCTTTATTTCCATCCAAAAAGAGACTTTTAGCAAAAAAGGCAAGAATACAGGAAAGCCATCTAGTACCTCCATTGTCTCAATTATTGGCTGTATTCATAGATTTTATATTGATAAAATTCAGTTGGTCTCTTACAATTGGGCTCCTATCATCCAGTGGATTCACAGAATTTATATATACAACAGTTGGTTTTATTGTTATGTATTTTGTTTTCCCTTTCTTATGGGGAGGAAAAACAGTTGGAACAAATATCATGCGATTTAAACTTACGAATGAAGAGGGTGGTATACCTTCATGGAAGTCCTTACTAAAAAGAACCATTGCATTATATTTTCCTTGGATGGCGTCCATGTCATTAAAAATATTAAGTAATATTAAGTTAGAAATGGAATCCTCTTTTTATTCCATACACGTATGGGTAACAGTGGTTATTCTCACATTCATATTAATTATGTGGGCAGCTTTATTTATCCATGCGCTAATTATCATTCTGAAAAAAGGGAAACGAACCTTCTACTTCGACAGTGTTGCAGATTTAATACCAAGGAAAAAATAACTTTTGCACATGGCAAATCCTTAAATAGGGTTTGCCTATTTTTTTAAGGTTTATGTAAGGTTTACATTAAAATGCTGTAAGGTTCGGTCATTATAATCATTTTTATAGTCACACAAGGAGGAATTATTCAATGAAAACAATCTTACAAGCAAAAAATGTTCAAAAAATATATGGTTCAAAAGGAAATCAATATAAAGCATTGGAAGATATAAATTTGGAAATTAAAGAAGGTGAATTTATCGGAATCATGGGACCTTCAGGAGCTGGTAAATCGACATTACTTAATATTTTATCTACGATCGATACTCCAACATCAGGGGATATTATCATCGCGGATCAAAATATCGTCAGAATGAAGGAAGAAAAACTATCTGATTTTCGTCGAAATCAACTAGGGTTTATTTTTCAAGATTATAACCTTTTAGATACATTAACGGTTAAGGAAAATATTTTGCTGCCACTTGCCTTATCAAAGGTACCAGCAAAAGAGATTAAAGCCCGTGTCGAGGAAATTGCTGATACATTTGGAATTCGAGATATCCTTAATAAATATCCCTATCATATTTCAGGAGGTCAGAAACAGAGAACGGCCGCATCCCGTGCAATTGTGGCAAATCCAAGCTTAATTTTAGCGGACGAGCCAACAGGTGCACTAGATTCAAAGTCTGCCACTAGCTTGCTTGAAAGCTTAACAGCACTAAATGAGCATAATCAATCAACGATCATGATGGTTACTCATGATGCCTTTGCTGCAAGTTTCTGTAAACGAATATTATTTATTCAAGATGGCAGGATTTTTGCTGAAATCCACAAAATGCAGAAATCTCGCCAGGAATTTTTTCAAAAAATATTAGATGTCCTCGTTTCACTTGGAGGTGGACAGTAAATGACGTTATTCAGCATTGCTAGGAAAAACATTAGGAAAAACTTTACTAACTATTTCTTGTATATTGCATCGATGATTTTTAGTATTGTCATTTACTTTACATTCGTCTCCCTAAAATATGATCAAACGATCCAAGCTACTACAGATTCTTCTACCAAAATCAGTTCCGTCTTTAACGGTGCTTCGGTAGTTCTCATGATTTTTGTCGCCGTTTTTATCTGGTATTCAAACTCATTCTTTACAAAGAAACGCAAAAAGGAAGTCGGATTGTATTCGTTATTAGGTGTTCGCAAGAAACAAATTGGCCGAATGCTATTTTATGAAAACTTTATCATGGGGATTTTAGCCCTTTTTATTGGGATTGTCCTTGGT
>JAEWDX010000434.1 GCA_023389895.1 Bacillota bacterium
TTACTGGACTGTATGAGGAGGGGCAGCAAACTCCTGCTTATGAATATGAAGAAGAGTATGAAGAAATTAGAGTGGATGAAGTAGTTGAAGACGAAATGATTGAAATAGCGATAGAAGAAAGAACGGAAGAAAGTAAGGAGATAATTGTAAACGAAGTTGAGCAAAAGCAGCACGAAGAAGAGGAGTATGTGGAAGAAATATATCTCCCCTTTAAAGCAGAAGCAAGAAAACAACCTGAACATCCAGCTGATAAAATAGAGGGGGTGCAATTAAATCAGAACTTAGAACAAAATGATAAAAAAGAAGCAGAACGTGAAGTTGTAGAAGCGCCAATAAAAAAAGCTGAGCATGAAAAAACGAAGGCACCAATTAGTAAAATTGAAAAGGAACAAATAGAGAAAGTAGAAGAAGAACCGATTTTGAGCAGAAAGGAAGAATCCTCATCGTCTATCGATGTGTTTAAAATGCCAAAAGTAGACGAAAGCTCAATTCCAGCTGCTAACCCATCAGAAAAAGAAATAAAAGTAGAAAGCGCACATCATAAAGAGAAGCTTTTCGAAGAATCAGATGTTGAAAGCTCTGCACAAGAAGTAAAGCAGAAAAAGAAAATGAAAAAGAAAAGTATGACACTAACAGAATTTTTTGCTCGTAAGGATGAACAGGGTGTCGCAAAATTAAAGGTTTGTATTGTCCAAAATGGGGATACGGTTGATATAATTGCAGAAAGATATGATATTTCTGTTTTACAGCTAAGAAAAGTAAATAATCTTGAAATAAATCACGAAATTGTAGAGGGGCAAGTGCTTTATATACCAGTTGCAGTAGCCCGGTAAAAAGCAGGTGAAAATGAGCTGGGCAGTTGCTCAGCTTTTTGCTTGGATATTCCCTACCAGACAAGGTAAGGAACTAACTTCGTAAAGTAAGCAATCTAAATGGGGATGTGATGACAATCGTTTGTAGGGATGGATTTACTTCGGATAAAGTGAGTGGATTCTGATGGAGGAAAATAACCGATTAACAAAGGTTATGCCGATAGTAAAGCAGTATGCACTTGAACCACATTTTGTTGAGGACTTTGGCAACATCCAAAAAATTTATTCAAATAAAGGTGTTTTTGCCTTAAAAAAAAATGCCCCTAAACAAGGTGTTGAGTTTATTCGTCATGTACAAACATTATTTCAAAAGGGCTATAACCGGATCGTACCGATTTATCCGACAGTTGATGGAAGATATGCTGTATTACATGAACGAGACATTTATTATTTAATGCCATGGATGCCAAATGAAGAAAAGGAAAATCGTTTTGCCCGTCATCAGCAATTACTCCGGGAATTAGCAAGACTCCATACTTTATCTGCCCGAGAAATAAAAGTAGGAAAAGACGAAAGAAAGGAGCATTATGAAAATACGATTAAAGAGTGGGAAAAGGAGGATGAATTTTTAGAAGGTTTTATAGAAGCCTGTGAAAAAAGGGAATATATGTCGCCTTATGAGCAGTCATTTGTTTTTTATTATCATGATGTAAAGCAGGCTCTAAAATATTCAAATAATAAGCTTAAAGCCTGGTATGAAAAGTCGAAGGACAATGAGAAAGCTCGTACAGTTATTGTCCATGGGAAAATTTCTACTGAGCATTTTTTATATGATGAAAGAGGATACGGTTATTTCATAAATTTTGAAAAAGCAAAGCAAGGGTCTCCCATCCATGATCTATTGCCATTCCTATCACGAACATTAAAGACTTTTCCGAAGCGTTCTGAGGAATGTATTGAGTGGCTCTACATGTATTTGAATTATTTCCCTTTCAAAGAGGATGAGTTTTTATTGTTTCTAAGTTATTTTGCCCACCCGGGAGCAGTGATCCGATCTGCTGAAAAATATTTCAAAGGGCAAAAACGGTTGAGTGAGCGCAAAGCTGTTCATCATCTTCATCGTCAATATTGGCTTCTCAAAAATACTGAGTATATTATCATGAGAATTGAAGAAATTGAAAATCAAAAAAAGCAAGCACAGCTAGCAGAAGCACAAGCACAAGCTGAAGCACAAAAAGGAGCCCAGAGTTCATCATGAGTTGGGCTCCTTTAAAGAAATTCAAAACGAAGTGATACCGCAATCGCAATTAAAACAGCAAGAAAAAGAACATCAAAGGTGGTTGGGAAAATGATAACGCGTATTCCTTGAAAACAGCAAAAAGGAATAATAAATTGGGCACAGGCTCCTCGAATTGTCCGTAACCATGGCGGAAGTGAATGGGGATTATACCTTCTTCTCATCACTCAGCCTCCTCTCTAACCCCTTCAATTACCATTCTATGTGATTCATCCCTATATCGTGCCTATTTTTTTCATAATGAATAATGCCAATTACTTGGAATTGCATATAATGGAGAGAAATAGGCAATAATGATTGACGTAAAACATCATTATTCGGTAATATATTGTTATATATATTAGGCGAGGATAGGGAAGAGTACAATGGCTCTTTGCTTTTAGAGAGGAAAACCATTAGCTGAAAGGTTTTCTAAGTGAAACTGTTGGAATGTCGCCCTTGAGCTTCTTTTGTGAACGGCATGCATGTATGCCATATAGCAAAAGACGGGAAAACCGTTATCTTATTAAGTGTAAATCAAAGAATAGATTGAAGGCGACCAAGCCGCCTATGCTTTTCTATTTTTGATTTAAAAAAAGGTGGTACCGCGATGCAAACTCCATTCGTCCTTTTACGGCGATTGGGGTTTTTTGTTTTTTTTAAACTAATTAGGAAAGGAATGGGTCAGAATGGAAACGAAAGAAATGACAATGCCGACAAAATATGATCCACAGGCGATTGAGAAGGGACGCTATGATTGGTGGTTAGAGGGGAAGTTTTTTGAGGCAAAGGATGATGAAGAAAAAGAACCATATACAATTGTGATTCCACCACCAAATGTTACCGGCAGGCTTCATCTTGGTCATGCATGGGATACAACCCTTCAAGATATTTTAACGAGAATGAAAAGAATGCAAGGGCTAGACGTATTATGGCTTCCAGGAATGGATCACGCAGGTATTGCAACACAAGCGAAGGTTGAACAAAAGCTGCGGGAAGAAGGCAAAAGTCGCTACGACTTAGGTCGTGAGAAATTTGTTGAAGAAACTTGGAAATGGAAAGAGGAATATGCAGGGCATATCCGTGAACAATGGGGAAAGCTTGGCCTTGGGTTAGATTATAGTCGTGAACGCTTTACATTTGATGAAGGATTGTCGCAGGCTGTTCGCGAAGTTTTCGTAAAGCTTTACAAAAAGGGATTAATCTACCGCGGTGAATATATTATTAACTGGGATCCATCAACAAAAACAGCTCTATCCGATATTGAAGTTATCCATCAAGATGTTCAAGGTGCATTCTATCATATGAGATATCCATTAACAGATGGCACTGGTCATATTGAAATTGCAACAACTCGCCCAGAAACGATGCTCGGTGATACGGCAGTTGCCGTTCATCCAGATGATGACCGTTATAAGCACCTTATTGGAAAAACGGTTAAGCTTCCCATTGTAGGCCGCGAAATTCCGATCGTAGCGGATGATTATGTTGACATGGAATTTGGCTCAGGTGCTGTGAAAATTACGCCTGCCCATGATCCGAATGATTTCGAGGTTGGAAACCGTCATAATCTTGAGCGCGTTCTTGTGATGAATGAAGATGGGACGATGAATGATAAAGCTCTCAAATATGTTGGAATGGATCGCTTCGAATGCCGCAAGCAGATTGTTAAGGATCTCAAGGAGCAAGGTGTATTATTTAAAATTGAGGAGCATTTACATTCAGTAGGGCATTCAGAGCGCAGTGGAGCTGTCGTTGAACCTTATCTATCAACACAATGGTTTGTTAAAATGCAGCCGCTTGCTAATGAAGCAGTCGCCCTTCAACAAAAGGAAGAGAAGGTTCATTTCGTTCCGAACCGTTTTGAAGGAACATATCTGCGCTGGATGGAAAATATTCGTGATTGGTGTATTTCTCGTCAGCTATGGTGGGGACATCGTATCCCAGCTTGGTATCATAAAGAAACAGGCGAAATGTACGTTGGACTTGAACCACCAGCAGATATTGAAAATTGGGAGCAAGACAATGATGTTTTAGATACTTGGTTTAGCTCTGCA
>JAEWDX010000009.1 GCA_023389895.1 Bacillota bacterium
TGTTTTAGTGAATTTACCGTATTCTATAGCGGTGAACCAATTAAATGGAAAACAGCTAAAGTAAAGGAGCTGTTTGCCTTTTTTATTACAAATCTTCATACTTATATGAATCGAGATATTATCATTAATTCGATTTGGCCCGATCTTGATTATCATAAAGCGAAAATCCTTCTCCATACAACGATTTCTCATTTACGAAAGACTTTAAACTCATTAGGCTTTAGCGAAGCGTTAAAGTTTTCAAATCAAAGCTATATGCTAGAAATGGACAATTTCTATTGGGATGTAATGGAAGTAGAGCAATCCATTCATAAACTCGACGATATTGCCCATAACTTAGAAGAAATAGAACATGCTATTCAACTATATACTGGCATGTATATGGAGCGAAATGGCTATGAATGGGCGGAAAAAAAGCGTCAATCGATTAATCAAAATATCCTATTTCTCTTTCAGAATATGATCGATTACTATGCAGCAAACAATGATTCATACAAACTTATTCAATATTTACAACTATTTTTAATCTACAACCCCTATTCTGAGCATGCGATTAAACTATTAATGCTTCAGTTTATGAAACTAGGAAACCGCGGGGAAGCTGTGAGAATTTATCAGGAGTTTGCTAGTCTCTTACAAGAGGAGCTTGGAATTTCTCCTGATAAATCAACCATTTCTCTTTATGAGTCGATTATTTCTTAAAAAACACGAGGAGAAGATACTAGAATTAGCTCTAGTATTCTTGTCCTTCTCTTAAAAATGATTATTTTCCATTGAGAAGTGATAAATTTGATAGCTTCTCGGTTTTCTTTTCGAATTAAGCATAGCAATATCTGCATACTTCATAAGTTCATCCTGATAAATACTATGCTCAGGAAAAATGCTGATTCCAATTCTCGTACTTGCATGGAATCTATGCGAATCAATGATAAATGGTTTTTTAAATAAAGCAATGATCGCTTCAGCTTTCTCTTCTAATTTCTCAAAATTATTCAGTAGAATGACAAATTCGTCGCCTCCGAAGCGAAAAACACAATCTCCATTCGAAAACAGCGTCTTTAACCGCAGTCCTACTTCTTTTAGTAATTTATCACCGATTAGATGCCCATAGCTATCATTAATATATTTAAAATGATTAATATCCAGGAAAAAAACAGCAAATTTCGATTTGCTTTTATTTGCAGACAAAATAATGGAATTAAAGGCGGTATTCAACCGTCGTCGATTAGGCAAGCCTGTCAATTCATCATGACAAGCCATATGCTCCCATTTTTCTACATTTTGATACTCCGTTACATCAATTAAAGCGACTACATATCGATAAGGTGCTCCGAATTCATTGCCGATTGGTGATATACTTGCTTTCACCCAAATGATTCCACCATTGCGCTCTTTAATCGATATTTTCCCCGTCCATTTTTGCCCGTTCTCGATAACATTCGCTATCTCTTGGTAGAATGTTCCTGTATGATGACCTGAATGAAATATTTTATATGTTTGCCCGCGAATTTCCCCTAAGGAATAATTCATCATTTGGCAAAAATAGGCGTTCGCGTTGACAATTCTTCCTTCACTATCTAGTAAAATCATCATAATAAATTGATCGAGCGCTATTTTTACCGTTTCAAAATCTAATGCGGGGACTGTATCTAAGAAATTTTTATTATTAAAAAGAGCTTGCTCCACTAGCATTACCCTCCTATTCGTTTTATGATAGATAGATGGGCAGTTCGACCAATTACAACATAGCCATCATGTCATAAGAACTATCTTTATCATCATACAATTTCTCACTTACAGTCCTCTTAAATTATTCTTAAACTTTTCTTAAAACTATTCCAATGGGTAAAATTTGTAATCTCCTGTATGCTTGATTGTGACATGAATATCGATTGAATTTATTGATTCCGAGGATAACTTGTAATTCTTATTTTCAAAAAGCTTCTTCCATTGTTTAATATCCTTTCGATAAACAATTTGCTCTAGATTATAAACATCTACACCCTTTTCGAGACCATACTTAAAGGATTCCATAATTTCCGAATGAATTTTTTTCTTAATTTCTTTTTTTAATTTGTCAAGAGTTACTTCAACATTCATATATGTCACATTAGCTTTAAACTTCAGCTTCATATCGAAACGTACATCTCCATTTTCAAAAATGGGCATAATTTTCACTTTAGGTCTCATTATTGAAACGACTAAATCTAAATCATCATTAACTTTTAGGAGAAGTGGGGATCTTATCGTTTCTTCTGTTACCCACCTAAGGCCCATCATTTCTTTTTCGGAGAGTATGCCTTTCAGCTTTTTATTTTTTAATAAATATACTCCACTAAGTTTAGCTGTTGATCGTTCTTCTGTTTCAGCTTTCCATATATTTTTTTTTATTTTTATCAATGGGAGCTTTACCGTCATGCCTGGTTCATTATAATCCACATAAAATCTTTGAACTCTTAATGGGGGTAAAAGTGAACGAATTTTATAAACCTCTTTTGGAGAATAGAGAGAGGTTTGGTAAGGTGAACCAAATATGCTAGTTACTAATAAAATTTGTTCAATTGGTTCATTCGTTCCATATACCCAAACTGTTTCTCTTATTTGTTGAAACCTTAATAGACCGTCATTTACTTTATTAATCCCTTTTTTCAATACATTTTCAGTATAAATAACAACACCGATATGTCCCCAATAGATGGACTGGTTTGCTTTTCTATAAACATCATTCATTGCTGTAACAACTGTTTTTCCGGATCCTTTCACAACCCAGACAGGAGTAGGAACAGTCTGAGAACCTTCTTGCTTTGCCACTCCTGAAAATGACATGACCTGGCCATATATAATGTATTTATCATCTTTATAATCAACCCCCAATCCTGTAATGTATTGTAGTTCTTGTATGTCTTTACTATCCCAGCATCCAGATAAATTCATAGTTATAACAACGATTAACATCCAGCATACAATCCTATTCATCCTTCCCTACCCTTTCGTTTTGTCCTTCGTTCGTAAAAGTGATGGGCGTTTTTTCTTTAATAAATCAGGGATAACAAAAACTCCCTTCATGAAATCTTTAAGAAAAAAAGGAGATAGTGGTGCCAAATATGGTATTCCGAATGACTGTAATCTAGAAATATACAGAATAATGGAAAACACCCCTAAAAAAAAGCCGAACAAGCCAAAAAAAGCAGAAAGCAATAAGACCCATAAACGCATAATACTTACAGATGCAGCTAATGAATGATTAGCTAATATATAAGTTGAAACTGATGTCACACCTGCAACAACGAGCATTGTTGATGATGTCAGTCCTCCTCTAATGGCAGCATCACCAATGATGATTCCACCCACAACAGCAAGTGTTTGTCCAATCGCTTTCGGCAAGGTAATCCCTGCCTCTTGAAAAAGCTCAAACAATGCTAGAACGAGGAATGCCTCCATTGAGGGAGACAATGGTAAACCACGTCTAGAAATTGCAATCGTTGCTAAAAACGGAAAAGGCAATTGTTCTAATTGAAAGGAAACTAAAGAGATATAAAAACCGGGTAAGAAGATTGAAATAGATAAGCCCACCAGTCGTAACACCATTTCAAAATTTGCATAGTAAAAAGGGGAATGAATATCCTCAGCAGTCTGTAAGAGAAATGTAATATTCCCAGGACCAATGACTGCACTTGCTGCCCCATCTACTATGATGACAAATCTTCCATTGTTTAGGCATGATACAAGATAATCTGGTCGCCCACTATATTCTATCAATGGAATAAGCGGAAACTTTTTCCCAACCAAACCTTCCTCTAGTTCGATTGTCCCAAGGAGAACATCTGTATTAATTGCTTGCAATTTTTCTCTTACTTGCTCAATAATTTCTTCATTCATTATATCTTTTACATATAGAAGAGAGACTCTCGTCTTTCCTCTCTTTCCTATTACAAAACCCTCATTTACTAGCGTTGAAGTTTTGTATCTCTTTCTAATCAAACCGATATTCGTTGAAATGTCTTCAATTAAACCATCACGAGGTCCACGATAAGATACTTCAGAGTTAGGTTCTTCAATTGTTCTGTTCGGTATCTTTTGCAAATTAAATGAAAATAAAGAATTCTGCTGTTCAAATAGTACAAATACATAACCAGAAAACAGTTTGTCTGCTATTTCTTCTTGTTTTGTAGTATGAGGTACCATCGTAAGTTGTAAATCATTCAATGGTAGACGATTTCTTTTCCTCTCCTGCTCTATTTGTATAATAAAACTATTTTCTAAGTTCATAATTGTTCCGATTAACTTTTCTGAATCAATCAGTACATTTGAATAAAAGATTGTGCACTCGACCTCCCTCCTTCGACCACTTTCCGCTAAAAAAAGGTGATGTGTAAATTGTACATCGGAGCTTTTTGCAAAGAGCTCTTTAAAATAATCAATATCCATCCTTATAAATTCTTCTTGTTTTTCTTTCATATGATGTCTTATACCCCTTTCATATCTTCACACTCTTCTTAAACATTGTGATGACCGTAATGAAAAAAGTAATAATTACGATACAAAGAAGACTTGCCTGAAAGTAATATTTATTTAAGAATGTTCTAAAAGTCGGATCATTAATAGGAAGAAAAAGTGCTATAGTAAAAAGAATGGTAATGCACACTAAAAAAACGGTATTTTTTTTTCTGGATTTTATTTGAAACAAATCCGCAAGCAGGAATAATGATATGGATATACGAACAAATGCCCCTGACAACCATTGATAAATCGACAAAAAATCTAATCGGTTTAAATATTTGCCAATTGTTAATAGCCTCCATTGTGTATAGGCGGGATATTTAAATTCGGCTGTCTGCCTGGGACCGAATTCTGCGATTGCAGCAGTAATTGGGCCGAAATTAATCGCAAGTATAAAAATACTTAATAGAAAGATGCCTTTAAATTTTATTTTCGTACGGATATACTGCTGCATCAGAACTAGAAAGAATATTTCGACAAGACCTCCACCTAAATAAATGGCTCCCTTTAAAGTCGGACTAAAACCATGTTCAAAAATCGGAAAAAGTAAAGAATAATCTTTATATTGGATGTTAACCGTCATGACAAACAGTCCAAATATTATGACAAACGGCAGAAGTATTCCTGCACTGATGGCAATTGTTTTTATGCCTGCTTCAGCTGCAAAAAAACAGAGAATCATGAATGGAATAATTAGAACAAGCTTTGGTGTTTGCGACATATAAGAGCTATTTACCCATGTGAAGGTACTATAAAGGGTCACAAAAGTGTTCATTAGGATAAAACCAAATAAAATTATTTTGACAATCCAGGCAATGATAGGATGAATGTTTTCTTTTAACCATCCAATTAAATGTTCTTGATTTGTTTTTTTAATAATGAAATAAACTAGCGGTACCCATAAGAAAAAAATTACTCCAGCAAATAAGACGCTAATCCATGAGTCTCTAAGGGCTACTGTCAATATTGATGGCAGTACAATCACATGATTCATTAATCCCATTGTCAGCATCAAAATCATTACTGCCTGTCCAGTCGTAATTGGTTTTATCTTCATTTATCAACATTCCTCTCACTATTAGTTTTAATATGAGAAGTGTGATAGTTTTTTATTCATATACGGCCATTATTTGGG
>JAEWDX010000320.1 GCA_023389895.1 Bacillota bacterium
CCATCAGCGTTATCAAAAAAGATTAAACGGCTTAAGTCCTTTAGAGTTCAGGGCTCAAGCCGCTTAATATGTTTTTATTATTTCCACTGTCTACTTGACAGGGAGCACTTCATGTTAGTTGTGTCTAACAATTGAAGGTGCAGTTTACTTTATAATAATTATTTATTCTAAATAGAAATACCATGTAATAACAATTTTTTTTGGCTGTTATTTAAGATGGAATTATTAATTATTTGTGGATATTTTCTTAAAGTATTATTAGCTTTAACCCTTAACTCATTTTTTCTTTCTATTTGTACAAAATTAAAAGAATTATAATTTATTTTCCCATTTTCACATAGAATTTCAATGAATCTATCTGAATTGTTCCCCGAATGTAAAATACTATCTATTAGTATTCGTCCTGAACATTCAAATCCATTTTCTCTTTCAAAATTTCTAATTGTGTATATAGGACTATCTGAACTTAGGGTGGTTAGAAGAGCAAAATAAGAAGAGTTATTTAATTTTTCAATAACAACATTCTCCATCAATAAACCTCCTAAAATACAGTATAGTACTTATCAAGCAATTCTAAATTGCTAATTATTAAAGACCTAGCTTCATCCATAGTACTTAGAACTCTTGTTACGCCACTTTTATCCCAGTGACCTAATGTATTCCTATGTTTACGATAAAAATTATAAAGTTCGTTAATATATACCATTTGTTGTTCCGAAAAATGTCTTTGATGTCCTACTTGAAGTTGACGGTCATCAGGAAAATCCTTAACTGGTTCGAAGCAATTAAAACCATAAGATTCGTCATCTTCCTTTATTATAGCCTTACTAATCAAAATTTTATACAGATAATATTCAATTGCTCTAAGAGCAGGGGTAGCCAAATCTGTATAATCCGGTCTATCCCCTTTTAACATTGTATTAAAAACTGCTTGATTTAGTGTATTAATTAGCTTCTGATCATTGGTTTTTGTTTTACTAAAATTAGGGAGATAGTGATTAAATTTAAAATTCATTTCGGACTGACTTATATTAATTTCGTGGTAATCATTTAGTACTTCAATTACTTCACCGTTACTTGGAAGAAGCTCTACCACGAGCATCATTAGTTCCTCAAGTAGTTTAGATTGCTTTCCTTGAATCGTTGTCGTCCCGTTCTTATAACAAGTTACCACTATCTTATCATTAAAGAGTGATAAGATAAAATTTGTACTTTTACTTGCTTTACCTGCTTCTTGAATCTTAATATCACTATTACTAGTCGTAAGAATTTCAAATAACGTAGAAAACTCCTCTAAATCAATACCTGTAATTGTTACACAACCATCAGAATTATTTTTTATTCCTTTTTTTAATAAAGACTTTTTCGCTAATTCATCTGCTTTTTCGTTATATATTATTCCGGAATGTGCTTTAACCTTATGAAATTCAATTTCTATACAGCGTTTCATGTCATTTACAAAGACAATATAATCCTTCGATATTGGAGCTTTAGCTTTCCAATCACCCACTGCCCATTTTTCAATACCTTCATAATCATAAAATACAGCAATTTTTTTATAGCCCTTACCCACCGCATGTGTAATAGCGCTTTGAACACCTTCAATTTCTCCGGCAACATTCCGAGAATCTAAATAATCCTTATTATTATCCGATCCAATTATTTCTTCTTTAATTCCTTCTTTACCTACCAAAACGGCGCCATAGCCATAAACTTTTGATTCATTATCGTAACTGCCATCAACAAAAGCAACCAATGTTGTGTCATCAAGTTTATTTATATAATCATCAATTTTCAAATTATTATTTTCGTTTTTTTCCACAATCTTTGAAGGTGGTGTATCCTGAACATACTTTTCTGCTTCTTCTTTTGTAGGGAAGCCTTTATAAGCTGCCCCTGCATATCCATCTACTTGCTTTTTACATTCATCCCATGTTTCATAAATACCTATAACTCTTCCAACTTTTACCCCGTAGTATTTCTTTTTAGCCAAATATTTCTCCCCCTAAAAATACTTCTCTTATATGCGGAAAATTCAGATTAATGATTTATTATTCACTTAATTATTCAAACTTGTTTAATGCTATTATAGATCTTATAATACAAAAACTTCTAAAATGTACTATCTTTTCAGACCTGTTTTTCCTAAGAGTTATCAAGTCAAATAAATACTTATATCAATACAATATTTATCGCTTTCCACGATTCTTGTTGTTTCTTTTTATCGAAAGAAGCGATTACATCAAATACTACCTTTAAACCCTCTTTTGCTTCTCCATTAATATCAGATTTATAACAAAAATAAGATTCCTCAAAGGATTTAATAAAGCAAAAAGGTCTTTCATCTTTTACTTGTATAAGAATTCCAGATAACCCTTTTTTCTGTTGCTTACTGAAACTCCCTTTTGTTGCCTTTTTATTATCCATTTCGATCGTTGCTTCCCAATATTGTCGACATTTAAATAGAACATCTTTATAACTTATTTCACTGTTAAGGTTTAAGGAATTGCCTGTATCATGTATCAATTTTTGTACATTATCATTTATACCCCATTCCTTCTTTTCTCTGATCTTTTTAAAAAGTAGCAGGTGAAAGAAAGATTCTTCTGATTTATCTAAATCTCTTGATATCATAGCAATATCATAAAGTAAAGTTACAATGCTTTCTATTTTGAATGAAAGTGTAGCAGCCTGATACATTTTCTTCAACGCACTTTCCCTATCACCTTTACTTTTATAGACGTTCGCTAACTGATGCACTATCCACCAATCTACTTTCTTATGTCTGGTTAGGTCCATTAAAATTTTTATTGCTTCATCAAGATTTCCCATCTGTTCGTATGCTTGAGCCTCCAAGCACAAAAAGAATTTTTTTTCTTGATTAGCTTCTTTTATAATAAACCTCACTAAATCAATTGCTTCTTGATATTTTCTTTGATGTATCAAACACCTAATTTTATGGTGATGCCAAATTAAGTAGTTACTCCATCCCGTTGACCCTTTCGCAAGGGAAATAGGTTTCTTTTCCAAGGTATTAGGATCTATTATTTCTACCCATTTCGAAGCAATGTCCCATTTTTTAAATTGTTTAGCCTTCTTTAACACAAACAATATAGTAGTATTCTTTGGTAGATCATCTGGGTTTAAATTCATTATTTTATTTACAATAGGCAAAACACTTCCCAAAGAAGATGTCTCACTCATAGTCTTTAACTTTCCAATATAAGTCCATATAACTTCATTTCTAAACCAGTCATACTCAATAAAATCCTCGCTATATTCACTAACAAAGGATTGAGCTTCTTTATACATATTTAACTTACGGAGACAATGTAGGTAGCCCGCGGCAACATATTTATCCCTTGTATTATTTCCCCATAAATCTTGATAAATTGACAACGCCTCTTTTAGATTACCTTGTTTTCTTAAAGAGTTCGCCAATTGTTGTACATTCCCCACGATAAATCACCTTTGTCTTAACTATATTTTTCTAACACAAATATGGTAAATACAAACTTTTATTCCATTCGCTTGAAGCAGCACTAAAAGTAATATTATCATAAATTGCAGTTAGATTTACGAAATATAGGAAAATTATCCTAAAACATTTATAACTATTAATAATTATATATAAAGTTATTTTAGACGGCGGTCAACAAAGTGAGGGAGGTTACAGTTATCATATTAATATAAATGTTTGGAAAAAGAGACCTAATGGTAGTATTAGTACAAGAGAAGGACATGAACATGCGGATGTTTTTCCGAGAAAATGGATGGCCATGTTAGATTGGCTAGACAAAAAACCTTCACAACCAAAATTATCATAGTGAATTAGTATTTAAAGGTTGAGGTGTAATAAGACATTAGAAATATTGGAATGTCATTGAAGGGAACACGATATATACCATTGAGCCGGTAGAATATAAAAAATCATCTGCCATTAGGTTAACTCATTGATATAGTAATATGACTACTATCACCTTTTCGATCAGAAACTCCCTTGGATTCATAGAATTTCTAATAGGGATTTTACCAACTCTACCTGAGCAAGTCATCCTCAAAATTTTTGAGAACCTCCCTTTTTAAAGTAGATTCAGGTCAACTATGTAGAAATAAATGATCTTATTGTGCTAACGGGTAGCTTTATAAAATAATTGATGAACTATTTTATAAAGCTTTTACTTGTATTCAGTAGTCTACAATCTGAGAGAGCTAATTAAAATTAGCTCTCAGCTTGAGACAAGAAGCTTTGTTCAAAAAGTTATTTATATAGATCCGTTATTACATCTTCGTTAATCGTCATTTTTAGTCCCGCAGACCTTCTTAATTTCCATTCCTTTATTTCTTCTTCATTTTCTTTTAATTTCTCAATACAATATTTTATTCTCCTTTTTTGAAACATTTCTATATCTTCAGCACAATTGTGAATAGTATCACAGCTTTCAGGAAGTTTATGTAAGTGTTTTTGTAATAGAGCTCTCTTACCTATCTCCGTACCAATACTTGATATAGTAATACGTACAGGAGGTTCATAACTTAAAATAGTATTAACTGCATTTTTTATTTCGTCTTTTAATAATATGTCTCTCAAGGTCCAATCTACTTTACCTTGATTATCATTTTCTCTATCCTTTTTAGGAGCATTTTCTTTGAGCCATTCATTATCATTTCTATAAAGAAAAGAATACAGCGCAGGATGAATTGATCTTAATTCAGTAACACTCTTCTCCGGATTTGCTTTAATTAATGCATTCCATTCAAATTTCTTTTTCTTTAACATTTCATCTATTTCAGAATTAGATTCACTCTTTCCGTCATTATTAATATTTGCGTATTTTATTATCGTTTTCGTATCAACATTTAATTGCTTTGCAACAGATCTATAGCTCATTTTTTTATTTTCTATTAAATCCACAACAGTATTTATCCATAATTCACCAAACTGTTTAACTCGGGTTATTTTATACAAATCTTCAGTATCTCTGTCATTCCTTGTATAATGAAAACCACATTCGCATCGAAATGTCCCGATTATTCGCTTTGTTTTTGAGCAGACACTAATTTCTACATTTGGTATTGTAAAATCATTATAGTGATTTGCTGCTTTATTTAAACAAAGATATGGCCCCTTACCGAAAGGATTAAATCCTTTTTCATAAACATCACCTATAGTTTTAAGGGTTTCACCCATAAAAAGGATAAATAAAATATGACGAATAGGATGAAAGGATTTTCTATGTTTCCTTGTTATTTCTTTCAACCAACAGGACGATTCTTCATAGCACACTTTGGATTGCAAAATATTTAATGTCTCATCACCATAAAAGAATTGAAACTGTTTAGCCAATTCTTTTTGATTTACAAAAGTTCCTTTTTTTGTAGCAAGTCTTTTTCTCATTAATAACATTTTATATCTTCTCTGAAGTTCTTTTAAATCGAAATTAAGTTGTCTAGTTGCTAGGATAATACATTGTTCGGCGACAGCTCGCAATTTCTCAAAGGTTTCCTGATTATTAATTTTTAAACTGGGGTTCAAACTACTTCCTTCTTCCGCCGAACAGAACACATTCCTTTCTTTTGAACGAAACAAAATACTGCTTTTTTTTAAAAGAGTTCTGTGCTTTAAACATATATATACACCAGGTAGCTGATGAGCAAGATGCCAATAAGTTTCACCATGATTTTTAATGTCCTCTTCTATGCATTCATTACAATGGTAAAAATACTGTTTTTCCTTAATACCGCTGGCCATAACTCCTGTTGTCATATGTATGGCACACTTATGCTCTCCACTTTTCATAGATTTTTTCACAAAATTTCTTTTATCTAGGGGGATAAAATTCGTATAAAAATTATAAAATGTATGATCATTAATTATTCTGTCAACATCTGTTTGTACAAAGGTATTCAAATGACTGCACATAATTTTTAGGTTGGTGGGTAAGTCTGGTACGGCTAACTGCATTGAATGTCCGAATAAATCTTTAGAAGTATACTTGGGGCTTTGATTAAGACTATATATATGATATCTAGCCACAAAGCTGTATAACAACTCGTCAGAATAAAATCTTGGTAGAAAGCCGACCATATTGACCATCCTTAAATATTAAATTCCTCTAATGGAGGTTTAATATATCCTTTTTCCAAAAGCGCTTCATATGCTGATTTCTTTTCTTTTTTCCCTTTTTCAACTACTTTACCTAGTTGATTTACTGATTTCCCTATAGTATCTTTCTTGTTTTTTTCCGCTTTTTTCTTTTTCGTATCTTCAAGGAAATTTAGAGCATGAATCATAATATCAGTTGAGTTATCGACTTCTGATTCTTTTAATACTTTTTTTACTGCTTTTTCAGCCTCTTTACTATCAATACCTAATGTTATTAATGCATGAATGGCTTTTTCCATTTGAGAAATCTCAAATTGTTGTTTTTGTTTCTCTTGTTCTTGTTTCTTTTTTTGAATGCTTGCCCTTAGATCTATTTTACTTTTTCTTTGTTCTAGGAATCCTTTTAAATCCGTAGGCATAATATCTTCATATTTTGCAATTTCAGATTCCTTTCCGGTTTTCAAGGCATTTAACATTGGTTGTACTAGTTTTAGATCCTCTTTACCCACTTGAATAATTGCTTCAGATGAAATTTTTTCTTTTCCTGTCTCAATTGCTCTACTCTGAGCAAGGGAAAATAATTTTACTGCTATATCTGTAATTCCTTGGCTTTCTTCATACATCGTCCTTTTTAGCTCATCTGTCAGAGGAACAAAAGTGGAAGTCCACTGATATTTCCACATTTCTTCAATTAACATGTCCCAATCATCGTCAAACTTCATTTGTTCCCATACCATATCACCCTGACCACTTCCTCGGCGAGCTTGCCTGAAGTCTTGCTGCAAAACAGCCCTTGCTCTCATAGTGCCGATTAACACTACAGGAATCCCTATTTCATTAATAAGAGTAACAAAAAAGTTCATCATTTTTTCTGAGCCTTTATCCTTTGCAGTAAGTAAATGTTGGATTTCATCAATGATTAATGCACCAATACAATGAATCCTTGCTACTCTACCCATATGAATGACTAATTTACTTATTGAATTTCTGTGGTTTCCATACGTTTTTAAATAATTTGTTCCCAAAATTTCATCTAATTTTGAAAAGAAGTCCATACAAAGAGTTTTTAAAGAACCATCATGCGGACAATTTAGTTTTAACCAAACTACCTGAAACCGATTAACAGGATGTTCATGTAAAATAACTTGGGGATATAG
>JAEWDX010000073.1 GCA_023389895.1 Bacillota bacterium
CAACTGGATGAATCGATTCAAAGTAAGAGAAAATCCAAAAGAGTTGACACGCAATTGGATGAATCGATTCAAAGTAAGAAGAAACCTGAAAGAGTTGACACGCAACGAGGCAAATCGATTCAAAGTAAGAAGAAACCTGAAAGAGTTGACACGCAATTGGATGAATCGATTCAAAGTAAGAGAAAACCTGAAAGAGTTGACATGCAATTGGACAAATCGTTTATAAATATTTTTATGTTTGCAAATGTATGAACTGCCCTAAATATAGATGACGCGTATCTTTTTTTGGGAGAGGTGACAGGGTTGCTGCTCAAAGGTTATTGAAAAAACTTCATTAACTAGGAGGTTAATTATATGGATTTACAATTTTTATTTAACGAGCAGATAAGAGAAATTTGCGAATTAAGTCCTGGATATGAGGACCATGCAAGTGATGTTTGGCTAGTTAAAACAGAGAATCAAGAAGCAGTTGTTCGTTCCTCTAGAATGACAGATGAACCGGATAATGATTTTTGGTGGGGGTGTAAAAAATTATTTGGTATTGACCCTAGGGATGTTTACCAACTAGAAAGTGTTAATAATGTGTTAAGTGAAATAAGTTCACTACCGATCCCAAGAGTGATAAAAAAAACAGAGTCATCAAGACAATTTGTTGTGGTCGAAAAGTTAGAGGGCCATACTGTTAAAGATTTTCTTGGTCAACCACCCTCCGTATTACAGAGTCTAGGGGAAGGTCTAGCAAGAATACATAAAAATAAAAGAGATTATGTTGGAAGTCCATCAGGAATTTTTAAAGTCGGTCTAATGGATTCCCATAAGCACTTAATTAATGGAATGACAGAATTAGTTTCTAAATTCTATTCAAACCAATATAAAATAAAGGACAAGCTTCCTGCAATATTGAAATTGCTTAAAAACTTACCTGCCCCTAACTCTTCAACATTTGTTTTAATTGACATAGACCCTTCACAGTTTCTTTCGAATAATAAAGTAATTACAGGTCTAGTAGATACAGAGGCATATGTTATAGCACCTAGAGAGTTTGATTTTATCGGCCTAGAGTATATTCTTGATGAAAAATCAGCAGAGGATTTTAAGATGGGTTATGAGAGAGTGATGGAAATTCCAAATTTACATCAATGTAGGCTCCCATATCGCTATTTATACCGTTTATTATCTGTTCAAGGGAGTGTAGATTTAGATGAATGGCTAAATCATAAAAAGTTATTTTAACTATTAAAACCTACAGTTATCTGAAAAGGAAAGCTAGCCATATCAAGTAACGCGAATTAATTATGGAATGTGATTTTTTAGATAAAAAGTAAAGCTCAATTGTAGTTTAAAATGAATAGGTGATGTAGAAAAATGTCTTTAGACGAAATTGAAAAACAGCTAAAACATATTGAAGAATATTTACACAACCCATTTCCTTATCGAGATATGGATAGAATTCAAAATGATTTCAGTGAGCACTTTTCAAGGTTATCTGAGAATGAAAACTGGTTGACAGCTGATTTTGATACGTATTGTATGAACATTGCTGGAACACTAAGTTATGCAGTAAATGGTGAAGCGAAAAATATTCCTAATGCTCAGATGGAGATGCTCAAATTTTCTTTCTTTGAATTCTTTCAGCAATATAAATTCTTCGAGGGTAGCATGAACCAATATCATGAGTTTTACGAAGAATATATGAATTTTGAAAGGGCAAGACAGCTGCTTTTAGAATATTTATCTTTATAACCAGAGT
Organism: Bacillota bacterium; assembly: GCA_023389895.1. Taxonomy (GTDB): domain Bacteria; phylum Bacillota; class Bacilli; order Bacillales; family Cytobacillaceae; genus Cytobacillus. The sequence goes on from JAEWDX010000073.1 coordinate 1,751, forward strand.
GGCGCTGTCAGAGTAACTGATAAATTATGCTAACCATTATCCTTATTTAATATGTATAATTTTGCTAATATATAAAATCTTCAGGGAATTCAAGTGAGTAATGACAAGGATATGGGAGGAAGAGCATTTTTGAAAAATTCGATTGGAATTGTGGATTGGGTTGAAAAAGATGAAGTAATAGCTGATTTATTAATCCATGAGGATACTTTAGCTATTCATCCGATGGATCAAGGATTTGAAGCTGAGGTTATGAAGATTAGTTCAACTAAAGAGAGTTTTGTCCTGAAAGTTTGGAACAAAAGCTCTAAACCTGATATTCATTTTCAATATCGATTATTGAAAGTCTTATTTGAACAAGGAGTGCCAGTACCTAAACCATTGGGATGGGGAATAAATCCAGATGGAGATAAGGTGCTGTTAACAACCTTTGATGGTGCACCAATTCTTAAAGTGAATGGGAAGAAAATGACTGAGCTTGCAAAGGTTTTTTCGAGTATTCATCAAATTCATGTTGAAGAAATTGGGGATATTCAGTTACCAAAATATGATTTTATCGATTATTTTTTTCCTAGAGTAAGAGAACATCATGATATTTACCAAGCGCTAATCTTTCTTGTACAAAATGTCCAAATAAAGCAAGAACAGATTATCCATGGTGATTTCCATCTGAGAAACATTTTAGAGAAAAATGATCGAAATACTGTAATAGATTGGACGAACGGACAACTAGGAGACTTGAGATATGACTTTGCTTGGTCGCTTATTTTGCAAAAAATCTATGTTTCAGATCGATATGCAAATGTATTTCGCTCTGCTTATCTACTAGAGAATAATATCCAGCAGAATGAGCTAGAAATTTTCGAAGCGTTGGCTTGCCTCAGATGGATTCTGTTAAATAGGACTGGTGGTGTACCAAGAGGACCAAGTACGATAAAAAGAGTTAAAAGTTTACTAATCAATAATTCGTTATTAAAGGAATTTGAACTGGCTATATAAAATTATTTTAGTATAAAAAAGAGTTTTGAAAAAATTATGATCTAAGCGTAAAATCATCCCCATCCACAAGTACAGAAAGGGTTTCGTTGTTATTTACAGTAATTGGCTTGAGTTTTTCACTTGAAATTTTTTAAAAAAGAACTGTTGACATCCGATCTTTAAGGTATTATAGTAATGATTAATTCTTACAAACAATTAAATATGATTATTTCTTCTTATCTAGAGAGACTGAGGGACAGGCCCAATGAAGTCTCGGCAGCGGATTATGACAATAACACCGTGCCAATTCCTGCAAATGTTTTTGCATTTGAAAGATGAGAAGGAAGTCGTTTCTTGTAATATTGGGGACCTTCCTTTTTTTCTTAATCGATAAGAGAAAAAGGAAGGTCCTTTTTGTATATTTCTAGATTAGGAGTTGAGCAAGTACATGATTGAGTTTAAGAATGTAGCGAAAACATTTAAATTTGGTGATCGTGAAGTGAATGCAGTTAAAGATGTGTCCCTTTCGATTCAGCAGGGGGAGATTTTCGGAATTATTGGCTTTAGTGGTGCAGGAAAAAGCACATTATTACGGCTTGTGAATTTATTAGAAAGCCCAACGTATGGCACAGTTAAAGTGCAAGGAGTCGATATTCAATCGCTTTCACAAAAAGAAGTGAGAAAGCTGAGAAGAAGGATCGGAATGATTTTTCAAACTTTTAATTTATTCTCTTCAAGAACGGTAGCTGGAAATGTTGCCTATCCGTTAAGACTGGCAGGTATGTCGAAAAAAGAGATAAATGCAAGAGTTACCGAACTGCTAAGCTTTGTTGGGCTCTCAGAAAAGGCGAATGATTATCCCGAACAATTATCTGGAGGACAGAAACAAAGAGTTGGTATTGCAAGGGCGCTTGCTACTTCTCCTGATATATTAATCTGTGATGAGGCAACATCAGCGCTAGATCCAGATACAACAGCAGACATTCTTCGCCTGCTTAAAAAAGTAAACAAGGATTTGGGGATTACTATTTTGTTAATCACACATGAGATGCATGTCATTCAAGAAATATGTGATAGGGTAGCCGTGATGGAGAATGGAGAAGTAATTGAATCTAATTTAGTTTTTGATGTTTTTACAAATCCACAACATCTTACGACACAACGGTTTATTCAATCAGTCCAGCAAGATCGACCATCTGCGTCTCTATTGGAGGAATGGAGAAAGAAAGGTGGAGAAAATTTATATCGCGTTATTTTTAAAGGAGAAATTGCCAGCGACCCTGTCCTTTCTCGTGTAACAAGAAAATTTGCTGTGGACGTTAATATTGTCTACGGATCTATCCGCGAGATTCAGGAGAAGTTTTACGGAAACTTGCTTGTATCATTTGAGGGACATAAGGATAAAATTTCTGCTGTTCTTTCAGAGTTAAAAGAGGTTGTAACTGTTGAGGAGGTGAAAATTCAATGAAAGTTGATTGGACTACTTTTTGGCCGCGTATTTTTGAATCTACTGGTGAAACGATCATCATGGTCATTATGACGCTTATTTTCGGTTCAATTCTAGGTATAACGATAGGTTTACTTCTATTTGTGACGAGAAAAGGAAATATATTGGAAAATAAATTTTTATTCCAATTGCTAAATTTTTTGATTAATATTGTTCGTCCAATCCCATCTATCATTTTATTAGTGGCACTTTTACCTTTAACAAGAATGGTCGTTGGAACATCAATTGGGACATGGGCAGCAATCTTTCCAATGACGATTGCCTCATCCTTTAGTATTGCGAGAGTAGTAGAGAACAACTTAGTCAGCATTGACCCAGGGGTGATTGAAGCTGCAAAGGCGATGGGTGCGAGTCCTTTGCAAATTATTTTTACAGTCTTAATTCCAGAGGCGCTTGGGCCGTTAATTTTAGGCTTAACGTTTGTGACAGTAGGTTTAATTGATTTCTCCGCAGTAGCTGGAACAGTTGGTGGAGGCGGTTTAGGTCATATTGCGATGACATATGGTTATCAACGCTTTGATGGAAGTGTCATGTTTGTCACCGTTATTATTCTAATTATTCTTGTGCAAATTGCTCAATGGATTGGGAATAAGTTGTCAAGAAGAATTATGCGACGATAAGAGGGACTTCCCAAACATTGCAATCACTCTATATAAAAAACAACAAAAAGGAGTTGGAAATGGTGAAAAAGTGGTTTAGTATTTTATTCATTTTAACAGCGGTATGGGCATTGGCTGCTTGTGGAAGCGACTCAGCTTCAGGCAACGATGGAAAAACAGTAAAAATAAAAATTGGCGTAACTGGAACAGATGGTGAAGTATGGCCGATTTTAAAAGAAAAAGCCAAAAAAGAAGGGATTGAAGTTGAACTCATTGAGTTCTCTGACTATACGTTGCCGAATCAAGCATTAGCAAGCAAAGAAATTGATATCAATTCTTTCCAGCATATTGCGTTTCTAACACAATTTAATAAAGAAAACAATGTCGATCTAGTTCCCATTGGTGCTACTGTTATTGCTCCGATGGGGATCTATTCAGAAAAAGTGAAGGATGTCAGTGAAATTAAAGTGGGCGACAAAATTGCCATCCCGGATGATCCTTCCAACCAAGCTCGTGCCTTAAGATTATTAGAATCAGCTGGCTTAATTAAATTGGCGGATGATTTCGGTCTTTTCGGTGACCCGAGTAAGATCGTCGAAAATCCGAAAAACTTAGAAATACTGCCGATTGTTGCCCAACAAACACCACGAGTTTTACCGGATGTAGCGGCATCTGTTATTAATAATGGGGTTGCAGGACAGGCTGGCTTTGATCCAGTGAAGGACCCAATTTATCTGGAGGATGCCAACGATCCGAACGCCTTTCCTTATGTGAACATTTTTGCAGCACGAGCAGATGATCAAGATAATAAGGCATATCAGAGAATTGTTGAATTGTATCATGAAGAGGACGTAATGAAGGCAGTTGAAGCTGAGACAAATGGAGGATCGATCGTTGTCGATTTATCAAAAGATGAGTTAATAAAACAAAGCAAGGGACTATAAGGAGGAGATTAAGATGAGCAAAACATTATCCGGGATTGAATTAATACAGGAATCAATTGAAACGAATCAAGCATTGTATATTGAAACGAGTCAGGTCATTCATGCCAACCCAGAAATCGGAAATCAGGAGTTTTTTGCAAGTAAAAAACATGTAGAAATCTTGAAAAATGCTGAGTTTAAAGTAGATACAGCTGTTGCCGGACATGAAACTTCCTTTTATGCGGTGAAGGAGAGTGGAAAGCCTGGTCCAGCGATTGCTTTTCTTGCTGAGTATGATGCACTTCCGGGTTTAGGGCATGCCTGCGGTCATAACATTATCGGAACGACGAGTGTAGCAGCTGCGATTGCTCTTTCGAAAACATTGGATGAAACAGGTGGAAGTGTCATTGTCTTAGGAACACCAGCTGAGGAAGGTGGTCCAAATGGTAGTGCGAAAGGCAGCTTTGTCACGCATGGCTATTTAAAAGAAGTCGATGCCGCGTTAATGATTCATCCATCTGGTAAAACATCTTTAACTGGTGAAACGCTTGCCGTTGATCCACTTGATTTTCATTTTTATGGGAAATCTGCACATGCATCTGGAGCTCCTGAAAAGGGAATAAATGCATTGGATGCCGTTATTCAGCTTTTCGTCGGAATTAATGCTTTGCGTCAGCAGCTTCCAACAGATGTTCGAATTCATGGCATTATTACCCATGGCGGAGATGCACCAAATATTATTCCTGATTATGCATCAGCAAGATTCTTCATTCGCGCGGAATCATGGAAAAAGACGGAGGAAATTTCGACAAAGGTGCGTGCTATCGCTGAAGGTGCTGCGCTTGCAACCGGAGCAACTGTGAAAATTGAGCGCTTCCAAAATGAAGTAAAGGATTTTGTGTTAAATCCTGTATTAGATAATATTTTGAAAGAGGAGTTAGAGGCGGTAGGCGAAAAGGTTTGGACAGTCAGAGGAAAAGGCAAAGGTTCAACAGATGCTGGGAATATCAGCTATGAGGTTCCAACAGCACATCCGCATATTAAAATTGGACCAGATGATTTAATTGGCCATACGAATGAATTTAGAGAAGCCGCCAAATCTCCTGAAGGTGATGTTGCGCTTATAAAAGGAGCAAAGGCGCTCGCATCAGCTGGCTATCGCCTCTTAAAAGATGGAGAGCTATTAAGTCAAGTAAAAGATGCTTTCGAGCAGGCGAAGGCAAAGAAAAATGAGACAATTTAATCGTCGGAAGTCAATGAATCTAAGCTATTTGAATCTGAAGCTATGTAGCTATTAAATAGCAGTTTAATCGAATAGCTTCAAGAACAAATTTCTTAATAGAGGATGATCATATTCATTGGGGGCTGTCCGAGGAGCCCCTTTCCCAACTTTTTTAGAACGTTTTAAGCACTTCTAAAGTGATTATTATAACTTTTTCCATACTAATTTGTCCCCCGTACTTTTCAAAAGTGGGGATTTTGGCTTATTTCTACTAAACTGTTCTTAATTAAGAAGGATAATTAACTTTATTGCTTTTATTTTCAGAATATTATTGTATAATTTAATTATAATGAGATGAGTTTACTGTCATTTCATTTTTTTTACCTCTATCGTTCTTTATGAAGAACGATAGGGGGATTACAAGAGTTAGCAAATTAAACGTGAAGGGGGTCGGAAAATTATACAGCAAATCTTTTCACTAAACCGAAATAACAGCAATGAACAACTGCTTGCTTATTACTAGAGGGAGTACATAAATTTCAATATTTCGGTAGGTGAATAGATAAATAATATCCGCCTAATGGTGGAGTAGAGGGAGGAAAGTTAATTGGGGAAAAGAAAGTTTACAAAACTATTTAGTAGTCTTCTAGCCTTTATTATGATGCTTTCAATTGTTTTGCCAGTATCGGCAACAACGGGAAGCCCGGAACTAACTGAATTCAAACAACAGCAACAAAGTGAAAGAAACTTGCAGTTAAAGGCGGCAATCGCTGAACAGTTTGAAGTCACTGAAGGCTTGCCAAAGCTTCATAAAGATTTACAAGATTTATCTGGAGATGAAGAAGTCGCAGTTATTGTGCAGCTATCAGAAAATCCAGTAGCACTAGAAAAAGGAATTAGTCAATTAAAGGGAAGACAATTTACTAGTTCACAAGAACAACTAGTTAAAGATAAAGTCCTTCGGCAGCAGGCATCTGTATCAAAAGAAATGACGATAAAAGGGATTTCTTTTGAAAAGGGATTTTCATTTGATACTGTTTTAAACGGCTTTGCTGCGAAAGTAAAGGCAGATGATCTTGAAAAGCTTCTTGCAATTAAAGGTGTTGCTTTAGTCGAGCCTGACACAACAGTCTATGCGCTGGAAGACACGAAGTCTCCAGAATTCTCGTCTGACCTTGAAAAGATTGAAAAAGATCATGAATTTGAAGCTGCCATGAATACAAGTATTTCATTCCTCGGCATTGAAAAGCTATGGGATGAGGGGTACAAAGGAAAAGGCATTAAAGTGGCAGTCCTTGATACAGGAATCGACTCAGACCACCCAGAATTTGAAGGAATCTACAAAGGTGGGAAGAACTTTATTCCAAATAGCTCAATGTATACTCGTGAACGCGCTGATGACGACGCTAGAGAAACATCACCGGTAGAGCGCCCAGCTAATCAGCCAGAGTTTCATCCTTCGACTGGGAGACCATTTTATACATCCCATGGGTCCCATGTAGCTGGTACGATTGCAGCAATCGGAGCAAATGAATATGGCATTAAAGGGATTGCCCCAGAAGTTGATCTTTATGCTTATCGCGTACTTGGAGCATATGGTAGTGGCTCCAATTCTGGTAT
>JAEWDX010000093.1 GCA_023389895.1 Bacillota bacterium
CAGTAGAGGATGCTGTTAATTTCCAATTAGTAAGTGATGGATATTGTGTACCCACCGAAAATGATATAACTGATAATTTTCTTTCATGGTTGGATAGTGATGAGGGTGATCCATGGAGAAATGAATAGTTGGTAAAAAAGAAGGTAAAACCCTAGACACCTAATTGCATTTTGGTGGTAATTTCAATTCTCGTATCACATCTTCCAAAAAGCATCGCCTTGTATGATCATTACTATGGTAAACTAAAAGAATATAAAAGAAACATCGATCATAGCTGAAACAGCACGGAATTACTAGAGAGTAAAAACATTGACGAGGAGTGTGGGAAATGACGAATCAACAGAAGATTGCGGAGTTCTTTAACAATTTAACACTTGAAGAAATATATGATCAAAGTGATCTGCTCATTTGGATAGATTGGCGAGAAGCTGAGGAAGACTTAATAGATTACTTTAACGAGCAATTGCCTGAGCCAGATCGAATTAATTGTGAAATTGTTGAGATAGACAAGCCTAGAGGTGTGGATATTGTTCTATCCTCCCAAGAAAAAAAGATGACGATTCCCTTTGCCGATGATGTGACCGATAGAGATAGCGCAATTCGAGCTATGCAGGAAATGCTTTCCCCTCAATATCAAATTCGTTGGTTTATGGAATCATTAGGCAATGATACTTTAGCTTTTGCATTGCTACCAACAGTACAATGGGAAGAATTAGTACAGCAATTTGGTAAGCATAAAGTAGACCACTATTTCCAGCCTGTAACAAACACTAGCGTCATGTTTGATATGGGTATAGATGAAGTAGATGCATTAATGAACTCGAGAGCTATAGAACATTTAAATAGATGAAATTGAATTGAGCAAATGGGATTAATCATTTGACATAAAGATTGATAAAAATCATCTCTTAAGTTATTCTTTTGAGTTGATTTTTTTATTGGACATATATTACGGATGTTCATCTTATGAAGAATGTTTTTCTTTGTTCAACAATCGGATCATATTGTTGAATAACATTGTTTTAAAGGGGGATATAATGAAGAAGTATATAAAAAGTTTAGTGCCTTGGATTTATTTGATGTTGTCTTTCTTTGTACTATCTGGTTGTAATGCTCAAAAAGGTGGTAATAACTATTATTTATTATTGATGGGTGAAAGTGAAAGCTGGAATCTAACAGGTTATGAAATTGTTATAACACCAGAAGACTTTAAAGCAGGATTTGGGATTTTAAATATGAAAAACGTCAATGAGTATATTACAGATTACTTCCACTTTGAAGCGCATGTGGTTATAGATAGTGATGATTCAGTGGTTCATACTGATTCAGCTACTGGTGAGATGAACATAGCAGAATATACAACTGGTGCTATAGGAGGGCCATATCTAAATAAAAACGGTGAATCTGTTACACTTAAAGATATAAATGAGATTTATGTAGTCGTTGAATGGTGGGATATTAGTAAGAACGAAAGTATTAAAGAAAGAATAGATTTATTTAACAAGTCTAAAAAAGAACAGTCCTTCTTGAACTAACTAAGGTTTTAGTTGAATAACGATCGGGCGCTTTTCTGAAATAAGGAAAGCGTCTTTATTCATGGAAAAGGCCATTTAATTGATTATAAAGATGCATTTTTTTAAATGTTGTAATGAAATCAATAATTTTGTGATACATAGTTGAATGGCCAGACGGAAAAGGGAGGGTGGCAGTGGATAAGGACAATATATACCAAGATTATGGGGATTTTATTTTTAAATACTTGTTAACTTTGACAAACAACCTTGATTTAGCAGAGGAGCTAACTCAAGAAACATTTTATCAAGCGATTAAATCCATTAATAACTTTCACGATAATGGTAATGCCAAGTTTTCTACGTGGCTCTGTGCAATTGCTAAAAACGTATGGCTGCAAGAATTAAACCATAAAAATAAAAACCAACAATTGAAAGACTCAATAAAAAATGAAGGCACAACATTTTACGACTTGGAAGATGAGTATTTAAAAAACGAGGATAAAGTTATGTTTTTTAAAAAGGCTCATCAACTCAGTGAGGATAAACGAGAAATACTTTATTTAAGATTGTTGGGTGACTTATCGTTCAAAGAAATTGGTTCAATTTTTGAAAGGACAGAAAACTGGGCAAGAGTAACTTTTTATAGAGCAAAACTTGAAATCAGAAAGGATGAGTAGGGTTATGAAACATAGTGTATTTAAGGACTTGGCTCCTGCTTATATTGATAAATTAACAAGTGAAGAAACAAACGAACAGATAGAAAAACATATGAATCAATGTGAAGAATGCCGAAATTATTTAAACAAAATGAAGGGAGATTTATTTTCAGAAGATGAAAATGAGAGAAGAAAAGATAAAAGGAACATTGATTATTTCAAAAAGGTACGCTCCAAAAATAGAAAAAAGATCTTAGTTATCGTATCATCCCTTAATTTAATAAAACGCTACTTTATATTAATAAAGGCAAACAACATTTTTTGGGATATTCAATTGACTTTTTGCTACGATACGAAATATAATTTGGTTGGTCAACCAAACAAAAAGGAGAGATAAAATGAGTGTTAAGGATAAACGTCAAAGATTAATTGATGCGGCATATAAAGTGTTTAGCAGGAAGGGATTTAATAATGCCTCTATAAAAGATATTGCTCACGAAGCTGGCATTACTCCTGGACTTGTTCATTATTATTTTAAGAATAAGGAAGAGTTATTATTTTCCGTCCAGAGTGATATTCAAGAACGATACCATATTCAATATGATGGCAAAAAAGAGGCGGAAATGAATCCATTAGATGTTTTGTTTGAAATTAAATCAAGAGTAGAAAAAGATCCTGATTGGTATCGTTGGAGATATGAGCTTTATTCTTTAGGATTAAAAAATGATCCATATAAACAAGAAGTTGCAAACATTTTACAAAACGGGAGGGAGAGTCTTTCTAATCCCTTAAAGAACCTAAACGTTGAAGCCAAAGAAACGGATGCTCTTGCCGGTATTTTATTGGCTTGCTTCGATGGACTAGCTCTCCAAAAAATGTTCGATGACGAATTTGACCTTGATCAAACGTATAAATTGTTAATTGATTTATTAGAGAACTATTTGAAGAAAAGAAAAAATTAGAGTTTTAATAGAAAGTTTGATTGTTCATATGAGGAGAAAAACAATGAAAAAAGCAATCTTTTTTTTAGGGAGCTTACTACTCCTACTAACCCCTTTTGCTGCTTCTGCTAAAA
>JAEWDX010000111.1 GCA_023389895.1 Bacillota bacterium
GAGAAGATGAATGCGATTGGTCAGCTAGCAGCCTCTGTCGCACATGAAATTCGCAATCCAATGACAGTTGTGAAAGGATTTTTGCAAATCTTTTTAGCAAAAGAGGCATTAAATAAGGAAGAGCAAATGTATGTTAAACTTATGCTAGAGGAAATGGTCCGTGCTGAGACAATTATTAATGATTATCTCTCGCTTGCTAAGCCTGATATTGAACAGGATGAAATTATCAACGCGGCGGAATTATCTGCTAAAGTAATTGATTTAATGAATTCATATGCGAGAATGGCCAAAAACATCCAAATTTATTCTGAATTTAAATACGATGTTTTGATTAAAGGAAATAAAGGAGAAGTAACCCAAGTTCTTATTAATATTTTTAAAAATGGTATTGAAGCAATAAAGGATGGAGGAATATTGAGTTTCCTCGTGTATAAGAATGATAAGTACGCTGTGTTTGAAATTTGTGATACTGGTATTGGAATGAGTGAAGAGGAGTTAGAAAGATTAGGAACCGCTTTCTATTCGTTAAAGGAAAAAGGAACAGGAATTGGGTTAATGGTTTGTTATCAAATTATTGAAAGAATGAATGGTAAAATTGAAGTTAAAAGTAAAAAAGGTGAAGGGACAGAATTTAAGGTGTTTCTTCCACTATTTGCTGATTAAGGGTCTTTTTCCTTTTCACTTTCTAATCTGTCTGCTAAAATTAGATTCGAATACATTGGGGAGTGAATTTATTAAATGAAACTTAAGATGACTGCTATAATTAGTTTATTATCAATCCTTTTGCTTACAGCATGCGGTAGTGGAATTAAGGATGCGAAAAATTGGCCGATCGAAGACTTTACCTATACGAACCAAGAAAATAAATCATTTGGTTTAGCTGACTTAAAAGGGAAAGTGTGGGTTGCTGATTTTGTTTTTACGAATTGTGAAACGATTTGCATACCAATGACATCGAATATGTACAAGTTACAAGAGATGGCAAAGGAAAAAAATATTAAAAATATTGAGTTTGTTTCTTTTAGTGTTGATCCGACTGTGGATACACCTGAAGTATTAATAGAATACGGGAACCAGTATCATGCAGATATGAGCAAATGGCATTTTCTAACTGGTTATAAGCAGGATGAGATTGAAAAATTTGCTATGGATAATTTTAAAACCATTGTGAAAAAGCCGGAAAATGAAGATCAAGTCATTCATCAAACTTATTTTTATTTAGTCAATCAAGAGGGGAAAATTATGAAGGTGTATTCAGGGGCTGTTGATGTACCTTTTGATGAAATCATAAAAGATATTAAAACATTGCAATAGACCCCTTAACGGGTCTATTTTCTTTAGAAAAGCCATTTAAACGCATATTTCCGCTAGTAAGTTTTTAGCAGATAGGAAATTAATGTTACTAAAGTTGTTTTTATCATGCTTAAAGATGACCGTGTTATAATATTAGTAATAAGACTGATGGCCTCAAAAAGGCAGGTGAAAAAATGAGGAAATTCATACCCCTTATCACTCTTGCAGTAGCTGTTCTTGTTTCATGCTCAGCAACTCCCACCTCCAAGCAAGCAAATCTAAATCAATTTAAGGTGACTGCGTTAGTTCTAAAGGAAGAGCTACCTGTCGATTTCATCCCACAGGAAATCAAGATTGTGTCGGTCGGTGATTCTTTAACAGAAGGTGTTGGCGATAGCAAAAAACGCGGCGGATATGTCCCTTATCTTAAAGAGATGCTTGAATTAGATCGAGGAGTGAAGGCAGCCGAAATTGATAACTTTGGCGTAAAAGGAAATCGCTCTGATCAGCTTCTAAAAAAGCTTGGAACGAATAAAGTAAAGCAAGCTATTAAGGAAGCCAATATTATAATCGTCACAATTGGCGGCAATGATGTGATGAAGGTTGTTCGAGAAAATTTTACTTCGTTAACAATTGGAGCCTTTGAAAAGGAAAGAAAAATTTATGAGCAAAATTTACGTGATGTCATCAATAATGTTAGGAAAGAAAACGAAGATAGTGCGATTGTTTTAATCGGGATTTACAATCCTTTCGATACATGGTTTGCGAATATTAATGAAATAAATGAGATAATTGATAATTGGAATGAAGGTAGTAAAAAGATTTTAGCCCAATATCCAGACACTTATTTTGTAAATGTGGAAGATATTTTTCTAAAAGGTGGAGAGGATCTTCTCTATACAGATTATTTTCATCCAAATGATCAAGGCTATGAATTAATTGCAGGTCGTGTTCATGAAGCATTATCAACTGATGTATTGAACGATACTTATTCAAAAGCTTTTGTAGCGGAGAAAGAGGAGAATACAGATTAATGGAGAAAAAGTGGAAAAAGTTATTTTTCCTCTTATTGGGGATTAATGTCTTTATTATAATTACTTTATGCATAATGATCAGTCTTCCAAAAGAGGATGAGAATTACACCCCGACAAAGATAGAGACGGGAGATAATGTTGCTTTTAAAATGCAAACAAATAAAGCGGATTTAAATCAATTAATTAATCATTATTTGAAAAAAGAAGGCTTAACAGGTGGAATTGATTATCAAGTGATTTTAAATGAGGATGTAGAATTACTGGGCTCCATCCCTATTTTTAGTCAAAACATTCAATTGAAGCTTTCATTTGAACCAACGGCATTAGATAATGGCGATATTGTCTTAGAACAAAAATCGATTTCGGTCGGAAAGCTACAATTACCGGTTTCCTATGTGCTGCATTTTATTAAGGAAAATTATAAGCTTCCAAAATGGGTTATAATCCAACCAAATGAAGAAAAAATCTACGTTTCACTTAAAGATATGAAATTAAAAAGCAATATTAAAGTAAAAGTAGATGATATTAATTTAGCTGCTGATGATATTCACTTTACTTTATTAGTTCCAGCGAAATAAGAAAAGCGGAAGCGCCTCGTTCAGCGGCGTATGGACTGGACTGACCTCGACTGAGATAAAGGAAACACGACGAGTGAGAACGAGTCGATGTTGACTTATCGTAGGGAGAGGGAGGGAAGACTAAACGGCACATCCTGTGGCGACGTCTGTACTAGCACATCCTGTGCGTCGGAAGTACACTAGGCGCTCCTCTTAAAAGCTACCGCTTTCAGTCGTGCGATGTCTTTGCTGCCGAAGCTCTTCCTTGTGGAGCTAGATAGTTCTCTAACTTCAATGAGCTATATTTTCTCTTAGAAATGAAACTCGACCTTTTTTATTACCTGAATGCGCTTTTCAATGTATAAGAAGGTGGAGTGTTATTTTATGCTTAAAAAAAGAAAAGCCATTCATTTTAGATAATGATGGCTTCGAGATTAGGCTCACTATCAATAATTAAGACAGAATAAATTTGATTTGGCTTCAGCTGAACTTTCGGAATCGCTAAAGCAGCCTCATTTGAACCAGCTACTCGCGCTTCCAAATCAACAGTTATTGGAGACAACCCAAGATAATTCGTATGCTTTCGATAGGCTAATTCTGGAAAGATAATATCTCTTCCTTTTACCGCGATATCGAGTGCAGGCGAGTTTTCTGCAAGATGAATAAATCTTAACTTCGTTTCGTTTCTAGGCAAACGGTAATCATCCTCAACTGAAAGCCATTTTAATTTCTTTTCGTCGCCACTAAAGATGAATGTATATGGTCTTCCATGTTCGACGATAATTTTTCTACTTAGTACAGTAGACACCATATTTCCAGCAGGGTAAATATCAAGTTGATATTTTCCAGCTGTTAAAGGTAAGTAGTTACTGGAATCTTTATGCTCGAAGTCTTTCAAAACCCTCGTTCCATTAATGTAAATATCGACCTTTGGCGTGTTAAATGATGCATGTACAAGACGTACTTTTGCTTGAAGAGCAGCAAGTCTTTGCTGTTCCATGACCTCAAATGTCCGCATGGCCTCTGATGCTAAATTCATATAGTGAAAATGCTGCTGATAATAGGCGATATACTTATTTGGATTAACATATTTATAATAATCTGCTAATTGATCATACATTTCTGCCATCCGTAAATAGTCGTGTTGATTTTGTGGCATCCCTCTCGCTCCTTCTTGATAAAATACTTCAATACAATATGCGAATTCATCTAGGTTGGTGTCACGGCTTATCGATAAAAGCCACTTTTCACAAGAATCACTTTACTTTTAGCTGTATATTCCATATAATGAAAAATAACCAAAGGAAAGAGGGTGTGTATTATGGAAAATTTATTATTTGATCGTTCATTAATTGTTATGTTCCTATACACAGCCCATTCGTTCGCTGGTTAATGTTGTAGAAATTTTTATGTCTATTTCTATGCTTATTAAACCACGGGCTGTGTGCCGGTGGTTTTTTGTATTCATAATATAATTTTGAATTAGCATGGAGGATATGAAATTGAATCTACAAACATTAGGTTTTGATGAATTTTTTGAAGAAAAGTTTGCTCCTTTTAAAGCAGCGGGTTTCTCGCTCGGAAGGGTAGCGCTAGAACATAAAAGAATGTATCGCGTTTGGACGGAATTAGGGGAACTGCTTTGTGAGGTTTCAGGAAAGTTTTCATTTTTAGCAGCAAGTCGAGAAGACTATCCAGCTATCGGAGATTGGGTTGTGATTCAGCCAAGAACAAATGAGCAGCGGGGTACAATTCATGCTATTTTGCCACGGAAAAGCAAGTTTTCTCGAAAGGTTGCTGGATTGAGTATTGAAGAGCAAATTATTGCAGCAAATGTCGATTCCGTTTTCCTTGTCAATTCATTAAATGAAGATTTAAATTTGCGCCGAATTGAAAGATATTTACTTTTGGCATGGGAAAGTGGAGCGAATCCAATTATCGTCTTAACAAAATCAGATTTATGTGCAAATGTAGAACAAAAATTAGCTGAAATAGATGCAATTGCAATGGGTGTTCCCGTTATACCAATAAGTGTTCTTGAAGAACGAGGCCTTGATGAGCTGCAAGCATTTCTTCTTCCTGGAAAAACAGTAGCATTGCTTGGTTCATCAGGTGTTGGAAAATCAACATTGACGAATTATTTTCTAGGAGAGGAGAAACAAAAGGTTCAGGAAGTTCGCGAGGATGACGATAAGGGGAGACATACAACTACCCACCGTGAATTAGTCTTGCTTCCAAGTGGAGCGCTATTAATTGATACTCCCGGCATGAGAGAGCTCCAGCTATGGGAGAGCGAAAATGGTTTAGCAGAAAGCTTTACAGAGATTGAATCATTGGCTTCTGAATGCAAGTATCGGGATTGCAGCCATGAGAAAGAACCAGGCTGTGCAGTAAATGCAGCGATTGAAAATGGATTTCTTGATCAAAATCGCCTTCTTAGCTATAAAAAACTCCTAAAGGAATTAGCTTATTTAGAGAAAAAACAAAATAAGCGTATGAAGACAGAGGAGAAAAAACGTTCGAAAAATAAGAAATAAAATGAATAGACTCGACCTCTTCAAAAAGGATTTATCTTCCTTCTAAAGAGGTCCTTTTTGCATGTCGTGACAAATATCTTTATTCTATAAGTATGGTTATAATAGAAAAAAGAAATGAATGAGGTGATTTTTATGGAAGAGAAGGAATATAAATTAGCTACGTTTGCTGGTGGCTGTTTCTGGTGTATGGTGAAGCCATTTGATGAACTTCCTGGTATTAAACAGGTTGTATCAGGATATACAGGTGGAACAAAGGAAAAACCAACCTATGAAGAAGTTTGTTCAGATACGACCGGACATTATGAGGCTGTGCAAATAACATACGACCCAACTATTTTTCCATATAAGAAACTGTTGCAATTATATTGGCAGCAAATCGATCCAACGGATGCGGGTGGGCAATTTTACGATCGTGGACAATCATACAAAACAGCGATCTTTTATCATAGTGACGAACAAAAGGAGCTTGCTGAAAAATCGAAGAGCGAATTGCAAGAAAAAGGTCCTTTTCATTTGCCGATTGCCACAAAGATCATACCTGCACAAAAATTCTACCCAGCTGAAGAATATCATCAGCATTATTACAAGAAGAATCCGCTTAGATATGAGGCATATCGAAAAGGATCTGGAAGAGAAGCCTTTCTAAAATCACATTGGAGTGAAAAAGATGAGTAAAAATAAGGAAGAATTGAAGCGTCGTCTAAGCGAAAGGCAA
>JAEWDX010000121.1 GCA_023389895.1 Bacillota bacterium
TAATAGACGTTTTAAAAACTTCTTGAAGGACTTTTCCCTCAATGTTTCTTCAAGTGGATACAAGTCAATCCACAATTTATTTTGATGATGCTTCCAAAGCGGCACTAATTGAAACCCCGTTAAATAGATAAAGAGGATAGCCACTAATACTTGAGCAGCTCCAAAAGAGATGAAATAAATGAGTGCTGCCCCAATGATTGTCAAGCGAATAAACAACCCAAAATAATCTCCTACACGTGAAAACGTTCGAACATATAAATGGCTAAATGTATTCTCGTGTGCAAATTCTAGGCGCGCAAACAGCCAATCTAACCATTTTCTTCGTTTTACTCGACCTCTTAATTTCGGTACATCTGTAAATAAATTAGCAAATCGATAAAAGGAATTCATACGCCTTTCTTCCTGCTCAATTAAAAACTCCCATTTCAAGCCCTTTGCCTTTGTTTTATTATGATAAAACAAGAAAAGAATAAACAATAAAATTAATTCTGGAAGGAGGAAAAGCATACTTGTATTTGAAAAAAGCAGAAATAGAAACACAGTATTTACAGCATATCTTATGACAGAGTCAACGAGATGAATAGCCGTTTCAACATAATATTGAACTTTCCAGCGAATAAAGAGATTGAGCAATTTCACGATTATCATCGCAAGCAAAAAAGGGAAAAACATTTGGAAATTTCCATTATTCAAACTTGCATACATTGGCATAAATACACCAAGCCCCATAAATATGAAATAAGCTTGAATGATAAAGCTAATCATTAAGGAACGATTAAAATATCCAGAAAGTCTAATTTCAAGGGGAAGAAGGAAAATCTTATCTGCATTCGTTAGGAATGTATAAATTGGGCTAAATGTCAGCAAAAACCCTAATACGATCGCCATAATCGTCGCAGCGGGAAAATGCTCTGGAATAGTCTTTAGCCATTCTTGATAAGAATATGCTCCCATTCCAATTAAAAAAACCATCACAATCACATTATGACCATTAAATATGTAACGCGAATACCGACTTATTTCTTTAAAAGTTCGGCCAAATCGCTCTTTCCATAATTGCTTCTCATCAAACATAATCTTCTTCCTTCGTTAACTGAATATAAATATCATCAAGTGTTGCTCCCGGCATCATAAACTGATCCCGCAGTTCTTGCAATGTACCTTTCGCTCTAACCTTTCCTTCGTGTAAAATGACAAACCGATCGCAATATCTTTCTGCTGTCGCAAGAATATGGGTTGACATCAGAATACCTGCACCATTTTCCTTCATTTTTTTCATTAAATCGAGCAATGACTGAATGCCAAGTGGATCAAGGCCAACAAACGGCTCATCAACAATATAGAGTGAAGGCTGAACTAAAAATGCACACATAACCATGACCTTCTGTTTCATTCCTTTAGAAAAATGAGCCGGAAACCATTTCAACCTTTTTTCCATGCGAAATTCTTTTAAAAGCTTTTCTATTCTCCGTTTAAATTCCGCTTGTTCTAAATCATATGCCATCGCCGTTATTTTCAAATGCTCCTCTAACGTAAGCTCATCATATAAAATCGGTGTTTCCGGCACAAATGTAAATTGCTTGCGGTATCCTTCCTTATCTTTATGAAAGCTTTTCCCATTAATTAAAATTTCACCGCTATGCGGTTCCATTAAACCAATTACATGTTTAATCGTTGTACTTTTTCCAGCACCATTTAGTCCGATTAAACCAACAATTTCTTTTTCATTCACTTCAAAAGAAACATCCTTTAGAACAGGGTTTTTTGTATAGCCTCCCGTTACATTTTCTATTTGCAAAAGAGCCATTTCTTCTTCTTCCTTCCATTATTTATCATATATTTATCATACTATCATTGTAAGAAAACAATCAGCAACTTGTCCACTTTCAGAAGGCTCAAATAAAATTCTTTGCAGTATGAATATAAAAAAATCATTCGGGTATTCTAATGTTTGAAGGGGAAAGGCTAATTGATAACATAAAAAATTATCAATAATTGAAATGAGGTGTCTGTTGCAGACAACAGCATTTCTTAAAAAAGCTTTTCTAAACGTTCAGCACTAAAAGGGTTGGTTACATTAAACCGTAACCAAATGATCAAACACAACTGATCAATAAAACCTTAGTTCAGTCTATAACATTCACTTTTAAATGAGGTGCTTGTCAAAGACAATAACTTGCTTTATACGTTGAATAACATATAAAGTCAGCAAGGGGATGGTCAGCTTGGGCAAAGATCGAAAAAATTCTAATATAAACACAATCATTTACAAATGAGGTGTTTATGAAAGAAATATCCTAAAGTAAAAACGTAAAGAAAAAAGTTTCCCCTTCGAGGGCAGGATTCCATGCGAATCCTGCCCTTTAGATTTTATCCATGATAAAATAAAAGCAGTAATGAATAGTCATTAAACATAAAAGGAGATGTACATAAATGAACGATTGTATTTTTTGTAAAATTGTAAAAGGTGAAATCCCTTCTGCCAAGGTTTTTGAAAATGAACATGTGCTGGCATTTCTTGATCTTAGTCAAGTCACAAAGGGTCACACTTTAGTCATTCCTAAAAGTCATAACGAAAATATTTTCGATATGGATGCTACTACTGCCCGCAACATATTTGAAGTAGTACCGCAAATTTCAAATGCGATTAAAGATAAACTTCATGCAGCTGGGATAAATCTTGTCTCAAATGCTGGAGAAGCAGCGGGACAGGAAGTTTTCCATTTTCATTTGCACTTAATCCCTAGATATGGAAGTGGCGATGGCTACGGAGCTGTGTGGAAATCCCATCAATCAGAGTATACGCCCGCTGATTTACAAAAAATCTCAGAAGGAATTCAAAAGCAAATAAAAGTTTCTTAGTTTTTGCGTTTTCTCCTCTGTACAAACGCTAAAAATTTGTTACGATATGTGTATCTTTATTTCATTACAGCGTTGCCAAATTAAAAGTTTCGGAGGGGAAAATAATGAATCGTGCCTTAAATTTTAACGCAGGGCCAGCTGCCTTACCTAAAGAAGTTCTTCAAGCGGCAGAAGCGAATTGGCTGAATTTCAATGGAAGTGGAATGGCCATTATGGAACTAAGCCATCGCAGTAAAGAATATGAAGCTGTTCATAATGAAGCACAACTATTACTAAGAAAGCTTCTTTCTATCCCAAACAATTATGAGGTTCTTTTTCTACAAGGCGGAGCTAGCTTACAGTTTTCCATGGTGCCAATGAATTTATTAACAGAAGGAAAAGTGGCAAATTATATTTTATCTGGAGTATGGTCAGAAAAGGCGCTGAAAGAAGCGAAGAAGATCGGAGAAACAAGAATTATAGCTTCAAGTAAAGAGATGAATTATCGTTCAATCCCAGCCTTCGATCCGAGCTCATTAACAGATCAATCCGCTTATCTTCACATTACGAGCAATAATACGATCTATGGTACTCAGTGGAGTATGTTCCCAACTGTTCAAACTCCTCTTATTGCTGATATGTCTAGTGATCTATTGAGCAAGCACTTAAATATCGAAAGCTTCGACCTTATTTATGCAGGAGCGCAAAAAAACCTTGGTCCATCAGGAGTTACCGTTGTTATTATAAAGAAGGATTTATTAGCTAACGAGAATGTAAGCTTGCCAACAATGCTAAACTACAATACTTTTGCAAGAAATAATTCTCTCTACAACACGCCCCCAACTTTAGCCATTTATTTGTTAAAGCTTGTGCTCGAATGGGCTGAGGAAATGGGTGGCTTGCCTTACATAGAAAAAATGAATGGTGAGAAAGCAAAGCTATTATATGATTGCATCGATGAAAGTGAAGGCTTCTATATTGGTCATGCTGAAAAAGAAAGCCGTTCAAAGATGAATGTAACCTTTAATCTTCAGGATGAAGCAACAACAAAGACATTCCTGGAAGAAGCAAAAAAAGCAGGATTTGTCGGCTTGAATGGGCATCGTTCTATTGGTGGCTGCCGTGCCTCTATTTACAATGCTGTCCCGCTTGAGCATGTGGATGAGCTTGCCCAATTTATGACCAATTTCAGAAAAAAATAACAGAAAATTTAGTCCTTTATTTTTGAAATAAGTATGTTATAATAAATGAAAGTTTTTCGCTGTAGGCAAGGAGTGCACTACAGGAGAAACGAAAATATTAGTTTAGCCAAGAAGAGGAGAGTTGAGAAATGAATACGAAGAATCTTGTTGCCTTATCTCTGTTAGTGGGAATGGGTGCTGTACTGCATGCGGTCGTTCCTGGGTTTTTCCTTGGAATGAAGCCTGACATGATGCTAACAATGATGTTTTTAGGAATTGTTCTTTTTCCAGATCGAAAGAGTGTTTTATTGCTAGGGTTAGTTACAGGGCTCATCTCTGGATTAACGACTACCTTCCCTGGAGGACTTTTTCCAAACATAATTGATAAGTTCTTCACTTCGATTATCTTTTTTGGATTATTTTTAGCTGCTAGCAAGCTGCATAAATCAATTGTAACTGTGGCGATTTTAACAGCTGTTGGAACGATTATTTCTGGTATTGTCTTTCTAGGTTCAGCTTACTTCATTGTCGGCTTACCTGGTTCGTTTGTAGCCTTATTTGCAGCAGTTGTTCTACCTGCAACAGCTGTTAATACCATTACAATGCTTGTATTATATCCAGTTGCTACAACGATTTTAAAGAGAACAAGACTAGTCGAACAAACGATAAATCATTAAAGTTCATATTGGACATTATAACTTGAAAAAACTCGCATTTGCGGGTTTTTTCTTTATAATAGCTTGTTATCGAAAGCTCTGTATCATTAAACCAAGCAGAAAAAAAGCACCTCCAAGTAAAATTAATGCGATCGCCCTCTTTTTCAAGATATACTTCGGCGGATACATTCCAGGCTTTTTTATCGCTAATATAAAATAACCCCCACTAACCATTAATAAGAGACTAATCAGAAAAACTGCTCTTACGATTCCCGACATCTGCTCACCTCATTTTTAAACATAGCAACCTACTATTGATATGTATGCTTGTTTTCTAAACGCTATGTAGATTAACAGAATGATTATCCTATTAAAAAAATTTCACATTTTATCATAATTGAATGAAGGAAAATAGGGTATTGTAGTAAAATAGAAATAACTATTGTTTTTGGGGTGAATATTGTGAAAGCAAAATCAGTATTACTTGGATTTCTCATTGGCGGAGTAGCAGCAAGTATCAGTACATTATTAACAACACCGGTTTCTGGAAAAGATTCAAGACAGTATATCCGAAAAAATACAGAATGCTTCAAGAAGCAACTAATTGAGCTGAAATCTCAGCTTATTGATTTAAAGAATTCCCTCATCCATGCATCTAAAGAGGGAAAGGAATCCATTTCAGCTTTTTCATCCGAATTAAAGGCTTCCATCAATAACTGGATGGAGGAAATTACTCCTAATCAACAAAATATCCAAAAAGAATTACAAGCGATTGAGATTGCCATCCAGGAACTTGAAGAAAATTTAAATAAAGAAAACGCAATAAAATAATTTTTTAAAAAATTCCTTCTTTTTAAGAAAAAAAGAAGGAATTTTGATTTTTAAGACGAAAATAATATATTAAAATAAATTTGGATACTCTAGAAACACTTATCATTTTTTGTCGAAAACACGTATATGTCTAGTTGCCAAAAACAATTTCTAAAAATTTCGCAAATTTACATCTTTATTAATTTTTGTTTTATTGGCATAATGATATAAAGTACTAACTAAAGTGGGTGAAGAGAATTCATGAAGGAGAAAGTGTATACAATGAAAGAAGCTATGGTTTTTAGCCAAAGGATTGCACAGCTGAGCAAGGCTTTATGGAAATCAGTGGAGAAAGATTGGCAGCAATGGATTAAGCCTTATGACTTGAATATAAATGAACATCATATTCTTTGGATCGCCTTTCATTTAAAAGGTGCTTCCATTTCTGATGTTGCCAAGTTTGGGGTCATGCATGTTTCAACAGCCTTTAATTTCTCAAAGAAACTTGAGGAAAGAGGCTTGCTGCAGTTTTCTAAAAAAGAAAACGATAAACGAAATACGTATATTGAGCTTACAGCTGAAGGGGAAAGAATATTATTAAGTTCAATGGAAAACTACGATCCAGACAATAATGCCGTCTTCACTGGAGCAAAGCCAATTCGCGAACTTTATGGAAAGTTTCCCGATGCTTTAGAAATAATGGCCATTGTAAGAAATATTTATGGGGATGATTTTATGGAGATATTTGAGAAGTCATTTGCTAATATTGAAGCCAACTTCACGGAGGATGAAGGCAAGCTTCTGAAGAAAGAAACATCACTCCAAGAGTCAATGTAGAGAAATGCTTTATAAATATTTTTTGAACTCCTCCATTAGCGGTAAATAGATTCTTTGCTTTATACATGCAGAAATAACCTTTTCAGGTTGAAGTCTTACATGTAGTTGATTTTTAAATTTTTGAAAAAGCGGTTGAAAGTATACGAAACCTTCCGCTTTTTGTTCTTCCCATTCTTTGTTCATGCTTTCACAAAAGTTAATAAATTCCTCAACTTCTTTTTCCGCTATTGAGCATTCAATAACTAATTTATTGAATTGTTGATGTGGGTGATCAATGATTTCCAATAATAACCTTTGATGATATTCTAATTTTGCAATCTTTTCTAAAAGGTTTTTATCCACGTATCTTCCTCCAAAGCATTCAATTACTGTCATTCAATCTATTTTAACTGATTTCGTTCATCCAACAAAATACATGAAATTTCCCTATTGATTTTTCCTCCTAATCATCGTAAAGTATTTTAGTAAGTTTAATCGGAAAATGGTTTTAATTTTCTCCTTTTGGAGGGATGTTCAAATGAACAGTTGGAAGACTGTTAACTTTACAAAGCAATATGGAGCGCAAAGAATTCTTTTCTTATCTTCCTTAACAATGGTGCTTTGTTTTATCATTTTTTATGTATCTCTGCAATATTTATCTGAAGCTAGTACATTATCTGATAATTATTTTGTTTTATTTGCTATTGCATTGTTGATGATTTATCCGTTTCATAAATTATTTCATTTTTTACCAATCGCGCATTTAGGGGATAAGCTCCAAAAAACAGTTAAATTAAAATATGGATTTATTCCAAATATACAGATTAAAATTCGTGAACCCATTTCAAAACGGCATTTCTTGCTTGCCTTATCGCTACCTTTTTTAATGATAAACACGTTTTTAATAGTGGTTTGTTTCTTTTTCCCACAATATATACACTATTTTACCATGTTACTCGCCTTTCATGTTGGCATTTGTTTACCTGATATGATATGTGCCAAAAATGTAATTACAGCACCAGCTCGTTCATATATTGAAGAAAATGATGATGGAATCGCGATTTTACTACGAAACAATTAGACTATCTTTTTATAACGAATTTTGCTATTGTAAATAACAGACGAACGTATTTATATCTATTGATTACATTGTTAGAAGGAGGGGATTTTCAATGATATTTATCTTTATAATATTCGCATGTCTGTTTTTATATAATATTAACAGGATGACAAATACGCTTTGCCTGCAAAAGGAAATCCCTGAAGAACGCCAGCCGAAAATATTTAGAACGATAAATATTTTGATTACGATCCTTTTAGTTTCCTCATTTGTTGAAATTCTTTATTCTTAATACAAAAGCGGCGGATATTCGTTCCGCCGCTTTTATTTATCTTTTTCGATTGTATGAGCAGGCATCTATGGACAGCTTTTTCACATTTTTTCCGCTAATAGTACTTTCTTTTCGCAGGTTTCACTTATTATAGCCATGCTGCTCCAACAATTATTAACAAGATGAACAACACTACAATTAGTGCAAATCCTGAACCCATGAGACACCCTCCTTTCATATCACTACCTTATCCTATTCAATATTTCTTGGATTCGGTTAGGCAGTTGTCACAATAAAAATAAATTTCCTTCCGCAATTAACCTATTTCTTAAAAGTCTTTAATATCATATGTTAACTCTTTTTATTTGGGATAAATTAATTCTATCTTGAGAAATGTTTTAGGTTATTATTTTTGTTCTTTCCCACATTTATGGTATAGTATGTCTTGTGAAATTAAGAATCGAAATAAATAATGTAGGAGTGTTCAACATGAAGAAGTGGGTATTATCCCTAACATTAGCAGCAGGTGTTTTAAGTTTGAGTGCATGTAATAATGCAAATAACAACTCAGATGTTGTTGCTGAAACGAAGGCTGGCAATATTACGAAGGACGAGCTTTACGTAGCAATGAAAGAAAAGTATGGTGAAACCGCTCTTCAAGAGCTTGTCTACAATAAAGTTCTTTCCAAAGAGTATCCCATTACTGATAAAGAATTAGATGAAAAGGTAAGCGAATTAAAAGAGCAGCTTGGCGCCAATTTTGATTTAGCGCTTGCCCAGTATGGGATGAAAAATGAAGATGATTTAAAGAAAATGCTAAAAACAGGAATGATGCAGGAAAAAGCTGCAATTAAAGATGTGAAAGTAACGGAAGATGAAGTAAAGAAACACTATGATGAATATAAGCC
>JAEWDX010000125.1 GCA_023389895.1 Bacillota bacterium
CTAGTGAATAACATCACAAACTCTTTTCAGTATATTAATATAGAAAAAATAAAGAGCAGTCTAAGTTTAAGGAATAAATGAATGCCACATATTCGAAAAAAATAATAAAGGTGGATTTGACACACGATGAGAAAGCCAAAGATTGTTATTTTAGGAGCAGGTTACGGAGGTTTAATGACAGCAACACGATTACAGAAGGCTATTGGAGTTAATGAAGCTGATATCGTGCTCATTAATAAAAATGATTACCACTATGAAACAACTTGGTTACATGAAGCATCAGCAGGGACATTGCACCCTAATCGTGTTCGTTATGATATTAAAACAATTATTGATCGAAATAAGGTTGAATTTATTCAAGAGACAGCACTTGAAATAAAGCCAGATGAGAAAAAAGTGATTCTTGAAAATGGAGAAGTTGATTATGATTATTTAGTGGTTGCGCTTGGAGGAGAAACAGAGACATTTGGCATTAAAGGGTTGAAGGAGTATGCGTTTTCAATTGTTAATGTGAATGCAGCTCGTCAAATCCGCAATCATATTGAATATCAATTTGCTACTTATAATACAGAAAATGAAAAGAAAAATGAAAGGCTGACAATTGTTGTCGGTGGAGCTGGATTTACTGGAATCGAATTTCTTGGTGAGCTAGGAAATCGAGTTCCGGAGCTTTGCAAAGAATATGATGTAGATTACGAAAAGGTAAAAATTCTTTGTGTCGAAGCTGCTCCGATGGTGCTTCCAGGTTTTGACCCTGAATTAGTTGAATATGCAGTTGCTCAGCTTCAGAAAAAAGGTGTTGAATTCCGCATCGGAACGGCAATTAAGGAATGTACCCCAGACGGAATTATCGTTGGGAAAGGTGAAGATGAGACAGAAGAAATTAAAGCGGGTACAGTAGTTTGGGCCGCTGGTGTCCGTGGAAATTCAATTATTGAGAAATCAGGCTTAGAAGCAATGCGCGGGCGTGTGAAAGTGCAGCCAGATTTGAGAGCGCCAGGCCACGATAATATTTTTATTATTGGGGACTGCTCCTTAATTATTAATGAGGAGATTAACCGTCCATATCCACCTACTGCACAAATTGCGATGCAGCAGGGGGAAGTATGTGCGCGTAACATTGCTGGATTAATCCGCAATAAAGTAGAGCTTGAAGCATTTAAGCCCGATATTAAAGGTACAGTTTGCTCACTTGGTGAAGATGATGCAATTGGTGTTGTTTTTGGAAAGAAAATGGTTGGAGCAAAGGCTTCATTTATGAAGAAGATGGTTGATAACCGTGCTCTTTTCATGATTGGTGGAGCTTCTCTTGTTGCGAAAAAAGGGAAATTTAAGCTTTTATAAGACGTTTTCACATCATGAATGAAGGTTTCATAGCCATTCAGCTTATATAATTGAAATGATGTTTTAATCGACCTATACGTTAATTCATAATAAAATCGGAAGTTTAATCGCACTTCCGATTTTTTATATAACAAAGTCGCTATATTTCCTTTTTGATTGACTCATATTAGGGCATTCAGTACACTAAAAGTTGAGTGCTTAAAGGGGGAGTAGAACGTATGCCAATGACTATTTTTATTTTACCGATTTCGATGTTACTTTTTTTCGTTTTATTTTTTGGAATAGGCTTTATTTTAAATATGCTTCTAAGAATGTCTTGGATTATGGCAATAGTCTATCCGATAATTGCGATATTCATTATTGATAAAGTTCGGTTTATTGAATATTTTACAAATACAAAAAAGGCGTTTTCAAGCCTTGGTACGGAATTATCTCAGCTTGCCATGGCGGATATACTCATTTTAAGCAGTGGATTAGTTGGTGCCATTGGTGCAGGTATTACGATTAAACTTCTTCGTAAAAATGGCTATCAAATGTTTTAAGTTGAATTTTTTCAAAATACATAAGTTGTTTTTTAAGTCCCTGCCAAAGGAGGCAGGGCTTTTTGATATAATTAACTTGGAAAATCGCAGCTAAAAAGCTAAGTTTATTAAAATTCCCGAACGTGTTTATTAAGTTTTTTAAATATTTCCACTTCAATTATGAATATTTCCTTGAAAATTGGGAAATGAATATTCATGGGAGGAGTGAAATGAAAATATGAATAGATTAAAAAACTGGACAAGGCGAATAGTTATGACAACATTATTTGCTACGGCATTGTTAACAACCTTTCAGTCTATTTCGGGTGTTGAAGCAAAATCAATTGGAAATTACTTTGGCATAGAGAATTTTTGGAAAAGTGATAAGCTCACGAAAGAAGAAGAGGACTCAAAACATAAGTATAAAACGGTTGAATTAGCAAAGAAGTTTTTGAAACGAATGACAAATTCAGATTTAGAAATCTCCTCAAGTGAAGCAGTAACTGGTGAGCCACTAACTTTGGAGGATGCGGTTGATTGGTCCAAATACCCAGTCAGAACAGTTGTAGCGACGGGTTATACAGCCTTTTATGAATCTACTGGAAAAAACCCTGGTCATCCTGGATTCGGGATTACATATTCAGGAGTCAAGGTGAAAAGAGATTTATATTCTACGGTTGCAGCAGATTTAAATGTGTTTCCAATTGGAACGATTTTGTTCATACCCGACTATGGATATGGGGTTGTAGCCGATAAAGGTGGAGCCATCAAAGGAAATAAAGTCGATCTTTATTATGAAACGGTGCAGGATGTTTATAATGAATGGGGTAAAAAAACGGTTGATGTATATGTGATCGAAATGGGAAATGGTAGGCTTACTGAGGAGCAATTATATGCATTGAATGAAAATGAATCCATGCAAGTTTTTCGTCAGCAATATATAAAGTCAGAACGGAAATAATTGAATGGAAAAAGCAGGATATCTACGAGAAGCTAGATACCTGCTTTTCTTTGTGAAAAAATGAAATTACTTTCATCTTTTATAGTGAAAGAAAATAATGAAGGGTAAGTGTTAAAAGAATCCCTGTTAACCCACCGAAAAATACCTCAATTGGTTTATGACCAAGCAATTCCTTTAATTCGTTTCTTTTCTCACGGCCATCCTTTTTCTGCCACATTTTCGCTTCCTCAATGATGCGGTTAAAGTCAGCGACGAGTTGATTTAGAACAATGGCTTGCTCACCTGCCTGTCTACGAACTCCAGTTGCATCAAACATGGTAATAATTGCGAAAACAGCTGATACTGCGAAAATTGGGGAATCCAGTCCTGACTCGATTGCAACGCCTGTTGAAAGGGCCGTTACCGCAGCGGAGTGGGAACTAGGCATGCCACCCGTACTTGTGAGCAATGCCCAATTTAATTTTTTTGTTGCAATAAAATGAATTGGAACTTTTACAAATTGAGCAAAGAGGATGGCTGCAATGGCAGACCAAAGGGGGAAATTCATTAATAGCTCCATTTATAAACCACCTTTTTTAGCTAGTTGACGCACAGATGCGAAAAAACTCAAATTAATTCTATTTGTTAAGATGATAATAATAAATGAACTAGAGTGCAATGTTTTTTAAGCAATTGTCAAAATTACCTGTAGAATTGCCAGTAATATTTTCAGTAGAAAATCTTTAGTTACTCGAAATATTATTCGTTTTTCGTTATAATAAGGTGAATATATGGAGGTGGAAGAATGTTTTCAGTAATAAATGAATGGAATGTTACGACAGCACATGAATGTTTGATAATAGGTTTATTCGATAAGCCGCAAAAATTCACTGGTATTCTTGAGAAGCTTGATAAACAATTTGATGGACAGCTGACAGAGCTTGTGAAAAGTGGGGACCTTCGGGCAAAGAAAAAATCCGTAACAAAGATACATACTTTCGGGAAGATTGCGGCGAAGAGATTATTTGTCATCGGGCTAGGGAAAGAAAGAGACTATTCCTTTGAGAGCGTGCGAGAAGCTTTTGGAAAAGTATTTAAAGAGGTGAATGCTGTTCAGCTTGAAGAAGCTGCGATTTATCTAGATTCTTTTATTAGTGAAAAAGTTGACGCATTAGATGCTGCACATGCGCTCAGCGAAGCGTTCGCCTTATCAACTTACAAGTTTGAGGATTATAAGCAAAAATCTAATATGCCTGAGAAAAAGATTGAGCGTCTTGTGACATATTGTGAATCTGCTGATACAGATGAAGTGAAAGCGTCATTAACAGTAGGCTATGCCTATGGAAAAGGGACAAATTCTGCCCGTACACTTGTAAATTTACCTGGCAATATGTTGACGGCAACAGATATAGCGAGCTATGCGAAAGAACTAGCTGCGAAATATGAGTTTGAAGTCGAAATTCTGGAAAAAGATGATATGTTAAAGCTTGGAATGGGCGCTCTTCTTGCGGTAAATCAAGGATCCGCTGAACCGCCAAAAATGATTGTTCTTAAATATCAAGGAAAAGAAGAGTGGACAGATGTTATTGGACTAGTAGGTAAAGGGATCACATTTGATACAGGTGGATATTCTCTTAAACCAAAAGATGGCATCGTTGGGATGAAGACCGATATGGGAGGCGCAGCAGCAGTTCTTGGTGCGATGGAAATTATCGGTGAACTTCGACCAGAGCAAAACGTTGTTGCCGTTATCCCATCAACCGATAATATGGTAAGTGGATTCGCGTTCAAGCCTGATGATGTCATTACTTCAATGAGTGGAAAGACAATCGAAGTATTGAACACAGATGCAGAAGGCCGTCTCGTACTTGCAGATGCAGTAACATATGCGAAGCATCATGGTGCGAATTACCTTGTTGATGTGGCGACATTGACAGGTGGCGTCATTGTTGCACTCGGAACGAATACAACTGGTGCGCTAACGAATAATGAAGCATTATGGGAGCAAGTGCTTGAAGCCTCCTATGAAGCGGGTGAACCAATGTGGCTACTTCCTTTATTCGAAAAAGATAAACAAAGAGTAAGAAGCAGTAAAATTGCCGATTTGAACAATTCACCAGGTCGAGAAGGCCATGCGATTATGGGTGGGGCTTTCGTTGGTGAATTTGCTGAAGACACACCTTGGGTTCATTTAGATATTGCTGGTACAGCGGTAACAAATAAAGAACATGAGCTTGGACCAACTGGCGCTACAGGTGTAATGGTTCGTACACTTGCTTTATTCGTTGAACGCTTTGAAAAATAATTATTATTAATGATTAAGACCGTTTTTCTAAGGAAAGAACAGAAAAACGGTCTTATTGTATTTTTAAGAAAAAAAGATAAGTTTGTGGAATTTTGATTGTTCGAAAGGTTGGATTAATTTCACGAAGCCTTTTCCGATGAAATAATACGCCGAGCTGCGAATCGAGCCAACTCGAAAGGGAAAAACCTCTGAAGTGACACGCAAAGCCACGAATCGAGCCAACTCAAGGGGAAAAGCCTCTGAAATGACACGCAAAGCTGCGAATCGAGCCAAATCGAAAGGGAAAAACCTCTGAAGTGACACGCAAGCAAAGGGTTGTTTCTTTTTTCAATAAGAGATTATTAGTCGGAAAATAATTATCTGGAGAAAGATATCTCACTTTTTGTAGAAAGATTGTAACAATTTCCTTAAATATTGAAGTTCTTCAATTCTATAATGTATTTAGTATGAAAAAAATAATATAGAAAATGGTGATGATTATGCATGGAAAGGGACACCCACATGGACAAGGTCATGGAATGCCAGTTGATTATAGTGAAAATCCGTATATTGTCATTTGGGAAGTTACGAGAGCTTGTCAGCTAAAATGCATTCACTGTCGTGCCGATGCTCAACCAAAGCCTGATCCGAACGAGTTAAGCCATGAAGAAGGCTTTAAATTGATCGACCAAATTTACGAAATGAATAATCCGATGCTTGTCTTTACAGGCGGTGACTGTATGATGAGAGAGGATCTTTTTGAGCTTGCTGATTATGCAGTTAAGAAGGGTATGCGCGTTTCGATGACTCCGAGCGCTACAGATAATGTAACGAAGGAAAGAATGAAGAGAGCGAAGGAAGTTGGCCTATCAAGATGGGGCTTTAGCCTTGATGGCCCTACACCGGCAATTCATGATCACTTTAGAGGTACACCAGGCTCTTTCGATTTAACGCTTGAAAAAATTAAGTATTTAAATGAGTTGGAAATGCCGTTGCAAATAAACACGGTCATTTCAAAATATAATTATGATTCTCTTGAGCAAATGGCTGAGTTAGTTAAAGATTTAAAGGCAGTCATGTGGTATATTTTCTTACTTGTACCAACAGGTAGAGGACAGCTAGATGCTTGCTTAACACCTGCCGAGCATGAAAAGGTATTTAGATGGTTGTATGAGCTTGGCAAAACAGCTCCATATGATATTAAAACAACAGCTGCCCAACATTACCGCAGAGTCGTTCTTCAAGAAAAAGTTAGAGAGCATAAGTTAGATAAAGACACTATTCGCTATGAGGATACGATTACGTTTGACCAAGATTCCATCATTGATGGCTTAAAGCGGGCACCAAAAGGAGTCAATGACGGAAACGGGTTTATCTTCGTTTCCCATACTGGCGATGTTTTGCCAAGTGGCTTGTTGCCACTAAAAGTTGGAAATGTTCGAGAAGCTTCTTTGAAGGACATCTATCGTGAGTCACCAATTTTGAAAGAAATTCGTAATCCAGATTTATACAAAGGAAAATGCGGTATTTGTGAATATCGTTTCATCTGTGGCGGCTCTCGTTCAAGAACATATGCTGTTACAGGGGACTATTTAGAAAGTGAACCATTCTGTGTATACATCCCAACCGCTTTACGAAATAAAAAGACTTCTTCCTTAAATGTATAATGAAAATACAGTTTCCCCTCATCATTGGAGGGGTTTTCTTTTTTGAAAAATGTATAATGCAAAATGAAGCAGCCCCTCATCGAATGAGGGGCTTTCTTTTGAAAAAGTCACAAAATATTCATAAATACATAACCAAAAATATACCACCGTAGGTATAATAGAAATTAATAAATTAATACGGTGGTGGGTATAATTGACTGAAAATTTAACAAGAAGAACTTTTTTAAAGCGCAGTACAGCTGCAGGTGTATTAACGACAATGGCTCTTTCAGGAGTAGATAAAGTTGCAGCAGAGGGAAAAGATGTAAGTGTAGCAAAAGGGACAGTAATTGATTTAACGGTTTGTGATGGCTGTAAAAATGAAGAAATGCCATTATGTGTGTCAGCATGCCGGTTAAAAAATGAGCCGCGTTTTCCAAATCCGAAAGAGGAGGATATTCAACCATATTGGCCAAGGGAGAAATTCGAGGATTGGTCGGATAAACGGGATTTGAAGAATCGGTTAACTCCATATAACTGGACGTTTATTGATCGAGTGGAAGTGGAGCAGGACGGGAAGCTAGAAGAAGTGTTTGTCCCTAGACGCTGTATGCACTGTGACAATCCAACATGTATGAATTTATGTCCTTTCGGAGCGATTAGCAAAGATAACAATGGGGCCGTTTCGATTGATGAGAGCTTTTGCATGGGTGGAGCAAAGTGCCGTGATGCCTGTCCTTGGGACATTCCACAGCGTCAAGCGGGAGTTGGCTTATATTTAAAGGTTGCACCTGAATTAGCTGGCGGTGGAGTCATGTATAAGTGTGATTTTTGCGCTGATTTACAAAAGCAAGGAAAAGAGCCGGCTTGTGTGACATCATGTCCAAAGAATGCCATTCTATTTGGTACGAAGGAGGATATGAAAAAGTATGCATATGAGCGGGCAAAGGAAATTGGTGGTTACGTTTACGGGGATAAAGAAAATGGCGGGACCGCAACCTTTTATATTTCGAAGGTTCCCTTTGAAAAAATAAATGAAGCGATTAAACAAGATAAACAAAAAAACATGGATCAAAAACCTGGACGTCCGACAATGGAGGTAGGGATTGAAAATAAACTAGATTCGTTTTCAGGGATGATGCAAACAGCTATGCTTGCTCCAATTGCGGGTGCTGTAACTGCTGGTGTGGTCGCCTATCGGACAATGAAGGGAGAAAAGAAGGATGAAGAATAAAGCGGGAAAAATCAAAAGGCATTCAAAATCTAATCGCTTCGTTCATTGGCTGACAGCTGGCTCGATTTTCTTGTTAATTTTTTCTGGATTAGGGCAGATGCCATTGTATCATCGCTATATGGTAACGGAAATCCCATTCATGGGGTGGACGGGGAATTATTTTACCACTCTTGTTCTTCATTATTTAGGAGCAATTAGTTTATTATTTATTGTTTTCTATCATATTATTTTGCATCTACTTCGGAAAGAATTTAGTATTTGGCCACGCAAAGGCGATGTAAAGGAATCAATCCAAATTATTAAGGCGATGTTTACAAAAGGACAGGAACCGCCAAGCGATAAATATTTAGCAGAACAGCGTTTGGCCTATCTTTTTATTGGTGTGAATGTCATGTTGCTTATCGTTACTGGCATTATTAAGCTTATTAAAAATGTACCTGGAGTATCAATGGCAAATGGGGTAATCACTTGGTCAGCCCATATTCATAACTTCGCAACCGTCTTTCTAATCATCGGAATTATTGCCCATTTAGCTGCTTTTATAATAAAAGCAAATCGAAAGCTATTACCTGGAATGTTTACGGGCTATGTTGATGAAGAATATGTCAAGCATCGTCATCCGATTTGGTATAAAAAGTTAAATTTGAAAAAATCGGAAAGTAAATAGAATAAAGATTAAATATTGAAATTGCCTGTGGGGGTGCAAAAAAGTTAGAGCATTTGAACGCGTGTTCCACAGGCATTTCGGATCTCGCCAAAATTGCTGTACATGCTAAAGACTAAAAAACGAGCTAAGTATATTTTTTTTCTTCAATTTCCTTTTTGGCTTCGAGTCGTCAAAAATAATCACCTTTTCAGTGAGTGTTTTTTCCTTTGCTTCGTTCTTGGTGGTATCGATTTTAGTTAGCTGTTCAGCTAGATTAGACACTTTATTTTGCAGTTCTTCGATTTCATGACGATGCTGTAAAAGCTGATAGGAAACGACTTCATCCGCTTTTTGATCGATCCTTTTTTCTAATTGATCAATTTTTGCAAGGATATCCTGTGAGATTTCATGCTCCTTCGATTTGAGCATTCCTTTACGGATTTGCTTTTTTTCAACTGTTACTTCCTGTAAAACAGATCCTAGGCTGATTTGCTTCTGAATCGATTTGAGTAATTCAACGTCCTCCCCTGTGAAAATAAAATGGCCAAGCTCATTCCGTTCCATATTTAGGTCAAGCTGCTTCACCCAGCGTTGAATCGTACTTGGTGAAACCTTCAACAACTTTGCAACTGTCGTTGTATTCAATGCACTCCCTCCTTTATGAATAAGTGATTCTCGCTATTAAATTAGAATCCTTCCCACATGACAAAACAAGTTGCTATTCGGCAAAGAAAGTGGATTTATAACAAGTTTCCTTACAGAAATCATCGGAAAAAATCCGCATAATGGAAGGAGAAAATCAAGCTTTTGATCTATTCACTGCTTCATTGACGTCAATAAATCTATAACTTATTATTATACATAGGAATAATATCTATAAAAAAAGGGGAGTAAGTGAAATGATTATTGGTGTCCCGAAAGAAATAAAAAATAATGAAAACCGAGTTGCAATGACTCCTGCAAGCGTTTACACTCTTGTGAATGCAGGTCATCAAGTATTAATTGAAACGGGTGCAGGACTTGGAAGTAGTTTTTCCGATGGGGATTATAAAAAAGTTGGTGCAGAAATTGTTTCATCAGCGGCAGATGCTTGGGCAGCAGAAATGGTCATGAAGGTGAAGGAACCATTAGAATCAGAATATACATATTTTCGTGAAGGGTTAGTATTATTTACTTACTTGCATTTAGCAGCTGAGCCAGAATTAGCAAAAGCGCTCGTTGAAAAAGGTGTAACAGCAATTGCCTATGAGACGGTTGAAGTGAATCGCACATTGCCATTGCTTACCCCGATGAGTGAAGTTGCTGGACGGATGGCAACACAAATCGGTGCACAATTCTTACAGAAAACAAATGGTGGAAAGGGAATTCTGCTCGCTGGAGTTCCAGGCGTTCATCGTGGGAAAGTGACGATTGTTGGCGGTGGTGTTGTCGGTATTAATGCTGCGAAAATGGCGGTTGGACTTGGGGCGAAAGTGACAATTATTGATTTAAGCCCTGAACGTCTTCGCCAACTCGATGATATTTTTGGTGATAGCATTCAAACATTAATGTCTAATCCTTTTAATATTGCCGAAGTTGTGAAAGAAAGTGACCTTGTTGTTGGAGCGGTCCTCATTCCAGGAGCAAAAGCACCGAAGCTTGTTACAGAGGAAATGGTGAAAACAATGTCTCCTGGCTCTGTTGTTGTTGACGTAGCTGTTGACCAAGGTGGAATTTTCGAAACGGTTGATCATATTACAACACATGATAATCCAACATATGAAAAGCATGGAGTTGTCCACTATGCTGTTGCGAATATGCCTGGTGCTGTGCCAAGAACATCAACAATTGCTTTAACAAACGTAACAATTCCTTACGCATTGCAAATTGCCAATAAAGGTGTGAAGAAGGCAGTTGAAGATAACGCTGCTTTAGCATATGGAGTGAATGTGTTAAACGGCAATGTCACTTATGCTGCTGTAGCAAAAGATCTTGGCTATGATTATGTAACCGTTGAACAAGCTTGGTAATAAGTAAATAATGATAGTAGAAAAGTCCCTTTTTGCAAGTTTTATGCAGAAAGGGACTTTTAGTAAAATAAGCCTTTTCTCATTAAGAATTTGACAAACGATCTTAATATTTGTATAATTTCAAAAAATAGCTTAAACATTGATGAGAAATAGTAAGGTAAGCTTCGTTTATTGAAGAGAGGGGACGGTTGCTGAGAAGTTCCTATAAACACTAACCTGAACCTGCCTCTGAGTACTGTATCGATTGAAGATTACAGCGGATTTGCATCCGTTATCATGAAATGAGTGTAAAGCTTTGCTTTGAATTAGGGTGGTACCGCCAGACGATGGTCCCTATTTTAGAGCAAGGCTTTTTATTTTTTTCTAAAGGCTTAACAAGCCATAATAAAAGAGGTGTAAAAATGAAAAAGGAATTTGTTAAAGAGATTACTGATATGGAAGTAGATTTTGCGCAATGGTATACAGATGTTGTCACAAAGGCGGATCTAATTGATTATTCAAGCGTCCGAGGTTCAATGATTATTCGTCCGTATGGTCTTTCACTTTGGGAAAACATTAAGACAGAGCTTGATGATCGGATCAAGGAAACAGGGCATGAAAATATTTATATGCCATTGTTTATTCCTGAAAGCTTATTGCAAAAGGAAAAGGATCATATTGAAGGCTTTGCACCAGAAGTCGCTTGGGTAACACATGGTGGTGCTGAGGAGTTAACTGAACGATTATGTGTCCGCCCAACGTCTGAAGTTCTCTTCTGTGAGCATTATAAGAATATTATTCATTCCTATCGAGATTTGCCAAAGCTTTATAATCAGTGGGCAAATGTTGTAAGGTGGGAGAAAACGACACGCCCATTTTTGCGTACTTTAGAATTTCTTTGGCAGGAAGGGCATACTTGTCACGCGACAGATGAGGAAGCTCATGAGGAAACAAGAAAGATGCTCGAAGTATATGCAGATGTTTGTGAAAATATCTTGGCCATTCCAGTGATAAAGGGGCAGAAAACAGATAAAGAGAAATTCGCCGGGGCAAAGTTTACTTATACGATTGAAAGTATTATGCATGATGGCAAAGCATTACAGTCGGGAACCTCTCATCATTTAGGAGATGGATTTGCCAAAGCCTTTGGCATTCAATATACCGATAAAGACGGAAAGCTTCAGTATGTTCAACAAACATCATGGGGGTTCACTACCCGAATTATCGGAGCGATGATTATGGTGCACGGAGATCAAAGGGGACTTGTCATCCCACCGAAAGCAGCACCTATTCAAGTGATGATCGTTCCAATTGCTCAGCATAAAGAAGGCGTTCTTGATCATGCTTACGAGTTAAAGGAGTCTTTATCGCAAGTAGTAAGAGTTAATATTGATGCAAGTGATAAAAAACCAGGCTGGAAATTTAATGAATATGAAATGAAGGGGATTCCCCTCCGTTTAGAGGTTGGACCGAAGGATATTGAAAATAAACAAGTTGTACTCGTTAGACGGGACACTGGAGAAAAAATCGTCGTATCAACTGAGCGATTACAATCGCAAATTGTTCAAGTTTTAGCAGATATTCAAACGCAATTATTTGAAAAAGCTAAGCAGAATCGTCAGCAAAAAACATATACTGCTAAAAGCTTTGCTGAATTTAAAGAGATTTTTCAAACAAAGACAGGATTTGTTCAAGCAATGTGGTGTGGAGATCGAGGCTGTGAGGATAAAATAAAGGAAGAGACGGGTGCCACTTCAAGATGCATTCCATTTGAACAAAGCGATCTGCAAACAACATGTGTAGTTTGTGAAAAGGAAGCAAAACAGCTAGTTTTTTGGGCGAAGGCTTACTAATAAAGTGAAACTCAATCAGTGGGGTTTTCCCCATCCCCACTGATTGTTAGTTGAACCAATCACGCTCAAAACGCCACGTCCTGTGGCTTCACCTGACTAGGACATCCTGTCCGTCGTCGGGCATTTACGGGCTGTTTGATCCCCCACATAGAATTTTTAGTTTCCCTTAACTTCTTAAAAGTGGGGGTCTTACAGCCCGTTAATGCGGGATAAAAATTTTTTAGAAATGACCCGTATCTTTTTCAACCTCTTATCCGTTTAATAATTAGAAAGGTGTTGAAAGGAGTGAGTGAAATGTGTGGCAAGCTGAGTGAGGAGAGCAGTAAACAAAGCGAAGAAATGAATGAGAAACTATGTACAGAGCTATACCCGGCACTTGTGCGATATTGCTGCTTTCTTTCCAAAAATAAATGGGATGGAGAGGAAATCGCTCAAGAAACCATCTTGAAAGCACTTGAATATTATCAAGAGACTAATAAGCTGAGTGTTCGTTTACTAAATAAAATCGCCTATCATCATTGGATAGATCTGATCCGAAGACGCAAATACGAATCTCATGAGAACGTATTTGCTGAAATCCCCATTAAGGATCCGACTATTTTCGAAACAGTTGAGAAGTTAACCCAACAGTTTACTCCGAAACAAGCGATCATTTTCATGTTAAAAGAAGCTTTTCAATATAAAACGAGTGAAATTGCTGAATTGCTGACAACTTCAGAAACAGCTGTGAAAAGCAGTCTGCATCGGGCAAAAAAACGGCTTATGCAAAATGACTCTTTTAATATGGTTCCCTTTTGGAATGATGCTGAATATGCATTGCTCCCTGAACTGTTTTATGAGTCATTAAGGGTGCAGGATCCAGCAATTTTAATTAGAGCTCTTCCTAACATTCAGTCTCTCATGGAAGATTCATTAGCTCCGAAGCTTGCTGAACCAACAATGATCGCAAGCTACACTCCATCAACTGTCCTTTCGATGGCTGCATAGTCCATTAAATCGAAGGAGGAGAGATAATATGAGTACAATCCCTTATGTTATTGAACAATCAGGACGAGGAGAACGTTCATATGATATTTATTCTCGACTATTGAAGGATCGAATTATTATGATCGGGGAAGAAATCAATGATCATTTAGCTAATAATGTCGTCGCCCAATTACTATTTTTAGCGGCAGAGGATCCAGATAAAGACATTTCACTATATATCAATAGCCCGGGCGGCTCCACTTCAGCAGGCTTTGCGATCTTTGATACGATGCAATTTATCAAGCCCGATGTTCGAACAATTTGTACGGGAATGGCCGCTTCCTTTGGAGCAATGCTGTTGGTTGCTGGTACGAAAGGAAAGCGGTTTGCATTGCCAAATAGTGAAATTATGATCCATCAGCCTCTCGGAGGGGCACGCGGACAGGCAACGGAAATCGAAATTTCTGCACGAAGAATTTTAAAGCTTAAGGAACATATTAACGAAATTATCTCTGAACGAACAGGGCAATCAGTAGAAAAAGTAGCGAATGATTCTGAACGCGACTTCTTTATGAGTGCACAGGAAGCAAAGGAGTACGGGATAATAGATGAAATTTTAGTCTCAAAAAGATAAAGTGAAGCTCAATCAGTGGGGGTTTTCCGAAGCACAGGACGTGGTGTTTTTAGAAACATGACGATGAAATTTCCAAGTGTAGCAACTAATTCGGAAGCTTATCGCAAGTACAGAGATTAAGTGAGTTAAACCCCCGTAAGCCTAAAAGTCCCCGTTCAGAGGAAGTATTAACACCTTTAAAGTAGAATGGTTATATTGTACCTTGCAATATACAGTACATGTTATTATAATATAACCATCTACTTCACTTTATAGACAGGTACTGTTTATTATATGGTACCTTATATAAATTGTATATAACAATAAAGAAACGGGGTGAGTACTCGTTGAATGTGCAATTTAAAAAAGGCGTTCTAGAACTATGCGTGCTTGTACTGCTGGATAAGAAGGATCGATATGGATATGAGCTCGTCCAGAGGATTTCTGACCAAATAGAAATATCGGAGGGTTCTGTTTATCCCTTATTAAGAAGGTTAACAAAAGAAGAATATTTTACAACATATTTACAAGAATCCAGTGAAGGTCCTTCAAGAAAATATTATAGGCTTACAGAGAAAGGTCGTGCATACTTACATCACTTAGTGGACGAGTGGAAGGAATTCTCTGAGGGAGTTAATCAATTAATTAAGGAGGGAATCTCTCATGAGTAAAAAACAATTTTTATCAGTTTTGGAAAGGTATTTACGAAAGCTCCCTAAAAATGAAAAAGAGGAAATCTTACAAGATTATGAGGAATATTTTACGATTGGTGTAGAGGAAGGAAAAACAGAAAGTCAGATTGTCGAAGCCCTTGGTTCACCTAAACAAATAGCTAAAGAATTAAACGCTGTTTATGCTATTAATAAGGTTGAAGAGAAAAAAAGCATTAGAAATATGTTTACGGCAATGTTTTCAATTATGGGGTTAAGTGTAATGAATTGTATTATTATTATAGTGAGTTTATTTATGCTGCTAATACTTATACCATTTATATTAGCTTATATTATTGGGGTCCCTATCATGATTTTATCCCCACTAATTTTAATTGTAATGGGATTTGTTAATGGATTTAGTACAATTGGAAGTGGAGAAATCCTCGAGTCCTTAAAAGGGCTTATTATAGGTTCTCTTTTAGCATTCCTAGGGTATTATATAGTCAAATTCTCTTTCATACTAATTATAAAATATTTGAGATGGAACATGTCAATTGCAAGGGGGAAGAAATTATTATGAGAAAATTGTTTTTTAGTTTTTTAATTCTTTTTATATTAAGCGCTTGTTCGCAGGGAGAAAATATTGACGCTATAGAGGATGAAGCAGAGGATGAAGTTATTTCTATACAAGATGTGAAGATTCCTGATGTTATTTTTACTTCTGAAAAACAAAATAGTGTAATTGACGAAGAAGAAATAAAATTAAGCATAAAAACATATCTAGACAGTCATGACGAATTAGATAATGCTAGTTACCCATTTCAAGAGATTATAGATGAAGAAAAGGAATTAAGTAAAAATGACTTAGAGAAATTAGCCAAAATTACCAAGCTTACAAAAGAAAATGATGAGAATTTTTCTAACTTTATCTTAAATAATACATTACCTGAAGGTTATCAAGAAGAGTCTGAAAGAATTAGCCAGTACATTACAGGCTACAATGAGATTCTTTCTGAACTAGATGAAATCCTCAATAATTTTACAGATGACGTAAGTAAAGGGGTTTTTCCAAAAATAAACATTGGGCCCATAATGAATAAAGGTGCTGTTGTGAATGGAAGAGAACAGAAAAAAATAGAAGAATTCCTTGATAAGAAAAATATTGATACTAAAGCATTTGGACGGGAACATAAAAAATAAAGAGAGTAATTCATTGGATCTTAAAGTAAAGTGAAACTTAATAATTTACTCTTGATAAAGTATCAGTCCGTTAATGCGGGATAAATCTTTATTAAAAAATCTTGACCAGCTAAAATTTTGGTCAAGATTTTTTTGCCGTTTTCCCCAGTTTTAAATAGCCATAGATGGCTGAACAAAGTAATAAGACACCAGAGAAAAGATAGACAAATCGAGCACTAACTAGGTCAACTAGCAAACCAATGATAAAGACTGATAAGCTAAAAACAGCTTGATTGATTGTTGCTTTTGATGCTAAATATTTCCCTAAAACATCCTTCTCGACTGAATTTTGGATGAAAGTATTTTGCGCAATATCTCTCATTTGATAGAGTGGGCCCATTAAAATAACTAATAGTAAAGCAACAAATGGAACACTAACGAAGGAGTAGATAATCGTCAATATTGCAACTCCGATAGAGCCGATAATCATAGATGTAACGAGCGATTTGTGAATATATTTTGAAAGTTTCCATACTAAAATACCGCCAATAATCGTTCCCGCATAATAGGCGGAATTAATGTATCCCCACCACTTCTCATCTTGTCCTAAAGCCTCCTGTACGAAGACTAGGGTTACTGCTCCTATCCAAATACTGCCTCCAAATAATTCGATTATATCCATTTTTGTAATTGTACTTAATGTTGGGTGCTTAAAGACGATAACCCAACCTTCTTTTAAAGTATCAAATTTATTTTTATGCTCCTTCTGTTTCATGGCTTGCGCCTTCGTTTTTAAAAACAACAAGGAAATAATTGAAATTAGAAGTAATGCAATCGTAATCATAATTACATTAAAATGGCCAAAATAAACAATAAGTGCTCCACCAGCAGACCAGCCAAGCAGTAATAATGTTTGGTCGGTTGTTGATAAAATACTATTTGCATTGACCAATTTTTCCTTCAAGACGATTTCTGGAATTAGCGCACTCCTTGCTGGAGTCGTCCATCCATTAAAGAAGGAGATGAGTGCCAAAAATAGAAATAGTAAAATAAAGTTCACTGGACTTGGAACGAAATATAATGTTATGACAA
The DNA here is from genome assembly GCA_023389895.1 of Bacillota bacterium. Lineage (GTDB taxonomy): Bacteria > Bacillota > Bacilli > Bacillales > Cytobacillaceae > Cytobacillus. The sequence continues at coordinate 16,960 of JAEWDX010000125.1, forward strand.
TAAACGCATAAATAATCAATTGACAAATTTGAGATAGTAATAGAATGCTTTTTAACGAATATTTTTCCATCATAAGCGGTACAGTCGATCCGCTCATTAATGATGAGAGCATACTAATGATTGTTACGGCTGATGCAAAGGTTGCCGAATTTGTTTCTTGATAAAGAAAAGTTATGATTGTCATCGTATAAAGAGAATAGGCTAATTTAGTAGACGATTGGCTAATTAACAAATAATAGAACGATCTAAGCATCATGCGATTCCATTAACTTAATTTTGATGAAAAGAAGAGCAGTAAAGTACCAACAACGAAACAATAGTAGGCAAAGTATTTTAAATTCCCTTTCGCCATAATGCCCATAAACCATCTCATCGCAAAATATGTCATGACAAGAGCGGCCATGAAGGCAACGAAATAGGGAAGAGCCAATGAACTTAGATCAGGACTTTTGATTAAATCAGAAATGCCTAAAATCATGCCTCCTAAGCTTACAGGGATATAAAGCATGAATGAGAAACGCAACGCTGTATCTTGCTTCATCCCGACAGCGATGGAAGTAATAACCGTTGCACCTGAACGGCTAATGCCAGGTATTAGGGCAACAGCTTGTGCTAATCCAACAACTAATGCATCTTTAATGGATAAATCGCCATCTCTTTTCTTCCCGCGAAGATTGCGAATAAGCCATAGTGCTGTACCAGTAATGAGTAACGTAATACCAATTATGTACGGAGATTTGAATAAATTTGCAATTACATCACTAAATAGAACCCCCAAAACTGCTGCTGGAATCGTGCCAATCACAATATAAAGCGCGAACATAAAGTCTGATTTGCCTTCTTCCTTCTTTTGGAAAATAAATTGGTATGTATGTACGATTATCCGCTTTATGTCATCACGAAAAATGAAGCAAATCGCAAACAGAGAAGCGGTATTTGTTAAAATTTCAAAGGTTAATCCTGTTTCTTTAACTCCTAATAATTTTTGCCCAATGATCACATGTCCACTAGAGGAAACTGGTATTGGTTCAGTGAATCCTTGAATTAAGCCTAGGATGAAATATTTAAAGATTGTTACTAATTCTGTCATTTCCATAATAATGAGTGCCTCCAAAATTGTAATCTCTTCCTACTTACTAAACGAAAAAGTCTTCGAAAAAGTTGCATAAAATAAAATGCTTTCTAATGTACTATAACGTAAAATGGTAGCTTAAGAGAAGGAATTAACCTTTTTTTGATCCGTTTTCCCTAAATTAATTTAGATGATGCCCACTCAAAACTATATGAAATTGCATATGAAGTAGAGAAGGATTAACATTAGGAGGTTACCCAGATGTATTATTATCGTGGAGGAGTGCAGCCGCCTCATGGAGTTGTACCAGTAGTAGGGACGGATCAGAGAGGATTTTTTCTTTTCGCTCCATTTGTCGGGGGTCTACTCGGTGGCTTAATCGGTGGAGGTTTGGTAGGGGCCGCTTTAGCACCAAGACCAGTTTATCCTGTCCCATACCCTTTTCCAATACCATATATGCCAGGACCATATGGACCGTATGGAGGATATGGAGGGTTTGGAGGATATGGAGGATTTGGAGGATTTGGGGGATACGGCTATTGAGCCCAAGTTTGTTATAATAAACTGTCATAATACTTACCAAAATAAAGGCAGCCTCAAAAGTTGTTTTTTCAACAAAGAGGCTGCCTTTTTGTCATGTTCAAATCAACACAGCAGATAATTCGAAGCAGTCTATAATTTTAGGAATTAAGTTTAAGAACAACTAGATCTCTGTCTTCGTCAGACGATTTTTTTTCATATTTCCCAAGTAAACCATCTTCCGTGTCCATCGGTTTCTCCGACCGTTTTATTATCCTCGATTCCATTTATGAAAGAGTGAAGATGAAGTTTTCCATCCCACATATTGTTATATAGGTGAAATACATCTCTTTTCCTTCCAACCATTTGGATCGTTTTGATCAGCTGATCTTTTAGTTCTTCAGGAAGCTGATTTGCTACATGAGTATGGAAAATACATAGTGCAGATTTGTTAGGAGCTTGTGCAATAACTTCAGAAAGTAACGCTATCCCATCTCCTTCAATAAGCTTTGCAGAATTTTCATTAAAATGCTGAGCAGTCTTGTCAAATAGATTTAATCTTTCTTGATGGTCGGGCCAAATAAGGGCTTTTAACCATAAATAGTCTTCTGAATTATTTAAATCATTTATATGTAAGTCTAATCCTACTTTTGAAATGACTGGAGGACTATTTTTGAGAAGGAAAGGGAAATTATCTCCTTTTATTTCCGAAGTAATATGGATTTTTGAATTTCGATCGCCAAAGACTTCATCTGTTCCGTATGAATAATTATATTTATCCCACAATAGTTGCAAGCCTGCGCTTGTTCCAATTTCAATTAATGATAAAGGTTTTTTGATTTTGTTATAAATATAGCAAAAGCTTGGATAAAGATATGCACAGCGCCTTACTTCATTCGTTTGTACGAGCTTATGACGAAGAAGCGAGATTATATCATTCTGATAAATCCTGCAAAAATCTTTGAAAATGTCAAAAGTATTTTCGCCTTCAAGTGGGTGTTTGACGATGCTTGGATAATATTCTTTTAAAGGATGTTCATTTCCTTTTAGTAAGAGATAATGAACAGCACCATAAAGCAAATTAGGCACAGGCTGCCCTTCTTTCGCATGTAAACATAAATCAAGCAGCTCATCGTCTTCGGCAATCTTAAGAGACAGAAATTCATATAATTCACTTGAACCTTTACATTCATTGTCAGCAAAATTTCTGAACCGTTGCGATAATTTAGCTTTGTTCAAATAAATCATATCCTTTTTTATTAGTATCCTAATGAACGATAAATTTCCAAAACTAAAAATCAGACTGTAAGCAAACATGGTTTATCCGGTTTACTACAGTCTGAAGTTTCACTGATATGAGAGTGTTCAAAACTTAAAAATTGATTTGAATTCCTTTTTCATAAACTTCATGAGCTAGACGAACAGTAGACACTGCTAAATCCGCATACGTCACTTCTTGCTTAGGGTTAAATTTATTATTACTCGTTGTTAATAAACCTAATGAGTGTGCTAATGCAACAAAGCCAATGTTTTCTGCTTTAATGTCTTTTGCATCTGCGAATGAAAGTTGATAAATTCCTTGATTTTTGGCAGCTTGTTCGAGTCCTAATGTGCGTATATACCAAACGGCTAACTCTTCTCTCGTAAGGCGTTTATCAAGTTCAAAGTTTTCTATTTCATTTTTCAGAGTACCCTGTGCGACTGCACGTTCAATCACTTGATATAAAGCATGATCAGGATTGATATTCTTAAAGGATTGAACCTTGTTTCTTTGTCCAGAGAAGTATCCTGGATAGATTCGATAAAGAGACTTCATAATCACTTCAATGGCTGCACCTTTTGTTACTGATGCATCTGCATTAAATGTAATTCCCTCTTTAACAGCTATAATTCCTGCATCAATAAGATGATTAAGTTCTTTCTCCGCCCAAGGATGGAGAATATGGCGATTGCTCCTTAGTTCAGCTAGACTATCCCATTTTCCCGTATTGGCATTTAAGAAGCTAGTTAGGTTTTCATTGTACACAGGGGTATACACAAGTTGATAGTGATTATTTTCTTTATTTGAACCAACTTTTACATAATTGAGGTTCACATTTAGGTTTTCAAAATAGGTTGCAGCTGCTGTTTCTTTAGAAATGATTCTTTCTACGGAAGGCCAATTTTTAATATTTACTTGATTAACACTTAAATTTTGTAAAGAGCCATCAGAGGCTACACTAACGGAAATTTGATCGCCGCTTACGAGAATATTATTGACCACCCTTGGAAAGTTGAAATAGAACATCTCTCTATCCTCATCATAAAAAGTTTCTTCTGTTGGCATTGCATAGTTGTGAAGATAAGATGGGGAATATTGTTTTAAATACTTGATCGCTTGTTCAAGTGCTTCTTCACTAGAAAGGGTCTGATTAGCCTTCTGATTCGCGTTAATCTCTTTTAGTACACTACTCTTAATATCATTGTAAGAAATAATCTCTCCAGTAAGCTTGTCTATTTCTAGGTTTGTCCCGGTTCCGCCATTGCGGTGTTCATACATATAATGAATGCTAATGATATCTTGGTCATTGTAGTTTTTCGTTTCTTCAATCGAATCAATTCTTAATTTAACTTCATTGGAATCGATCTTAAGTAATTGTTCCGCTAATTTCTTTGCCTCTTCTAAAGAAATATTGTTATTTTTTGGCTGCATAGGTTGAGGAGAAATTAGTTTGATTTCTTTTGCTTTTGGTAATTCAGGTGAAAAACGATTTGACGTGTGCCATTCTCCAGATAGAGCATGGACACCGAATACCTCACTTGATGGTTGATAAACAAGATTCACATTTCTTTCATTTGTCAGGTAATCAAAATCAATTCGATAATGTAAGTCAATAGAAAGATTCTCTTTAATCTTTGCAATGACATCATTCTTTGGAAGCACCTTCGTTAAGCTATCAAAGGTTGTAGATTCATTGTTTAATGGACTACTGCGATAAAACTGACTAATTTCACCGTTTCCAAGCACTGTAATATTGATTTGCTGATCTGAGATAGGCACTTTATTATTATTTCGTCCAAAGGAAAATGAATAGCTTATTGGCTCTGTCAGTATTTGATTTCCCGAATAGTAGTCATAAAGATTAGGGGCTAGCTGATATTCACCGCCCTCAGGAAATTTTTTCAAAAAGGCGAGAGCTGCTTCTTGGGCTTTTTCCTTTGTTAGTTTTGCTGGAAATAAGGCATCAGCTGAGTTAGCTGGCTGATAATAATAGTTCTCTATTTCTAATTTCTCCCCAATGAAGCCAATATTTCCATAAATTTGTTTCCCGTTTACTTTTTTCTGAAAAGTTAAGTCATAGCGAGTGATGTCATCACCTTGAAAGCGATGACCAGCACCCATATTGAAATCATTATCAGTTAGAAAATGAAACTGTGGAAAAAACTCTTTAAACTTTTTAATCAGATCATTTTTTGTGACAACACTTTCTGTTTGAGCAATTTTGATTTTGACGCTATTATTCTGTTCATTTACTAGTGGTGCTGCACCTGCTCCTGGTGCGAGAATTCCAGTGAATAGACCAGTAGACAATGTGATGATTCCGAGTTTTTTAAAGTTTCCCAAAAAATCCCTCCTAATATTTGACAATTATTTTAATTATATACTATTTTTTCGGAATTGTGTAACAAATATTTAACTCTTATCTATTAATATGATTTATTCAGCAGAATGATCGTTTAGAAGGGGGGAATTTTATTTGTGAAAAAAGACGAAATATTTTGACGGATGACACTCGTTATACTACCATTAGTAAAGCTGGTTCATTTATTGAGGTCGAAGTTTAAAAATTCTACCATTTTTTGTTATATTATAATAAGAAAGATTTATCGTGAGAGGGGATATGGATGTGAATATTGAAAATACACTTATTGGGGCTTTAGGAATTGAAATTAAGACACTAGAAAAAGGCAAGGTCATTGCGACAATGCCTGTCGATGAACGAACAAGGCAACCATTTGGCTTGCTGCATGGGGGAGCATCTGTTGCTCTAGCTGAAACGGTCGCAAGCATCGGAGCGTTTGAACTTGTCGATCAAAAAACAGAGTCTGTAGCGGGGCTCGAAATAAACGCCAATCATGTGAAAGGAAAACGTGAAGGAATCGTTACTGCGATTGGTACAGTTCTCCATCAAGGAAGAACAACGATGGTTTGGGATATTAAAATCGTTGATGAACAAGAGCAGCTTATTTGTGTTTCCAGATGTACAATGGCTGTTCTTAAAAATAGAAGCTAAAATGAGGAAAGGTGAGGAACTCTTTTAACAAAGAGAGTGTTCCTCACCTTTTCTGATTATTTAGGAAATGATGGATTGGCTTATGCTTGTCGCCGATAAGCGGGCGCCTTCCGCTTTTGTTTTTATCCAACTACAAGAATAACAATAAAATAAGCGATCATGGTGATTAAACCGATCGGAACACCGAAACGCGCCCATTCCTTGCTCGTAATATTTAATTTTCCAGCTGCGATGATATTTGGAATATTTCCTGGAATTAGCATACCACCACTAATGAGGAGACCAAGTAAAATCGCCTTAATGGTTGGAGTGCTCATCTCAGGACTAATTTCTGCAGCTGCAAGTGTCGCATTATCTAGGATGGCTGAAATCATATTAATCCAATAAAGCACTAATGGACTAAGTTCAAGGAGAAACCTCTTAATAAATGGTTCAAAGCCAGCTCCTAGTAATGTTAATCCCATTACGAAAAGATAAATTTTCACAGTACGGATGAAAATCTCCTTATAGCTTTCCTTTTCAAGAGAGGTTAATGTTCCTTTATTATCTATTCTTGGTTTAATTAAAACGGCTGTAAGCAATCCGAAAATTAACACAGCAGGAATGACATCAGGACCAATAAGCTTCAGCAAATAAAAGAAGTTTTCATTTAATTTACTAATGGCAATCGTTGAAAGTGGTTCGCCAATCGGTGTTAAGGCAGCACCGAGTCCGATTGAAAAACAGGCAAGTACAACAAAGCGAACCTCTGACTGTCGGTCAAGACGGATAACACTAACAATAACAACAAGTACAATTGCAGCAATAATCGCTGTGATAACACTTGAGATGATTCCAAGTATAATTACAACAAGTGAAAGAAATAAGCGGAAAGGCATCGCTTTACTGACTCCAAGTATTCCTTTTTCAATGGGGCTTTGTCCCCATCTAAATAATAAACCGGCAATGAGAACAGCTAACGTAATATGTATAGGGTCTTCAAGTGCTTTCATAAATAGTTCACCATTCAGAACTTGGCTTATGGTTGCGGCAATGAGCCCCATTATAAAAAGAAATACCTCTAAATTATGTTCTACTTGCTTTACGGTGAATGGTAAAAATAAGACAAGTAATAAAACAATGGTTAATCCAATTATCATAATATGAACAGATCCTTTTCGAGATTTATTTAATTATATCACGAAAAGTGAATATTTTCGCAATTGAATTAAATAAATCATCAGTTTATGTCGAATGCGATTAAAGTCGATATTATTATAGCTTAAAGGCCAAGATGAAAAAAGAATTGAATTTTTTCACAAAAAAAAGAGGGGTTATGCCCCACTTTTAAATTCGTACTGGAAACGATTAACAACTGTACTTCTTCCTTTATTATGAAAAATAATAATAAGGATTGGTACTGTAAGAATGAATGAGATTAAGAGCATTAAAATGATTTGCGACCCTACAGTTGATTGTTTTTTAATATCGAATTTGTATTGATCGAAAAAGGTTTTTATTTCATTGTTTATAAAAACTTGATTTGAATTTAAAAATTCCTTGTTTTCTAAATCATAGTAATAGAAGGCTGTCGTTTTAAAAGTAAAGATGCTGTCTCGCATTTCATCATACTCGACAAAGCCTACAGCTAATTGTGAAGTGTATTCTTCAGTAACTTCTTCACTTGTTGCCGTTTTTGGTTTTACAACCTTTATTATTTCCCCCGCAAAATTAAAGCCATCGATCAATGTCACAGAGCCTTTATCGTATAGCTCTGAAGACTTTAGCTGCTCATCTACTGCCAATAAGAATGCAAGCTTATAAGATGATTCCATGCTCGCTTCAGCGTGTCCAATTTTCATAGTGGCGGCTAGTGTTAGAATAATACAGAAGGTTAAACAAATTAGCTGTTTTTTCATCAGTCTCCCTCTTTCCCTTGTTATATATACTAGGCTTCTATGATGGATTTAAGCTTTCACAATAGCGATGATTAAAGTGGATTTATCCAATTGTATCATATTATCTAATAATTCAGATAGTTCTAAATGCCTTTTATTTAGTCTTAAGGACGGAATAAAATAGCGGATAGGGTAACTTCATGACGCCATAATGAGATGTTAGTATTGTGTATTTGTTTTTATTCCTTAATAATGAAGAGGTTGAGTAATAATTGAGCCTTTTTAAATGAACGGAGACAAGATGAAGAACACTTATTTTATTAGTTATTTTCCTTTGCTTTCAATTATTCTATTTAGTCTTTCCCTTGCGATCAGGGTAGAGAAAACACTGCTTGTTTTTTTAGAGAATATTGGCATCTATAGTGGGATGCTTGAGTTTTTTTCAGAGGGCGGTATTAAGCTGTCTTTATTAGTGATCCTTTTGCTGCTATTTTTTATGGTGTTTGCGGCATTAAAGCTGATTGGCAATACTATAAACGAGCTTTCCCTTTTGTTTTTTTCAAAGGATTCTGAGGGAGAAAGTTTAAAGCTAATTCGGAATGGTGCGATTATTTATTTTGTCGGAAGTGTTATTTCCTTAATTAGTTTGAATAGTTTTATTGGAATTGGCCTTATTTTTGCTGCAGCAACGATTTGTTATTTCATTTATTTTGTTTATAAAGTAAGTTCATCGTTGTCTGTATTAGGTTTGATTGGTCTGATTTTTTTCCAAGTTATCATTTGGTCCCTGATTATTCTTGGCGTTGTTTTCATTGTTGCAAAAGTTTATAACAGTTTCATGGCAAGCTTGCCGATCTGAGTTGCAGTGGCAGGGTAGTGTAACCTTCAGAAGGCTTGATGAGCCTAAAGCTAGTCTAAAAAAAGCGAGAGTAGTGGTCTCTATGAGTCCACTACTCGTATAGTACATGTTAGTTGATCCCGATTACAGATTTTCCGCATGAGAAAGCCCACTCAGGTGTGATAACTTCCCCTTTAAGGGGGGAGTCTTAATTATTTCTAGTCATGATTGCTTTCCAAATTTGTTGCTGTGGGGCAGCAGCTTCGATAAATTGAATATTTTGCGGCTGATCCTTGCCAACCCAAATTCCTGCTGTATATTGATCGGTTATTCCGACAAACCAGTAATCCTGAAAATCATTTGTTGTTCCCGTCTTTCCACGCGCACCTTGATTAGGGATAGCTGCTTTTCTCGCTGTGCCTGATTGAACCGTCTTTTTCAAAAGCTCGTTAATTTTATCTGTCGTCGTTTTATTCCATACTTGAATGGGGGCCTCATCCCAGCTATAAAGGAGTTCCCCAGATAGATTTGTCACTTTATCAATCGCCCTAGCCGGCAGATACTCTCCGTTATTCGCAAAAACAGTGTAGGCAGATGTGAGCTCCAATGGAGAAACACCGACCGAAAATCCTCCGATTGCAGCAGGAAGCACATAGTCCGTTTTTGAAACCTTTGCAAATCCAAAATTAGCTAAATCCTTAAATCCATTTTCGATCCCGATTAAGTCGAATAATCGAACTGCTGGGGTGTTATAGGATTGAATAAACGCTCTTTCTATGCTAACCATGCCATATTTTGCTCCGCCGTAGTTTTCCGGACAGTATCCATTTTTACAAAAGGCGCTGGCATTGACCTTTTTATTCGTGGATGCATTTGTACGTTCAAAGTATGGTGCATAGACAAGCAACGGCTTAATGGCTGATCCAGGCTGGCGATAAGCTTGGAATCCCCTGTTAAAATCATATTTTTGATAGTGCTTGCCACCAATTAAAGCAATAATTCGCTGTGATTCATGGTTGATAACGACTGCAGCCCCTTCAATATTCTGATAAGGAAGTCGCGTTTCAATAGCCGTTTTCGCCTTTTGCTGAATGGCTGGGTCGAGAGCGGTATGGATGATGATCCCAGATGAGATGACCTCTTTAACACGCTCATCAAGCTTAGCCTCCAATGATTTTCGCTCTTCTTCATTTGCCGTCACTGATTCTATTGCGATTCCTTCCTGTTTGGCAATTAGTTCTTTCAGCTCCGATTCCACATATGTTACATAATCCGGAAATAAATCAATTCGTTCTCTCGTTTGTAAAACAATTGACTCAGCCTTTATTTTCTCTGCTTCATCTTTATGTAAAAATTGATTTTGTACAAGCTGATCGATCAGTCTTTCCTGACGCTTTTTTGTTTTATCAAAATGGATGAGAGGATCATATAAGGTTGGGTTATTCGGGATTGCTGCTAAAAAGGCAAGCTGTGCCTTGGAAAGCTCGCTCGTTTGCTTCTGAAAATAAAATTGAGCCGCCGCCTCAATTCCATACGCACCATTCTGAAAATAAATCACATTTAAATAAAGCTCAAGAATGTTGTCCTTTGAATACATACGTTCAATTTCATATGCATAGAGCAGTTCACTAAGCTTGCGATTATATGATTTTTCATTTGTTAAAAAGAGGTTCCTCGCTAGCTGCTGAGTAATGGTACTGGCACCTTGTTCAATTTGATTCGATTGAATATTAACAGCAAGTGCCCTCCCGATTGAAGAAAAATCAAAGCCAAGATGATCATAGAAATGCTTATCCTCTGACATAATGAATAAATTTTTTAGAAACGGAGGAATTTCCTCAGAACTTAAATTAATCCGATTTACCGGGCGTTGAATTTCGGAAATGACAGCACCATCGCTTGCTTTAATTATACTTGATTGTGGCAAGTTTATCTGATCGGCAATAGGGATTTTCTCTTGTAAAACATGATGAAAGCTTTTCCATTGCTTCATTTCGGAACCTGTCATAAAAACAATCGCTATCAAGAGAGGGAGTAGAGCAGCGATAATGAGATAGCCTGCAAACGTACGCAACTGCTTCGAACTCCTTTCAGATTCATAATGTCTTAAAAAAAATCGGTGTTAATTTGTATTGTAAGACGAACCCCGACATTATGTATGAAATCCTTACATCTATTTATTCGGATAAAAATGAGAAAGGTTAAATTATTACGAAGTTGCTCCCGAAAATTCTTTCACAATCAGTTTAAATTAAGCAGAAAAATTAAAATATTTCATGTTATAATATAATCAAAAATGTGCGTCTATCCATAATGAAAGAAGGTGAAAGAGTGGGAAAGGATGAACGCTATTTATTTATTGATTTTGAATTTACCATGCCTGCAAAGGGTGGTAAATATAAAGGATTTTATCCAGAAATTATTGAAGCCGGAATTGTTTCTGTCGCAAATGATCAAATTTGTGAGCGATTCTCTGCTTTTATATCCCCAGTTCGCTTTCCGACATTATCCGAACGCTGTAAATCATTTTTACAAATTTCACAGGCTCAAGTCGATAAAGGCATTTCTTTTAATGAGCTTGTTCAGAAATTGATCGACATAAACAGAAATGAGCTATGCACAACGATCACTTGGGGAAATATGGATATGAAGGTGCTGCGAAATAATTGTAGGGAGGCAGGAGTTCCATTTCCCCTTTCTGGTAAAGAAATTGATTTATCAATGGAATATAAGCGTTTTTTTGGTGATCAAAATCAAACAGGCTTGTGGAAGGCTGTACAGGAATATGGAAAAGAAGGAACAGGCAAACATCATCGAGCATTAGATGATGCAATGACGACTTATAATATTTTTAGATTGGTAGAAAAGGATAAACGATACTTACAAAGACCGGAGCCAACGACAATTGGGGATCGAGTTGACTTTTCAAAGCTACTTAATAAATTCGCATAAAAAGCCAAATCTTGAACGATGAGATTTGGCTTTTCGTAATAGAAGGTATAATTATTTTGAAATTTTTTTTACCTACAACGCTTCTGCATTTCTAATTAAAAATAATCTTTTTCCAATGACTCAATATTTTTTATGCTCTGCTCTCCCCAGGGGGAATTTGCAGCGACAAGCTCCTGCTTCATTTTTTCTAATGCGGTCTTTAATGATTCCTGATAGTCGGGCACTTCTTCTTCAAAGTGACGTACCATTTTCTTCGGGATATTAGCCTGTTCTCGATAAGATAATGCCTTTCTTTCGTGGAAAATCATTACGTCCGCCTCTTTCGGGTTATGTAAATCCCCCTGCATAGGATGTTTGAGTACGCCTAAAACTCTGACTAAATAATGCTCTGGGCGAGTATCAGTTACCTCTCCAATATATTTTCCTGTTTTATATATGGCCGTTACCTTGTCGCCGACTTTGAATTCAGTCATGAATCATTTCTCCTTTCGCCTTGCTTTTCTTATTATTTTCGGAAATCAAAGTGTATTTGTCAAATAAACCATGTTAATCTATTAAAAGAAAGCTAGCTATTAAGAAAAGTTTTTCTTGGAGCAGGCGACTTTAACCCAATAATCAAAATAAGAAATGTAATTGGAGGTCAACGAATGAAACGCAATTTATTTTTTCTTTTATTCGCAGCTCTTCTTCTGCTTTCCGCTTGTGGAACGACAACGGATGAGGCGGAAAAGGGAACAACTGAAGCTATTGAAAAGGAAACAAATGAAAATCAAACGGAAGAAAAAGCAGCCGATCAAACAGCAATGGATTTCCCACAATTAACAAATGAAGTACGAGAGAATGAACCAGTAGTCGAAATGGAAACTTCGTTCGGAACGATAAAAATTAAACTATTCCCTGAATATGCTCCAAAAGCTGTTGAAAACTTTATTACGCACAGCAAGGAAGGCTATTATGATGGGGTTACATTCCACCGTGCTATTAATGATTTCATGATTCAAGGCGGCGACCCGGAAGGAACAGGTATGGGTGGAGAAAGTATCTTCGGCCAGCCGTTTGAGGATGAATTTTCGGATAAGCTTTTCAATCTTCGCGGGGCATTATCAATGGCTAACTCTGGCACGAATACAAATGGCAGTCAATTTTTTATCGTTCAAAATAGTAATTTAGCTCCTGATTTAAAGGAACAAATGGTTCAAGCAGGTTATCCTACTGAGATGATCGAGGCATATGAAAAAGGCGGAACACCATGGCTTGATTTTAAACATACTGTGTTTGGACAAGTAATCGAAGGAATGGACATCGTTGACAAAATTGCTGGTGTTGAGGTCGGCGAGAGAGATAAGCCGATTGAGGATGTTGTGATTAAACATGTCAAGGTAGATTGATTTCCTATTAATCAAATGGCAAGTTGATAAATGATTTAAAGGGTATATACACTATTGTTATGTTGTAAATTAGTTGGATTAACATACCATTGTTGCTATAATTGATAATAGAACGACTGCGGATAGCAGAAAGGAAAGAATCGGATGCTACAATGGTATGTTTTATCATTATTTTTATATTTTCCTGAAGACAAAACAGAGTATATTCCTGCCGCGATTAGTTTTACGATATTTTTCATTCTTTGTGTGTTGTTTTACCGTTTCCTTGTGAGAATCTCCAAGCGAGAAGAAATAAAATTTAAAGAGCTAGAAGAGCGTTTGAAACAGCAAATAGATAGTAATGAGAACAGTTAATGATCGACTGTTCTTTTCTTTTTGTAAAAAACATCCATTACCTTTGAGTATTTGGACTAAATAAACCATGTTATTTGCAGATATCCGTCACTTACAGCTGATTATCCGTCAAATTTTGATTATATCCGTCCCTTTTTACAAATATCCGTCATTTCGCATAATGGCGATATTCTAGCCTGTTTACTACTGGGCGATTTTGGTAACAATAACAGAGAATATCTTGATGGAGGATTTAAGAAAATGAAAAAAGCTTGGATGCTTATTTTATTTCTATTTTTAGCAGGGTGTACAGAAGAGAAGATTACAAATACAAAGGTTGAAATGTTTAATGCTGACGGTGATTCATTAGGAAAAATAAAGCTAGAGGAACAGGCAAAGGGAGTTAAACTAAAAGTTGATTTAAAAGGGCTAACGCCTGGAGTGCATGCTATCCATTTTCATGATAACGGGACTTGTGGACCACCTGATTTCAAATCTGCTGGCAATCATTTCAACCCTGATGAGAAGAAGCATGGATTATTGAATCCTAAAGGCCCTCATGCAGGTGATCTTCCTAACTTAATCGTAAAAGATAATGGGGAAGTAAAGGTTGATCTGATCGCACCAAACGTAACTTTAAAAAAGGGAAAGAAAACATCTTTATTTACAAAAGACGGAACTTCGATTGTCATTCATGAGGATGCCGATGACGGGATGACACAGCCAGCAGGTGACTCGGGTGAACGAATTGCTTGTGGTTCTGTAGGAAAGGAAAAAGGCAAAGAAAAGTGAATGTAAAGAGTATGCCGATAGTCATGACTTCCTTTGGAGGTTGAAAATCCATATCGGCTACTCACATTGGTAGAACATCACTTATTCCAAATATTTTTTTAGTCAATCCCCACTTAACGGAGGAGGTATTTTCCCGGTTAATAACTTGATCAAAATGATGCTGCATTTCATCTCCACTTTTTCGAAAATAATTAGTTTTATACTATCGCAGTTTAACAGGATAGCCAACCAAAATCCTTAACGTTTTGCGGACTAAGCTTCCAATGTTAAGGTGAGATGTGAGAGATTTCACATATTAAGTGACCCCTTAATTGTAGCTTTGCAAACGTAGTCTGTTAGTCTGCGAGAAACTCGGTTACATATTGCATGACTTCAATTGGCCGTTCTTCGGGTACAAGATGTCCTACTCCTTGTAAAATAATAAGTTCTGAGTTTTTTAAGTCTTTCTTTAATTGCTTCCCAATATGAAGGGGGACCACTTTATCATGCTCTCCCCAAATGAGTAAACACGGTGTTTCAATTTGCATCAGATCTTCCTTAGACAAATCATCTTCTCGATCTCGAATCATTCTCGTTAAGGCAGGGAAAATTTCCGGATGCAAAAATGGCTCTAAATACCCCTTTTCCATCTCTTCATCAATAATTTCCTGATTATGGACAACAAGCTGTAAATTCTGCTCTAATCCAGACTTTTCTAAGTATCGTTTTACAAAAAGATGGGCGAAAGGGAAATAGCTTAATAATCGGAGTGAAGGCTTCATTCTTTTTAAATAGGCTGAGCCGGATAATAGAATAAGCTTTTTTATGAGATCGGGACGTAAATTAGCTATATTTAAGGCAATTTGTCCACCCATTGAATGCCCAATGATCGAATAATCCTTTCGTGCAAATTTTTCAAGGAGCTTAATGATTGTTTTGGCAAGGTTCTCGTTAGAATAAATAAACTGCTTTCGTTTTCCACTTTTCCCAAAAGGGGGCCAATCAATTAAAATGACATTGTAGTGATGCTTTAAAAATGGAATGAGATGCCGAAAGCTAAAGGAAGAAGAGAGAAAACCGTGTAAACATACGATTGTTTCCTTCGCATTTTCAAGAGAATAAAATTCATAATATAATTCAATTTCATTAATGGTTATGTATCTTTCAAAGCCCTTTTCTTTCATCCTATATAATCTCCTATGATCTTTCACAAAGTTTCACTTTACTCCCAAAATTCCCTGGAACTTTATCATTTAGGAGGTCGTGGGGGTTTATTAGTCAGATAGCTCGTTAAGCTCTAATAAACCTATTTTACCCGAAAATTAGAATATCAGTATTTTTCGTGTTCAACGGGTAATGTTCACATTCTCTCTTAATTGTGGTATAATTTTAAATTGCGAATAAGAGGGTATAAAATTATATAAATTTAGGAGTGTTCCCATGTCAGAGAAAATTGAAGTAGGAAGTGTTATAACGGGAAAGGTTACTGGTGTACAGCCATATGGTGCATTTGTTGCATTAGATGAAAATACACAAGGATTAGTTCATATTTCCGAGGTTACACACGGATTTGTGAAGGATATTACTGAACATCTTAAAGTTGGAGATGAAGTTACGGTTAAAGTATTATCAATTGATGAAGCAGCAGGAAAAATTGGCTTATCGATTCGTGCAACAATGGAGGCGCCTGCCGAAGAGGAAGTAAAGGCAAAAAAACCTCGCAAACGTCAAGCAGCCCCAATTAATATCGACAATGATTCTACACAAGGCTTTAATACGCTTAAAGATAAGCTTCAAGAATGGATTGATCAATCACAACGTGATGATGTAATTAAAAAGTAATGCTAAACCGGGCTTAGCCCGGTTTTCTTTATCTAATAAATCTTGTAAAATGGAAGGAGATCCTTTCATTTCTGAATGATTTTGTAAAAGGGAATGATATTTTTTTCTCTTATTTTTTCAGAAAACTTGTTTGATTCAGAAAATATCTACGGAACAAATAGCGTAATGGGGTAGTCAAAGAAGACGAATCGAGGAGTGAGTTGAATGGCCTATTTTAAAAAGGTGCTTATTGCAAATAGGGGAGAAATTGCCCGAAGAATCATTCGTACATGTAATAGACTTGGAATACAAACGGTTGCAGTTTATTCTGAAGCAGATGCAGAGTCTCCCCATGTAAGAGAGGCGACAGAGGCAGTATGTATTGGCCCAGCGCAAGTGAAAATGAGTTATCTTCAGATTAATAATCTTATTCAAGCAGCGAAAGAAACAAAGGCGGATGCTATTCATCCTGGCTATGGATTTCTTTCGGAAAATCCGAGCTTTGTTGAGCGCTGCCAGCAGGAAAATATTGTGTTCATCGGTCCTTCTGCTGAAACAATCCGTTTAATGGGCAGTAAGCTTGAAGCGAGGAATCAAATGCTAAAGGCAGGGGTTAACGTTGTCCCAGGTACAGATAAGAGCATTGATTCAGTTGAAGAAGCTATTCGATTAGCAGATGGATTCGGCTACCCACTGATGCTAAAAGCAAGTGCAGGCGGCGGTGGGATCGGCATGCAGCTCGTTCAAAATGAGAATGAATTAAGAAGGCATTTTGAGGGAACAAGGCAAAAGGCGCTGTCGTTTTTTCATGATGGAACGGTTTTTCTAGAGAAATGGATCACAAGGCCTCGTCATATTGAAGTACAAATTGCAGCTGATAAATTCGGAAATATTGTTCATTTATTTGAGAGAGAATGCTCCATCCAGCGGCGCAACCAGAAGGTTATCGAGGAGGCGCCATCCCCTTTTCTCGATGAGGAGCTAAGAAATAAGTTAGTAGAGGCTGCTATTCGTGGGGTAAAGCAAATTGGCTATACGAATGTGGGGACAATGGAATTTATCTTCGATGAACATCATAATTTTTATTTTCTAGAAATGAATACGCGTCTTCAAGTTGAGCATCCAGTGACAGAAGAAATTACGGGACTTGATTTAGTCGAGCTGCAATTGAAAATCGCGGCAGGAGAAACATTACCATTCACACAAAATGAGCTGGAAAGGAATGGACATGCGATTGAATGCAGACTTTATGCAGAAGATCCGGAGACATTTTTCCCATCACCAGGGATGATTTCAAAGCTGACTGTTCCGGAAACTGGTGTAAGGCTTGATTTCGGTGTTGTTGAAGGAAGTGTTGTATCGCCATTCTACGATCCGATGATTGGCAAAATTATTGTTCATGGGATGAATCGTCAGCATGCGATAACAAATATGCAGCAAGCACTTGAAGAGATCGATCTTCAAGGGATAAAGACTAACCTCCCGTTGTTAAAAAAAATCATGAAAGATTCCGAATTTCATAGTGGAAGCTATACAACTGAGTTTCTAGCTTCGAAAAAAGTAAAAAACGGATAGAATGGTGATTGAGATTCGCCTTTAAAGAAAAAATTTAATAGTAAGCAATGGGGCTCTTCGTTGATACGGAGAGCCTCTTATTTGATCAGGAAGATATGCCAATCTAGTAGGAACCAATTTCTGTAGCACCGGGTAAAATAACTACGAAGTGTTTCGTTTTGGAGGGGGAAATATGAGGGAAGATGAGTTAATTTTTAATGCGATCGAACAGACAAGAAAATCAGACAATAAATCAGCATTAGCAACGATTGTAAATGTTAAAGGCTCAGCCTATCGGCGTGAAGGAGCGAAAATGTTTATTCATGAAAATGATCATGTTATCGGCATGCTATCTGGTGGCTGTCTTGAAGCAGATGTGATTGAGGAAGCTAGAGCGGTTATGAGATCAGGAGAACCATTGCTCAAAACGTATGAGCTTGATGAAGCGCTTGTTTGGGGGCTGGGGCTCGGTTGTCCTGGAACGGTAAAAATATATATTGAACCAATTTACTCTTTTAGGGAAGAGAAAATGGCTGAACAACTGAATTCTCCGTTTGAAATGTGGTTAAGGAATATGAAGGAAGAAAAGGAAGGAATATTAGCAACCGTCCTCCCCGATCACAAATTTAAGAATGGAAATAAGAATCAAGGACGTTTCTTTATTTCCCGAGAGAATGGAGATTTTGGGGATCTCGGTGATGAGAACCTGAATCTACAAGTAAGGAAAATCGCAAAAAATAAATTAGCTGAGGAGAATTCGCACTCAGAAACATGTTTATTGATGCTCCCGAGTGGAGAAGAAATGAATGTTTTTCTTGATGTTTATCTTCCGCCAGCAGAAATTATGATTTTCGGAGCAGGGCATGATGCAGTTCCAGTAGCAAAGTACGCTGTTTCACTAGGCTTTAAAACAACGATTGTTGATGAAAGAGAAGCATATAACAATGAGGAGAGATTTCCTCATACAGAAAGGCTTATTATTAGCAAAAGTGAATTTCACGAGAAACTAACGATTGGACAGAGGACTTATATAATTGTGATGAATCATCATCTCGAAAAAGATAGCGAAACATTGAAATTTGCTTTGCCCTCAAAATCACCTTATATTGGGGTTCTTGGTCCGTATAAACGGAGAACAAAAATATTGGCTGCGATTAAAGAGGAAGGAATCTCGTATGGTGAATGGGAATTAAAGCGATTGTATAGTCCGATTGGCTTAAATATTGGTGCTGTTACACCTGAGGAAATCGCAATTAGCGTCATTGCAGAAGTCATTGCGAAGAAAAACGGATATACGGGTGGTTTTTTACAAGGTTCTGAATGTATTCACCATCCTAAGCGTAATAGATTACTAGTGTAGGTGAAGGATATGACCGCTTCAATTGGGGCAATCATTCTTGCAGCAGGTGCTTCAACTAGGATGGGAAAGGCGAAGCAATTGCTGTTATTAAATGAGCAGCCAATGCTTGAACATGTTATTTGTCGTACAATTGCTGTTCCGTTTTCTGAGATTATTGTAGTCGTTGGGTTTGCAGCGCAAACGATTCAACAAGCGATTTCCATTAAGGATCATCGACTGCGCTGGGTCATAAACAATGACTATTCTATTGGTCAAAGCTCTTCCTTAAAAAAAGGGATAACAAATTTTACTAAGAAACATGATGGCCTAATGATCTTTCTCGGAGATTTACCGTTTATTTTAGATGAAACAATTCAATCTGTCTTTCAAGTAGGAATGAAGATGTTACAAGAATGCGGGGAAAGTTATATTGTTCAGCCAAGTTATTATGGGCAAATCGGTCATCCGGTCTTTTTCGGTCATCTTGATCAAAGCTTATTTATGAATATAAAGGGAGATACAGGAGCAAAAATAATAAAAAGACAGATTTCCTGTCATAAGCAGCTTATTGTAGAGGATAAAGGGATAATATTTGATATTGATACACCTGAAGAATATGAAGAGGCAAAAAAATATTGGCATGAGAATGACTGATTTGCTTAAAGGATAAACAGTATCGGTTAATTTAATTTGTTGAGGAATCTTGTTTTTTAATGAAATATGTAGAAAAATAACGTAGAATGAAAGGAAAGGCTTAATCAGCAAGGAGGACCTAATTGATGACTGAATTAACGAAATCTAATGCAATTATTGAACAAACAGAGAAATATGGTGCAAATAACTATCATCCACTGCCAATCGTAATTTCAAACGCTGAGGGTGTATGGGTTGAAGATCCAGAGGGCAATAAATATTTAGATATGTTAAGTGCTTACTCAGCTGTAAATCAAGGGCATCGTCATCCGAAAATTATTCAAGCATTAAAGGAACAAGCAGATCGGGCAACATTAACATCACGTGCATTTCATAATGATCAGCTTGGACCTTGGTATGAAAAGATTTGTCAACTGACAAATAAAGAGATGGCTCTACCGATGAATACTGGGGCAGAAGCTGTTGAAACCGCCATTAAGGCTGCTCGTCGCTGGGCGTATGATGTGAAGGGCATAGCGGATAACAAAGCAGAAATCATTGCCTGTGTTGGCAACTTCCACGGACGTACAATGCTAGCTGTGTCTCTTTCAGCAGATGAGGAATACAAGCGTGGATTCGGTCCAATGCTGCCAGGCATTAAATTAATTCCTTATGGGGATTTAGAGGCATTAAAGGGCGCGATTACTGAAAATACAGCAGCCTTCTTAATTGAGCCAATCCAAGGTGAAGCAGGCATTCTCATTCCGACTGAAGGATTTTTGAAGGAAGCGTATAATCTTTGTAAGGAAAATAACGTTTTATTTATTGCTGATGAGATTCAAGCTGGTTTAGCACGTTCAGGGAAAATGTTTGCTTGTGATTGGGAAGACGTTGTTCCTGATATGTATATTTTAGGAAAAGCTTTAGGCGGCGGTGTGTTGCCAATTTCATGTGTAGTTGCCGATAAAGATATTTTAGGGGTATTTAATCCTGGTTCACACGGTTCGACATTTGGCGGTAATCCAATGGCCTGTGCGGTTTCGATTGCGGCGCTAGACGTTTTAATTGATGAGCAGCTTGCTGAACGTTCACTCGAGATGGGCGAATATTTTATGTCAAAGCTGAAAGAAATTAACAATCCAATGATTAAGGATGTTCGTGGACGTGGTTTATTTATTGGGGTTGAATTAACAGAGCCAGCCCGTAAATATTGTGAGCTTTTGAAGGAAGAAGGCCTGTTATGTAAGGAAACACATGACACGGTTATTCGCTTTGCTCCACCACTCGTGATTAGCAAGGAAGATTTAGACTGGGCAATTGAAAGAATTAAGAAAGTTTTAAGCTAATTTCACGATTGTTTCTAACATATTCGTGCAATTGCATAATGTAAATTTAGTAAGCCATTATTGGACAAGTGAGAAAATTACTTGTCTAATAATGGCTTTTTTTGCAAAAAAATATTTCTTGACCACTGTGGTCTAAAAGTTTATGTTATAAACAAATAGACCACGATGGTCTAAAAAGTCGAGAAGAGGTGATTGGATGAATGAAGCATTTCTGAAACTTGATTCAGAGAAACGAGAACGAATTTTGCAAGCTGCCTATGAGGAATTTACGGAACATAGCTATGATAATGCATCGACAAATCGAATTGTCAAAAAAGCGAAAATCGGGAAGGGAATGCTTTTTTACTATTTTGGTAATAAGGAAGACCTTTTTCATTATTTAATTGATTATGGTCTGGACTTTATCCAAGAGGGCTATTTAGGAAAACTGGAACAATCTACACATGATTTTATTGAAAGATGTAAATTACTTGGACAAGAAAAAATGGCAGCTTACGCTAAAGCACCTTATATTATCGACTTTTTTGCAAAGGTATATATAAACAATCAACTTAACGAGTTACCTTTAGGGATAGCAGAAAAAAGGGAGCAGATGATGCAATTAGCATACAATCAACTTTATGCTAATCTCGATTATTCATTATTTCGTGAGGATATTCCTCATGGAGAAGCAATGAAAATGATTAAATGGATTTTTGATGGTTATGAGAAGGAGCTTACGAACCAGTTAAAAGACATCGATATTTCCTATGAAAATGTCCTACCGTTCTTAGATGAGTATGAAGACTTTTTAGAAATAATTAAGCGCACCTTTTATAAATAAGGGGGAAGAAAAGATGACGGTATTAGAGATGTCCAATATAACGAAGAAATTCGGGAAATTCACTGCATTAGACGGGGTAAACCTAGAGGTGAAAAGTGGAGAAATTTACGGATTTATTGGGCCAAACGGTGCTGGGAAATCAACTAGTATTCGGATTATCCTCGGAATTTTACAAGCTACTAGCGGAAAGGCAACTGTTTTTGGAAAAGATGCTTGGAAAGATGCTGTAGATATTCATAGAAGAGTTGCTTATGTTCCTGGTGATGTAAACTTATGGCCTAATCTTACTGGTGGTGAAGTCATCGATTTATTTACAAAATTACAAGGAACAAACAGACCAAAAAAACGGGAAAATCTATTAGAACGGTTTCATTTAGACCCTTCAAAGAAATGTCGCACGTATTCAAAAGGAAATCGCCAAAAAATTGCCTTAGTTGCAGCGTTTGCTTCAAATGCCGATCTATTTATATTAGATGAGCCAACATCCGGCTTAGATCCATTAATGGAAAGGGTATTTCATGAGTGTGTCATGGAAATGAAAGCAGAAGGAAAAAGCGTCCTGCTCTCTAGCCATATTCTTTCTGAAGTAGAAAAGCTTTGTGACAAGATCAGTATTATTCGACGAGGTAAAATGATTGAAGCTGGTACGTTAGAGGAGCTTCGTCATTTAACAAGAACAAATATGTTCGTCAAAACTGCTCAACTAATGCCCAATTTTGAATCATTGACAGGGGTGCATGAATTAAAACGAACAGAAGACGGAATCTCCTTCCAGTTAGATACGAAAGAAACAGCTGCCGTCATGACCTATATGAGCCAATATGGCATTGTGAAATTGGAAAGTGCAGCACCTACATTAGAGGATCTGTTTATGAGTCACTATAAAGGTGTTTAGGAGGTGAATAAGATGTTTACAAATAGTATGAAATTAGTACGTTTTATTATCCGACGTGATCGTATTAGTCTGTCTATTTGGCTGATTGGCATAATCGCCCTTACTGTAGTCATGCCAAGCTTACTTCAAGACATGTTTCCAACAGCAGTAGAGAGGCAAGCAATTATCGTAACTTTGGAAAATCCAGCCATTATCGCTATGCTTGGACCTGGGTATGGCTTTGCCAACTATACAATCGGAGCGATGAACGGTCATTATATGCTTCTGTGGATGGCGATGATTGTCGGATTAATGAATATGTTCTTCGTTGTTCGTCATACACGTGCTGATGAGGAAGTTGGCAGATTGGAATTAGTTCGCGCATTACCTGTCGGTAGACTATCAAAGCTTACTTCTATTTTTATCGTTGCTGTAGGCTTTAATGTGCTACTTGCACTATTAACAGGGGTTGGGCTGTACGCTACGAATGTGGAGAGTATTACTTTAGAGGGTTCCTTATTATTTGGAATTGGCTTGGGCGTAAGCGGGCTTTTATTTGCTGCTATCACAGCTTTATTTGCTCAGTTATCAAGCACATCTCGAGGAGCAATTGGACTTTCTGTTGTTTTTCTAATTTTAGCCTATTTAGTTCGTGCTAGTGGAGATATTAATAATGAAGTCCTTGCTCGCATTTCACCACTTGGGTTAATTTTACGAACAGAGGTATATGTCAACGACTATTGGTGGCCTGTATGGATTGTAGTAATAGAGGCGATTGTGTTTGGTGCTATTGCGCTTTACCTCCATGCTATTCGTGACTTAGGGGCTGGCTTTATTCCAGCAAAACCTGGTCGAAAAGCAGCCTCAACCTTTTTACAAAGCACATTTGGCTTATCATGGCGATTATTACGTAATGTAGTTGTTGCTTGGACGATTGGAATATTTATTCTTGCTGCCGCATATGCTTCTGTTTTAGGTGATTTAGAAACCTTCCTTTCTAACATGGAACTTTTACAAAATATGTTTGATACAAGTGATGATGCTTCCTTAACAGAACAATTTATTCCTTTTTTAATGACGATTCTATCAATTCTTAGCTCGATTCCTGTTCTATCCTGTGTCTTAAAAATAAGAGCGGAGGAAAAACATGGATTAATCGAGCATCTGCTTGTCAGATCTGTATCGAGAAATCGGATCATGGGAAGCTATACGATTATTGCCTTTATTTGTAGTATTTTGCTTCCTTTCATAACAGCTGTTGGCCTCTGGTCAGTAGGTGAACTAGTAATGAATGATCCTATTTCCTTTACAACCTTTGCAAAAGCCTCCATGGTGTATATACCTGCATTATGGGTTATGATCGGAATTGCTCTGTTTTTAATTGCCTTCATCCCGTCCTTCACAAGTATTGCTTGGGTATATTTAGGATATTCCTTCTATGTTGTGTATATAGGGCAAATTATGCAACTGCCAGAATGGCTAGCAAGTTTAGCCCCATATGGACATATTCCTAAATTACCGATTGAAGAAATGGCGTGGAGTGAAATCGCCATTTTGACAATCATTGCTTTATTATTAACAATGCTTGGTTTTATCGGCTATCGAAAAAGAGATCTTCATTATTAGAAGAACTTTTTTGTCACGCAAAGTCGTTAATCGTGCCCAAGCAAGATACAAATTGAAAGTTGAGTCACGCAACTCTTTTTCGAGTAAAAAGTTTCAAATGGAAATTCATCGTTAATGGATACAGTAAGCAGAAGCACAGCAAAATAAGAGGACGACATTTGCATTCAATGCTGCAGGAGCGAGGGCAAATGCTCGTCTCAAAAAAATTCGCCAAAATTATACCTGCTTACAGATTCTCCGAACGAGAAAACCCACTATGGTGTGATAACACCTTTAGGGAGTTTCAATCGCTGGCATGTTCCTTGCTTCTCAAATACGCTTTCGGTAAAGTGGATAGAGGATCAAATTTTGCATGATGGGAGGATCATGAATGACACATATACGTTTTGATTATTCAAATGCACTTCCGTATATAAAGGAACATGAGCTTACATATTTACAGGACGCTGTTAAAGTGGCCCATCATTCCCTGCATGAACAAACTGGTGCAGGAAGTAACTTTCTTGGGTGGCTTGACCTGCCTACTAATTACGATAAAGAGGAATATACCCGCATTAAAAAAGCAGCAGAAAAGATTAAGAATGACTCTGATGTTTTATTAGTCATCGGTATTGGCGGCTCTTATTTAGGCGCGAGAGCAGCAATCGAAATGTTAAACCATAGTTTTTATAATTTGCTTTCGAAGGAAAAACGCAATGCTCCCCAAATCATTTTTGTCGGTCAAAATATAAGCTCGACTTATATGAAGGATGTCATCGATTTACTTGCGGAGAGAGATTTTTCTATAAATATTATTTCTAAATCAGGGACAACAACTGAACCAGCGGTTGCCTTCAGAGCTTTCAAAAAAATATTGGAAGAAAGATATGGGAAGGAAGAAGCGAAGCAAAGAATTTATGCCACAACTGATAAAGCAAGAGGAGCGTTAAAAACAGAAGCAATCGACGCGGGCTATGAATCCTTTATCATTCCTGATGATGTTGGCGGACGCTACTCTGTTTTAACAGCAGTTGGCTTATTACCAATTGCTGTTAGTGGGGCGAACATCGATGAGATGATGGAAGGGGCAAGAAAAGCGCAAACAGATTTTGCGAAATCTGAGCTAAGTGAGAACATAGCTTACCAATATGCTGTTGTGCGAAATCTTCTATACAATAAGGGCAAATCGATTGAAATCCTTGCAAATTATGAACCAAGTCTTCAATATTTTTCTGAATGGTGGAAGCAACTATTTGCGGAAAGTGAAGGAAAGGACTTGAAAGGAATTTTCCCTGCATCAGCCAATTTCTCAACTGATCTTCATTCGATTGGTCAATATATTCAAGAGGGACGCAGAGATTTATTTGAAACAGTATTAAAAGTAGAAGAGGCCCGTCACGAAGTTTCAATTGAAAAGGCAGAAAATGACCTTGATGGCTTGAACTATCTTGCAGATAAGACACTTCAATATGTGAATGATAGAGCGCTAGAAGGAACAATGCTCGCTCACACGGATGGTGGAGTCCCTAATTTAGTCATTTCGCTGCCAAAATTGGATGAATGCACATTTGGCTATTTAGTTTATTTTTTCGAAAAGGCATGTGCGATGAGCGGTTACTTACTAGGTGTCAATCCGTTTGATCAGCCTGGGGTAGAAGCTTATAAAGTCAATATGTTTGCACTCCTCGGAAAGCCGGGCTTTGAAGAGAAGAAAGCGGCGTTAGAAAAACGCTTGAAATAGGCAAGTAATCGCCAAGGGATTCAATTCATTTAGATTCAACATTAGGCAATGACGATCAATTGATCATTTGGCATAATTTTAAAAGGGTGCTCGGGATTTAGGAATGTCTCGGCACCCCTTTTTATGCCTAATAAAAGCAGCCCATCATGCAAAAGAATTTGACTCAATTCAATAAATGTTTGATTAACTGCTTCAGGGGGAGCCGCCTGAAAGGTTAAATTTCGTTTATCAAACTGATATAAAAGATCTAAAAAAGATGTAACGACCTCCTGCGACGTTATACTGTTAATCATGACAAAGCTAGTCAAAATATTCGTTTGCACGATTTCATCAGCTCCTGCTCGCTTCGCATTAAGGATTTGCTCATTCGTTAAAATTTCCACAATGCAGGGAATATCATGCCTTAAGCCTTTGACCGTTAATAATGTTAAGATCGTATTCATATCCGCTTGACGCTCACCTTTGTTCGGATCAGCCGTGATGATGACCTTTGCTGCCTCATAAATATTCGCTTTGATTAAAATATGATCAAAGTTAGAACAGCCTCGAATAAAATGAACATTCATATCTGGTAATGGATTCGAATGAAGGGTTTCATCAATTAAGGTGAATGCTCGATTTCTATCCTTTTTCGCAAATGAATGAAGGATTTCGCGAGAACGTTCATTCCAGCCAATAATGATGAGATGATTTTTCCCATGATAAGCAGTCCTACCGTTTAGAAATTCGTTCTGCTTCGTTACAGCGACAGTGGCTAAACTGACAAAATAAGAAGCCAAGAATCCTGCCCCAACCATGATTAATGAAATCCCTGCTAGCCGCCCGAGCGTTGTTTTCGGGGCAAAATCACCGTAACCGACAGTCGCAGCCGTTACAACTGCCCACCAGATTCCCTCAAATACGGTCGGAAATTGTTCAGGCTCCAGTAAATGAATGATCACTCCAAATGAGAACATGATGAAGACTGAAATGATAAGTACTCGAAATATGAGCGGCAACCGTACAAAGTTTGTAAATATATTGTATGACATCCTATCGCCTCCACTGTTCTAATTATTGACGAATAAAAATATTTTAGGCCTAGGAAGGAAAGAAAATTGTTATTTTTTGCAAAAAAAATAGCTAGGTTTAACCTAGCGAACGGAAACGATATTCTATGAACGAATGAATAACGGGACTATTGAATGAAGTTTAACATTATGAAAAGTGCAAAAGATGTAGGTATATTAGCTTATCTAGCTTTTGGCTTGTATATAATGTTTCATTACTATTTATGCCAGTTTGGTAAGCAGTATGAATCATTTCCTTTCTCATTTTATTAATTCTTCTTAGTACTAATTGTTCAAGTAAAGCCTTATTCATTATCCTCTTCTCCTATAAATTAATCTCTATTAAAGATTATAAAAGATATTTCAAATTACGAAATAGTTTCGACAAAGGTTCTGAAAAAAAGACAAAACAAGTAGGGATTACGAGTTTTTTCACCCTTTGAATAGGGCATTATACCTATTTAACTGACAAATAAAATAGTTTGGTTATTTGCTTACAGATTTTCTGAACAAGAAAGCCCACTGCGATGTGATAACGCCCCCTTTTTGGGTGAGATGAGAGTGAAGTCGGATACTTAAAGTACCGAATATTCCACGCTATTTTATATTCACGTTGTTGTAAGAAAATTAAATTGATAGACTATGTATATGAACAAATATAGAAAAAACAAAAACAACCGTATCCTCTCTATCGGTTTGTGCTGGAGAGGGAAGCTTAGAAAAGTTTTTTTGTAGACAATAGCTAAAGGAGCGAATGATTGTGGAAAATCCATCCTTGAATACAGAACTTCTACTTGCGAGTGAACGTGGAGGTTTAACTGCTATTAAGAATTTACTAAAGGAAGGAGCTAGTGTTGATTTTAAAGATGCTGATGGCCGTACAGCCTTAATGGCAGCTACACAAAGAAATCAGGTAGCAGCTGTGAAAATGCTTATCGAAGCAGGCAGTGATGTAAATACACGAGATACTACTCAACTATCTCCTTTTATTTGTTCCGCTGCAAATGGATTCCATGAAATTTTGCGATTAATGATCGTTGGCGGTGCAGATTTTCCAAGTGTGAATCGTTTTGGAGGAACAGCTCTGCTGCCCTCTAGTGAAAAGGGCTATTTAAAAACAGTTCAAATTTGTATTGAAGCCGGAGTTCCAGTCAATCATGTGAATAATTTAGGATGGTCAGCTCTTCTTGAGGCTGTTATTTTAGGTAATGGCGGTCGTTTATACTCTAATATTATTCAAACTCTTGTTGAGGCAGGAGCTGATGTGAATTTATCTGATAGAGATGGGAAATCTTCTCTTCAGCATGCAGAAGAACTCCAACAGCATAAGGTCCTTCAAATTCTTAATAAAGAATATAAAGAAACAAATGAAGCGATTGTGAAAGCAAAGTCTCTTGGTAAAAACGATCAATACGAAGAAGCGATTGCTGAAATGAATAAAGCTTTAGAAACAGATCATAAAAATCTTGATTTGATTTACTATAAGGGCTATTTTTTGCAAGAACTGAAGAAATACGAAGAGGCTCTCCAAGAATACAACAAAGCATTAGCGCTTGATCCGAAAGATCTTGAATTCTATTTCTACACAGCTAATTGCTTAAGATTATGGAAAAAGCCTGAGGAAGCTCTTAATGAATACAATAAGGCTTGTGAGCTTGCTCCTGAAGAAACATTCTATCGTTATCATAAATCCAATTATTTAAGAGAGCTTGGCAGACATGGGGAAGCTGTTGCTGAAATGGATAAGCTGCTGGATCTTCAGCCACATCGTTATGATTTCTCTTTTCATAAGGCAAACAGTCTAAGGTCATTAGGTAAGCATGAAGAGGCGATTGAAGCTATCGAAAATGCGATTGCTAATGATCCGGAAAATCCTTTATATCATTTGCACAAAGAGCAATCCCTTGATTTGATTGGAAAGATTCTCAGCAGGGAGCATGCCGCCGAAAATTGATGCCAGCTTGCAATTTTGTTTAATCTAATCATCTTCATGAACTTGTTAAGTGAACATCTAATATTTGAAAATATATTAATAATAGAGTCATTGTAAAAAGAAGGGGCAAGCTGAAAAGTCCATTTTAAGATAAATTTTATTTTAAATCCAAGAATGTTGTTCAACAGCATCCTTGGATTTTTTTATGGCTAATTTTAGCTTGGACAATTCATTTTGGACAGCTTATTTGAAGTGAATACTGATGCTATGTGACTGAATGAAAGACTTCCCTTTGAAAAGTTGCTGCTAAAGGTAAGATTGGAGCAACATTTTAACGGTTCCCCCTGAGAAGATGCCGTTAAAGGCAAGCTTGGAGCAACATTTTAACGTTTCCCCCTGAAAAGATGCCG
>JAEWDX010000135.1 GCA_023389895.1 Bacillota bacterium
GATATTTTCAAGGAGGGGAAGCTCCAACTGGATATAAAATTATTGAAACCGATCAAATCCACTGGAAAAATAAAGCTAAACGCATCAAGAAATTAATTGTTCATGATCCGGATGCAGAACTAATAAAGTTGATTTTTAGACTATATATCGATCGGCAGATGGGATATCGAAAAATTGTTGATTATCTCTATATGAATGGATATAGAAATCAAAAAGGGAAGGGATACGGAATTAGTACCATTCAAAGAATTTTACAAAATCCATTATATATTGGAAGAAAAAGATACAAAAGTTTTGATGGTGAAATGACAGAGCAGCCATATGATGAGGCATTAAGGATTATTTCAGATGATATTTTTTATCAAGCCCAGGAAATAAGGAAGCAGAAAAGAGAGAAGCTTAAAGATCAAGATAAACAAGGAATACCTCTTGCAGGAAAGCTCATGTTTTCTGGGTTAGCCTACTGTAAGTATTGTGGAGCAAGATTAAGTGGAAATTATTTATATAGGAATACAAAATATTACGAGAAAGAAGGGAATTATAAAAGCGTTGTTTACCGTTATCGCTGCCCGTTAAACAAAGGAAAACATGATTGTAATCATGAACGTAATATGTGGGGGGCAAAAAAGTATGATAAGTTGATTATTCAACAAGTAAAGATGGTATTGCATCAACTAGATATTAAATTATTCATTGACCATTCAGTAATGAATAAGGCCATAATAAGAAAACAAAAAGAAGAAAACTTGAGAAATCTTGAAAAAGAATCTCAAAAGTTAAAAAAGCAATTAGAAAAATTGAATGCTGAAATTGCAAAAACTCTGTTAGGAGAAAGCGAATTTACTCCTCACCAGCTATCGAATGCAATGGATCAGACAAATCAAAGAATTGCTGAAGGTCAATATAATATGAAGACGATCATGCGTGAGATTGAAGATGCAAGAGCAGATGATTCAGATGTAAATTATCCTGCGAATGAGAGAGCAAGGTGGGAGGGGAAATTTGACCAGTGTGATCCACATTTAAAAAAAGCGCTGCTTTCAAGGATAATTGATAAGGTATACTTTGCTAAAAACGAAATTGAGATTGAATTTAATATTATGATTCAAGACATTATAAAAAGAATCTGAATTGAACTGCATCCATAATGGAATTGCAGTTTTCTTTGTTTATTGGAAAATATAGATTTGCTAATAGTGGATTATGCCTGCTCGTCTTATGCTTGTCGCCGATAGACGGACGCCTTGCGCTTTTGAGGTGTATCATGTTACTGTGCGCCAAGGCTGGGGCAATGTTTGCGAAATCAATGTTTTGGATTAGATTCAAATCATTATGAGGATCGATGCCGTGTTTTTTCAAAACAAACTCTCCGGCCATTTGTGGCATTCCCCCTTTACGTTGCCCAAGGAAGGTTGAACCCTTTAGTTGCTCCCATGAGAAATTCTCTATTTTGTTGCGAGAAACAAGAAATGTACCATCCGTTTGAGTCAATTGTGCGAAGTTAAGGACAGGGTCATTCGAACCTTGAGCATAAACATAGATCGATGTTTCCGATCCGACAAGTGCGACATCAATACTGTTGGATAGAAGTGCTGTCATTGTTTTGTCGCCACCAGCAGTTGTGGTAAGCTCGACTTTAAGACCTTCCTCTTCAAAAAAACCTTTTTCAAGTGCAACATATTGTGGGGCGTAGAAAATAGAGCGAGTTACTTCACCGATGCGAACATTTTTTACCTCATCCTTATTGCATGCGGCTAAAGATATAAGGATGGTGACGAGAAGTAAGGAAAAACTAAATTTAAGCCAATTTTTCATAAATAGACCTCCTTGGAAACATCTCATTATTTCGTGAAAAAGTTGTTCTTATCTACTGAAATAGTGATTCGTAGTAAATTCTACATTATCGTATGAATGGGCGAAAAATGTGTGAATGCCCATAGCAATTTTTAAAAAAATAATGAAGGTTGGTTTATATTAGGTTAACCGTTGAAAATGAAGTCAATTTGTAAAGCCGCTCTAATTTGCTCTAATGGCTGAGATGAGTTCTATTCCTCGGGAAGTCCGAGGAAAATCAACATTAAAGGAAGAGAAACATTTTTGATTAGCAAATTTCCCCTATATATTTATCGCTAAACTTATGAAAGGAGTCAATTTGATGATTAATAAACAGAGATTTCCATCGCCTAATCCGAATATTGAATTATCGATTGTTACTTATTGGTCTGATAACTTAAAAGTAAAAGGACTGCTCGCTGAACCAAAAGAGCAAGCAATAAGGGATGGTTTTCTTTATTTGCGTGGAGGAATTAAAAATGTTGGTAAAGTAAGACCAAGCCGCATTGTCCAATTTGCCTCAGAGGGGTTTGTTGTATTTGCCCCATTTTATCGGGGGAATCAAGGCGGAGAGGGGAATGAGGATTTTGCAGGAGAGGATCGACAAGATGCATTTTCAGCGTTTGAGCTTCTACAATCACATCCCCTTGTTGAAAATGTCCATATTTTTGGTTTTTCAAGAGGAGGGGTGATGGCTTTATTAACAGCACTTCAATATCCTGAAGCAAAGTCGCTTGTTACTTGGGGTGGAGTTAGTGATATGTTTCTTACTTATGAGGAAAGAATGGATTTACGGAGGATGATGAAACGAGTCATTGGGGGAACGCCGACCAAACTGCCAGAGCAATATAAGTATCGGACTCCACTTTTTCAATTAGAAAAAATACAAATACCGACGTTAATTATCCATGGTGAAAAAGATGATAATGTTTCAGCAGAGCATGCCCATCGCCTTGAAAATCGACTGAAGGCACTAGGGAAGAATGTTGAAAGCTGGTATTTTCAAGACTTCACACATTTTTTTCCTCCTACCATTAATCGTAAAATCGTCAAGGATTTAACAGCATGGATGAAATTACAGAATACATAACACTGTAATCAAACTTTAATTAAATAGGAATTTTTCTAGAATGAGCCACCCTTTTCCCGCATTAACGGGCTGGGAAACCCCACTGATTGAGTTTCACTTTATAAGGGTTTATCTGTTGAAAAAATAACTTGCAATCCGCAGACAACACCATACATAAATATAAAGTAAAGGTGCCCGAATGGACACCCTTTACTAGTTAGTACTTTATTTAAGCAATTGGACCGCCTTTTTCAACGATATCAGTTGATACATGATTGAACTTCTTGAAGTTTTCACGGAATTTAGATGCTAATTCCTTCGCCTTTGCATCATAAGCAGCTTGATTTTCCCAAGTTTTATTTGGCTGTAGAACTTCATCAGGAACACCTGGAACATGAACTGGGATTTCAAGACCGAAGATTTCATCCTTTACAGTCTCAATATGATTTAATTCTCCCTCTAAAGCCGATTGTACCATTGCACGAGTATATGGAAGCTTCATTCGATTTCCGACGCCATATTCTCCACCAGTCCAGCCAGTATTGACTAAGAAGACTCTTGCATTATGCTCATCAATCTTTTCCCCAAGCATTTCTGCATACTCTGTTGCTGCTAATGGTAAAAACGGTGAACCGAAGCAAGTTGAGAATGTCGCTTGTGGTGAAGTAATTCCGCGCTCCGTACCAGCTAGCTTAGAAGTGTAGCCGCTTAAGAAATGGTACATTGCTTGTTCCTTCGTTAGTCTTGCAATTGGAGGCAAGACGCCAAAAGCATCAGCTGTTAAGAAGATAATTGTATTTGGATGACCCGCAACACTTGGTTCAACAATATTATCAATTACATGTAATGGGTATGCTGCACGAGTATTTTCTGTGTATGTGCTATCATCATAATCGGCGATACGAGATTCGCTGTTAATCACAACATTTTCAAGGACAGAACCGAAACGGATCGCATCAAAAATTTGTGGTTCTTTTTCACGGGATAAATTGATGCATTTTGCATAACAGCCGCCTTCCACATTGAAGACACCATTTGCAGACCAGCCATGTTCATCATCCCCAATTAAACGACGATTCGGATCAGCAGATAACGTCGTTTTTCCTGTACCAGAAAGACCGAAGAATAAAGCAACATCACCTTCTACGCCTACGTTAGCTGAGCAATGCATCGATAAGATTCCTTTTTCTGGAAGCAAGTAATTCATAATAGTGAAGATGGATTTCTTAATTTCTCCCGCATATTCAGTCCCGCCAATTAGTACGGTACGACGTTCGAAGGAAACGATAATAAATGTTTCAGAAGAAGTTCCATCAACAGCTGGATCAGCTTTGAAATTCGGTGCCGCAATAACAGTGAATTCAGCAGCATGATCTAATAATTCTTCATTTGTTGGGCGAATAAATAATTGATGTGCGAACAAATTATGCCATGCATATTCATTGATTACTTGAATAGGTAATCGATATTTTTTATCAGCACCAGCGAATCCTTTAAAAACGAAAATTTCATCTTTTTCCTTTAAGTAATTAATAACTTTATCATGAAGTTTAGAAAACGCTTCCTCTGAGATTGGCTGATTTACACTTCCCCAATCAATTCGATCCTTTGTTGAAGCTTCCTCAACCATATATTTATCTTTAGGAGAACGACCAGTGTATTTGCCGGTAGTTGCACAAACAGCACCAGTAGAGGTAATGGAACCCTCTTTACGATTCAATACTTTCTCAACGAGCTGAGGTACGGACAATTGAACATGAATATTATTTCCTTTTAATAATTCAGCTAATTTACTGGAAATCTCTACAGAATTCATCTGGTGAAAACCTTCCTTTTTACATTTTATTTTCGAATGAATTTATCTCGTGAATAGTATAACACAATTATCTAATTAATCTATCCTAATAGGAGGTTTTTTCTCTATAAATTTTCATTTTTAAGCTGTGAGATTCTCTTTTGGGAAATAAATATAATCATCTTGTTTATGTGATAAAATAAAAATAAACATATCATATAAATGGGAATGATCCAAATGAAAACAATTGCCTTGTATGACAAAACATGTTCTTTATGTAAAGAGTCAAAGCGCTTATTTCAAAAAATGGATTGGTGTCGGCGAGTCGAATGGATCTCGCTTCAGGAATATGAGCAAATGGATAAGACTTTTCCACTTAATGAAAAAGATTTGCGAAGGGAACTTCATCTTATCACCTCAAGTGGGAAAATAGTTAAGGGCTTTTATGCGATTCGTTATTTATTACTGCTTTTTCCATTAACAATGTTAGTGGGCCTTATTTTATATATTCCGTTTACTCCCGTTATTGGCAAGCCGATTTATCGGCTCATTGCAAGAAATCGATATCGTTTTTTAAAAGGAAAATGTGAAAATGGAAGTTGTTCATTATGATGCACAAGTCGAATGGAAATACACGACTCTCGCTTTAAAATTATTGACATTCCTTCATATAATACGTTATGATAATTTCTTGAACGGATACTCTCTTATCCCGAGCTGGCGGAGGGACAGGCCCAATGAAGCCCAGCAACCTGTTTAAGATTTTTTTAAGCAAAGGTGCTAACCTGACGCAAGGACGTTGATCCTTGAACGATAAGAGTGAAAGGCGCGAATCGATTTGCTTTCAACCTTTTCACATAGATGGAAGGGTTTTTTTATTGCAAAAAAGATGGTCGACTTTTGGAATGTACGATAATGGTGCTATTTATGATGATGAAATCAATTGATATTGGCGAAATTATTATAACTACACTATATATATTTCATATTATTT
>JAEWDX010000171.1 GCA_023389895.1 Bacillota bacterium
GGTAAGCACAGCATAGTCCAGTTTTTGAAAAGGGCGAGCTCGATACCATGTTCGTTTTTTATTTTTTCCAAAGCCGCGGAGCTCCATGGCGTTGCTGATGATATCGATTTTGTCTAAGCTTGATAAAATAAGTGGTACGATAATCGAAGCGGCATTTTTAATTCGCTTCGGAAACTTCTCTTTACGGGACATATCAATTCCACGAGCTTGCTGAGAAAGAGCGATATTGCGAAAATCTCGTTGAATATCTGGAATATAGCGTAGGGCAAGTGCAACAGAATAGGATATCCGATAGCTAACGCCAATTCGATTCAGTGAGGCGGCAAATTCACTTGGGTTTGTCGTGACAATAAAAAGAATAGCAGCAGGAATGACAGTGAAATATTTTATCGTCACATTAAATTGGTAAAAAACTTGCTCTAATGTGACGTTATAGCGTCCTGCTATTTCAAAGAGAACATGACTTGTACCGTAAATTTTCACACCCTCCTGTGGTGAGAAGACATAAATCGCAATATTATTTATCAATAAAAATAACAAAATAAAGATGAGAACAAAGGCAATTTCCTTCAGCTTTATTTTTGAAATGATGAAAATCCAAAGACTTAGAAGAAAGAGAAAGACGAGAATTCTTGTGTCATACGTAAGCATAGCCGCACTTGACCAGAGAATGAAGCAAATTAGCTTTGTCACCCCAGTTAATTGGTGAACGGGGGACTTCTTATCAATATATGAGAGCATTTCTACTGCCAATTTCGTCTTACCTCCTTATCATGAGCGATAAACCGTCGGATAAACTCCCGCGGATTCTCTATTCCAACACGTATCGCTAATTCAAATAACGAGGTTTCCTTTAAGTTTGCTTTCTGAATAATCGTTGTATTTGTTAAAATATTAACCGCTGTGTCATCAGCAAGCTTTTTTCCATCCGAAATGACGATGGCTCGTGGTGTATATTCAAGCATTAAATGCATATCATGTGTGATCATAATAATGGTTACACCTAATTGATTTAACTCAACTAGAAAATCCATAATTTCTGAGTAATGTCGTAAATCTTGTCCAGCAGTTGGCTCATCGAGAATAATGACATCTGGTTCTAATGCTAAAATGGAAGCAATCGTTACCCGTTTCTTCTGTCCGAAGCTTAATGCCGAAATCGGCCAGTTACGAAAAGGGTAAAGCCCGCAAATTTTCAAGGTTTTTTCAACCCGTTCCTTTATTTCCTCTTCCGTGTGTCCACGAATAACTAAGCCTAATGCTACCTCATCATAAATCATATGCTTGGAAATCATTTGATTTGGATTTTGCATAACCAGTCCAATGCGCCCGGAGCGTTCCTTTATCGTGTCCTCGGTAATGTCTTGTCCATCATAAAAAATGCGTCCAGAGCTCGGCTTTTCAAAACCACAAATTAGCTTTGAAAGTGTTGATTTACCTGCACCATTTTTTCCGACAATACTAACCATTTCACCTTTGCGAATGGAGAAGGAAACGTCCTCAATTGTCTGTTGACCAAGTTTATAATGAAAGGATAGATTCTTTAATTCTAAAATGGTTTCTATGCTTTGATTTTCAGCAGGTAGATTTGCTCCTGCAAACCAGTTAATTAGCTTTTCCTTACATTTTTCAACAGCAAAAGAATGGATATGCTCAGGCTGCATATCGGCTGTTACTTTACAGCCCGCGAATTTTGCTGCTTTCACATAAAGAGGCTCGCGAATAGAGCATTCTTCTAAAATAGGGTATGCAAGTAATTCGTTTGGGGTTGTATCGCAAACAATCATCCCATGATGAACGACAATGATTCGATCAACATGGCGATGTAACACATCCTCTAACCGATGCTCAATGATTACAACCGTTGTATTTGTTTCTTTCTGGATGCGATCGATTAACTCAATTGCATATTTACCTGTTGTTGGATCTAGGTTTGCTAGAGGTTCATCAAATAATAAAATGTTTACTTTATCAACCATTACGCCAGCAAGTGAGACTCTTTGCTTTTGTCCTCCTGATAATTGATGTAAGGATGAGTCTAAATAGTTATTCATCTCAACCATTTTGGCCATTTCATCAACTGTTGAAATCATTTCCTTTTGTTTAACACAATCATTCTCAAGGGCAAAAGCAATATCTTCTGCAACAGTCAAGCCAATGAACTGTCCATCTGGATCCTGTAACACTGTACCGACTTTTTTTGAAAGGGAAAAAATATCTAGATCCTTTGCTTCCTCACCAATAATTTTAAGACCACCCGTACTATCACCTTTATAAGAAAAAGGGACAAGGCCATTGATGCAATGACCGATGGTGCTTTTCCCGGAACCAGAAGGACCGACAATGAGGACCTTTTCTCCTTCATAGATTGTAAGATTAATATTATTTAAGGTTGGCTCTGCCTGACTCCGATATTTAAATGTATAATTTTTAAATTGAATAACTGGTTTTTTCATATATAATCTCCTAGAAAATAAGTGCGTTTTGATATGTTAGTCGATTACATTTCAAACATTTTAAATATTTATGCTTCTTTATTTAGACTTCCACTTTGACTGCGGGTTTTAGTATAGGCGATTAATAATAGTGTTCCAATGACGCCAACAGTCACCATATTGGCGACACCAGCTATTGCACCTTGTAAATAAACTTTATTTGCTGGTTCGGCATAGATTTTTACATCTAAAAATGGTGCAATTGCAAACCATCCGATGGCTTGAACAATTACTTGAACAATATTAAAAGTAATGATTTTCTTTTTATTAAAAATGCCAGATTCAATATCAATTTTTCTCCAAGCAAAGCCAATGAATAAGCCGACAAATGCAGATACAACTACCCAGCTCCACCAAATAGAACCGTAGAAAATTAAATCCTTAAGTGCGTGACCAATGAGTCCAATTAAGCCACCAGCGATAGGCCCAAAAATAATCGACATCAAGGCTAAAAAGCCATATGATGTTTCGATTGTTGTGTTTGGAATTCCCGTTGGAATCGAGACAAATCTTCCTAGAATAACGAATACTGCTGCCCCGATCCCGATTGCTACGATCGTTTTGATTGATAATAAGTTCTTAAACATGGTATTTACCCCCTAAATAGTATTAATAAAAACTCACCATTAATTGTAGATAATTTTCGGTGCTTTGCGAATGGAAATTTTCCACTGGGCACCTGTTTCAATATGGTATGCCTTTGCAAACGAGCCCTGGTTAATGGCAACCCCTATTTTATCGAGAGAATTTATAAATAATAAAGGCTCCCCTAAATGACTATCAGCAAATGAACGTCCATATGTCATGATGTTTTTATATACTTGGCGTGTATCATTTTCAATTGTAACTTCAAATGAATCACCGTAATGAACAACTAATTTTTTAAAAAGAGTACGATCAATATTAGTCCATAAATTTCCAAATCGAACATCGAGAATATCAATATTTCCTTTTAAAACAGCATTATCTATCAATGCATCTGATTTTGGCAGCTTAATTATTGAATTTATTGGTACCTCTGGACCGACTTGTTCAAAGGTGATAGCACGAGAAGCGAGCCGTGCACCAGTAAAGGCATACACATCACGACCGTGGAAAGTATATGACTCACCAGAGTTCGGAAGGCGATTGACATTTTCATCGATTATTCTTGCCTCAACGATTCCAATGCTATCTTTAATATGAGTAAGAGTACCGTTGTCAGGTGTAATAATATATTGATTTCCGGCTGTTTTAGCAACGATGCTTCTACGTTCTGAGCCAACACCTGGATCAATCACAGAAACGAAAACTGTTTCTTCCGGCCAGTAGGAAATGGTCTGATATAAACGATAGGACGCTTCCCATATATTATATTGAGGAATGTCATGAGTTAGGTCAAAAATCTTCAGCGACGGATTAACGGAAATAGCAACACCATACATTGCACTTACTGCACCATCACTAATCCCAAAGTCTGTTTGTAAAATTAAATGATTATTCATTGTGAATTCCTCCATTTTTGTTTTAGCCATTTATGTTCGTATCGTAACCATCTTTAATGCAATTAAAACGAAATAACTTTCCGACATTCCCCCTTAAAAAACAAAAAAACCACGTCTTTATCTATAGAACTAGATAAGGACGTGGTTTATATCTCACGTGGTACCACCTTAATTTACTGAATGCTCGCGCAAAACAGCCTCTGCAAGTACGAGAGCAACAACATCTGCTCTTTATACTGTGGTATTGATAACGAGTACCAAATCTCGTCGGCACCTACTGATATTGACTATAAGCATAATCAATACGTTCAGCTTGAAGCTCTGAGGCCATTGTTCAGATTAGTATTTTTGCTTCTTTTCAGCTACCGAAGCTCTCTGTGTAAAATAACTTAACCTTACTTTTCCTCTTCATCACTTTAAATAGAATATGTAATTGTTGGATTTAAAATAGATTATAGTCATATCATTAAAAATAGTCAATCATAATTTTTATGATGAATTTCAAGTCTCTGCCTTCACTTATATGACTAACGCATTTGGTCGAGGAAATGCAAAAGCAATTTTGAATGGAAATGATGTTTTGGGCTATAACAGTATTGTCCAAAGATCGATTAATACAATTATTGCTCTCCCTTATTTCATTAATCTTGGTAGGGCTAGTATGCTAGATATATCAGGTGGTGTTTTTCCCATCATTTTATCGCCCGCCATATGGCACAATTGGAATGATGATTTTTTGACTCTACTTTAGGAAAACCACTATGGCTTAAATCATTGAACAGCGACGGGTCGGGTGTATGGGTGGATGGAACAGGAAATGTTGTTTAAAAAAGAATAGTAAGAGTTAAAATTAGGTATTTACTGAAACAATTTGGTAAATACCTAGTTTTTTATTGATTTGTGAAAAAACATCTTTTTCCGAATGTTTAATTTTGTTCTTTATAAGGTATGAAAAAATAAAAATCCGTTGACACGTTCTTTATAATGAACTAGACTGTAATTAATCTTACAAAAGATGAAATATTTAGCTTGCTTTAAAAATAACTATTCGTGTTTTTATTTTTAGGATTTTTGTTCTTTATAATGAACAAAGTTGGTTTGTGAAAAGAAAATGCTATGCACCATTTTTTTTGTTCATACTGTTCTATATTAAGAACTAAATATTCTTTTAAAAGAAATTATAATTTTTTAAGTTAGAGAACTGTCTAGCTCCAGCGCCTAGCGGCTAGTGTACTTCCCTCCCTCTCCCTACGATAAGTCAACATCGACTCGTTCACACTCGTCGTGTTTTCTTTATCTCAGTCGAGGTCAGTCCAGTTCATACGCCGCTGATCAAGGCGATTGCGCTTTTCTAACGTTGGTGATGTCTCATAACCGTTATCAATTGAGACACTCGGTCATGCTGTGGGTTGGAAAACCTTAGACGCAAGTCGTCGAAAGGGTGATGTGAGGATGGGTTAGATGCCCACTTTAATTTTTACAAAGTGGAATTAAAGATTTTAACGAGATAATCTAATTAAGTCATTTGGTTAAAGTCTTTAATTTTTCAATAAAAGTTTGAATACATAAGAGGAGGAATTGGAATGCCTTATCGCCAAAGGTTGCCACTGTTAGTTGCACTCGATTCGATTTTCATTATAGTGGCAGTAATTGGAAGTAGTTTTTTGCTTCAATCTCAACCGATCGGAAAGTCAGAGCTAATAGGCGCCATTATTTCATTAATCATTTGCTATCATTTCTTATCAATTAAATACAAGCTTTATAAAAAAGTTTGGGAGTATGCCAGTATAGGAGAATTAATTGCCATTTTGAAGGTAGTGACATTCTCCTTTTCTATCGTTCTCATTATAGAATCGGCAATCGTTCAAGAACTATTGTTTAGAACTTTCTTTGCTAGTTGGCTCCTTCTGTTATTTTTCGTTGGAGGTTCAAGATTTTATTGGCGCGTTTCACGACATAAACTTATTAAAAAGTTGGAAGGTAGAAAAAGGACATTGATTATAGGTGCAGGCTCGGCAGGGACAATGATTGCAAGGCAATTACAAAAAAATAAAGATGTTAACATTCTACCTGTAGCTTTTATCGATGATGATGTAAAAAAACATAGTTATGATATTCTTGGCATCCCTGTTGTTGGCGGCAGTGACAAAATTGAACAGATTGTTCGAGAACTTAAGATTGATAATATTATCATTGCCATTCCGTCCTTACATAAGAAGGATTTAAACAAAGTTTTTCAGGAATGTGTAAAAACAAAGGTAAGAACACAAATTCTCCCATTACTTGAAGATATTGTGACAGGGAAGGTATCGGTGAATCAGTTTCGTGATGTACAAGTAGAGGATTTATTAGGTAGAGAACAGGTTGAATTAAATACAGAGAGCATCTCCGATTACATTACGAATAAAGTAATTCTAGTAACAGGAGCGGGTGGCTCAATTGGTTCAGAAATTTGCCGGCAAGTGATCAAATTTAAACCGGAAAAACTTATTCTATTAGGCCATGGAGAAAACAGTATTTATTTGCTTGAAATGGAATTAAGAAATCTCTGCGGCGAAAGCAACATAAAATTAGTTGCCGAAATTGCAGATATCCAAGATCAGCAGAAAATGATTAGAGCAATGGAGAAACACTGCCCGGATGTTGTCTATCATGCAGCAGCACATAAGCATGTTCCACTTATGGAAGAAAATCCAGAAGAAGCGGTTAAAAATAATATGATTGGCACATTTAATGTTGCAATTGCAGCGAGCATAACCAATGTGTCAATATTTGTGATGATCTCCTCCGATAAGGCAGTAAACCCAACTAGTGTGATGGGAGCAACGAAACGATTAGCAGAAATGCTTATTCAAGATATGAATGGAAAAAGCAAGACAAAATTTCTTACCGTCAGGTTTGGAAATGTGTTAGGCAGTAGAGGGAGCGTTATCCCATTATTTAAAAAACAAATTCAAGAAGGCGGACCAGTAACAGTGACACATCCTGATATGGTTCGTTACTTTATGACGATTCCAGAGGCATCAAGATTAGTCATTCAAGCTGGTAGTTTAGCAATTGGTGGAGAAACCTTTGTATTAGACATGGGTTCTCCTGTAAAAATTGTTGAACTTGCCAAAAGCTTAATCATCTTATCCGGAAATACGATTGAAGAAATCGGAATTGAATTTTCTGGGGTGAGACCAGGAGAAAAACTATATGAAGAACTATTTTACAATAACGAAATCCATGACCAGCAAGTATATCCGAAAATTTATATTGGCAAGACGTCTGAAATATACATCGATGAAATTGAGAAAATTTTAGCAACCTTTGCAAGCATTGAGAAAGAAGAACTAAGAAAAACTTTATTAGCGTTAGCAAACAAAAAATCGAGAAAAGAACAAGTACTTTCAATCTCAGGTTGAATTTTTGAGGAGTGAAGATCGTGAAAGTGAGAAAAGCAATAATTCCAGCAGCGGGACTAGGGACTCGCTTCCTACCTGCTACAAAAGCAATGCCAAAGGAAATGCTTCCAATTGTAGATAAACCAACTATTCAATATATTGTCGAAGAGGCAGTTGATTCAGGGATTGAAGACATTATTATTGTAACAGGTAAAGGAAAGCGAGCGATTGAAGATCACTTTGATCATTCCTTTGAGCTAGAACAAAGTTTACTAGATAAAGGAAAAATGGAGTTATTTCAAGAGGTTCAAAAGTCATCGAGGCTTGTTGATATTCATTATATTCGCCAGAAAGAGCCAAAGGGCTTAGGTCATGCCATTTGGTGTGCGAGGAAGTTTATTGGCAATGAACCATTTGCAGTCCTTTTGGGGGATGACATTGTTCAAGCGGAAACGCCGTGCTTAAAGCAATTGATTGATGTATTCGATCGCTACAGTACATCTGTAGTTGGTGTCCAAGAAGTAAGCAGAGAAGACGTAAGCAAATATGGAATCATAGATCCGAAAAACAGCAGTATGGACAACAAAGTTATTTCAGTAAAGAGATTAATCGAAAAGCCATCAATTGAAAATGCACCATCGAACTTTGCAATTTTAGGAAGATATGTATTAAAACCTGAAATTTTTGAGATTCTTGCAAATCTTTCTCCAGGGGCTGGCGATGAAATTCAATTAACAGATGCCATTAATAAGCTAAATGAAAAGCAAGAAGTGTTGGCTTATGATTTCGACGGAAACCGCTATGATGTTGGAGATAAGCTAGGGTTTGTAAAAGCAACAGTGGATTTTGCTTTACAGCGAGATGGGATGAGAAATGAAGTTTTGGCTTATTTGGAGAGTGTTGTTGGAATGAAGAAGGTGGAAGTCGTTTTATGAAGAGAATAATAGATTTAACTGTCTCCTTAATTGGAGTCATTATTTTATCGCCAATTATATTGTTTATTGCGATTATCGTTAAGTATAAGCTTGGTTCCCCTATTCTTTTCAAACAACAGCGACCTGGCTTAAATGGAAAGCCTTTTTATCTTTATAAGTTTCGTAGTATGAGTAATGCAAAGGATAGAAATGGAGTATTATTACCTGATTCAGAGCGGCTGACATCTTTTGGGGTTTTCTTAAGGAAATTTAGCTTAGATGAATTACCACAGCTATTTAATGTAATTTTGGGAGATTTAAGTTTAGTAGGGCCACGACCATTATTAATGGAATATCTTCCGCTTTATACAGAAGAACAGGCGAAAAGACATTTCGTCAAGCCAGGAATAACAGGGTGGGCACAAGTAAATGGTCGCAACGTCATTACTTGGGAAGAGAAATTTAATTATGATCTCTGGTATGTGAATCATCAATCATTCCTGTTAGATATGAAAATATTATGGTTAACATTATCAAAAGTAGTTCGTTCAGAAGGTATCATTCACGATGAAGCTGATTTTCAAGGAACGAAGCAACAAATGAAAGTGAGAAATGGATAGAGGCATTTAACATTTATTTAATGAATATAGGGGATGTTATTGATGACAAATACGCTCGTGAAAAAAAGAATCTCACTTTCTGTACCTCATATGAGTGGGAATGAAATGAAATATATTAATGAAGCATTCGAATCGAACTGGGTTGCTCCATTAGGGCCGAATGTTGATAATTTTGAAAAAGAAATCGCAAGTTATGTAGGAGTCAAGGAAGCTGTTGCAGTTAGTTCAGGAACTGCAGCCATTCACTTGGCTCTTATTTTATTAAATGTAAAAAAGGGTGATACCGTTTTTTGCTCAAGTTTAACTTTTGTCGGTTCTGTAAATCCGATTTTGTATCAAGGGGCTGAACCAGTTCTTATAGACTCGGAGCCTGAAACATGGAATAT
Source organism: Bacillota bacterium (assembly GCA_023389895.1). GTDB lineage: Bacteria > Bacillota > Bacilli > Bacillales > Cytobacillaceae > Cytobacillus. The sequence goes on from JAEWDX010000171.1 coordinate 9,286, forward strand.
GTCTCCAAAAGCACTCGAAAAAGCGTTTAAGGAGGCAGTTCAGCTCAATAAACTGCCAAAAGCAGTGATCATCGTTAATCTTTTCGGGCAGTCTGCTAAAATGGACGAACTTGTTTCCATTTGTAATAACTATCATGTACCGATTGTCGAAGACGCAGCAGAATCGCTAGGTGCTTTATATAAAGGGAAGGCAAGCGGTACCTTTGGTGAATTTGGAATTTATTCTTTCAATGGCAATAAAATTATTACAACATCTGGTGGTGGCGTACTTCTTTCCAATAGTACAGAAGCAATTGAAAAGGCAAGATTTTTGGTAACACAGGCAAAGGATCCAGCACCATATTATCAGCATAGTGAACAAGGATACAACTATCGTTTAAGCAATGTTTCTGCGGGTATTGGTAGAGCACAATTAGAGGTATTAGATAGCAGGGTGAATGCTAGAAGAGCCGTATTCAAAAAGTACGAGCAAGAGCTAAAGTCTCTTTCAGCCATCACTTTTATGCCAGAATTAGAAAACACTTTCTCGAATCGTTGGCTAACGGCATTAACCATTAATGGAGATTTAACAAATGTAACTGCTTCTGATTTACTAGCCTTTTTAGCAGAAGAAAACATTGAAGCAAGGCATGTTTGGAAGCCAATGCACTTACAGCCACTTTTTCAAAACTGTAAATATTACTTACATGGTGAGAATGAAAGTATTTCGGAGCAGCTTTTTCAGACAGGAATTTGTTTGCCCTCGAGTTCAAATATGACAATTGATGAGCAAATGAGAGTGGTTGAATGTATTGAAAGAATGCTGGGTGTATAGAAAAATCCAGAGTACCTTAAATTCACAAAAATCCTCAATAAAATTATTTAGACTAAGATGGAGGTTTTTATGGGGGAAACAATAAGTATTAGTGATATTTTTAAAGTCTTATTGAAGCGCTGGAAATTAATCTTACTTTTAACACTCTTAGCAGCCTCAAGCAGTGCGGGCGTTTCATATTTTGTTTTAAAACCTGTCTATCAGGCATCTACACAAATTCTTGTAAATCAGAAGAACTCGGAAAACCGACTTGACTTATCACAATTAAGAAACAATATTGAACTGATTAAAACGTATAGTGTGATTATAAAAAGCTCTGCTATTCTCGATAAAGTGATCGAAAATCTTAATCTTAATCAAAGCGTGGATAACCTTAATAAACAGATTAACGTCAATAGCCAAGAGAATTCGCAAGTCTTTTCGATAACAATTGAAGATAGTAATCCGAGTAGGGCGGTCGAAATTGCAAATGCAGTATCTGAAACATTTCAAAAGGAAATTCGAGGGATAATGAATGTGGATAATGTGAGTATTCTCGCAAAAGCGGAAATGAAGGATAACCCAACCCCTGTAAAACCAAATAAATTAATGAATATAGCGATTGCAATCGTAGTAGGATTAATGGCTGGAATCGGATTGTCGTTATTGGTCGAATATTTCGATAATTCGATAAAGGATAGCGATGATGTCTCGGCATCACTTGGAATACCTGTGCTAGGCTCGATTCAAAAAAATCCATATGAAAAATTAAAAAAAGTAAAAAGAGGCACAGCTGTCCAAAAGGTGGGGGGGAAAACGATTGAGACATAAAAAGAAATATAGTAGACGAGCAATTCAGCTTAATGCATTTACAAATTCAAAGCTGCCAATTGCGGAACAATATCGGCAAATTAGAACGAATATCCAATTCTCTTCAGTTGATCAAGAAATTAAATCAATTATGATTACATCACCTGAAAGTGGAGACGGAAAATCAACAACAGCTGCCAACTTAGCAATTGTTTTCGCGCAACAAGGAAAGCCTGTTTTACTTGTTGATACTGATTTAAGAATACCATCTGTTCACTTCCCATTTAATGTAAGTAATATGAATGGGTTAACAAGTGTTCTTACAAAAAAAATAAGTTTAGAACATGCAATAAACAACACATTTATTCCAAACTTATCGATTTTAACAAGTGGGGATATTCCTCCAAATCCTTCGGAACTATTAAGTTCAAAATCTATGGGAAAGTTAATGGAAGAATTAAAGGGCAAGTATGAATATATTATTTATGACACACCACCAATGCTCGCGGTTACCGACCCGCAAATTATTGCAAATAAATGTGATGGCGTCGTTATGGTTGTGTTAAGTGGGAAGACACAAAAGGAGCATGCCCTAAAAGCGAAAGAACTTCTCGAGAGTGCTAAGTCTCGGTTGCTAGGAGTTGTGGTGAACGGAGTTGAATCTTCTAATAAAGAGTATTATTACGTGTAATAATAATTTGTCAATTAAGTTTTGGAAAAAGGAGATAGAGTGTTTTGGTTGATTTACATTGTCATATTCTCCCTGGCATTGATGACGGACCTCAAAATTTGGTTGAATTTATCGAGATGGCAAATACAGCAGTTAGTGAAGGGATTACAACCGTCTTTGCAACACCACACCATCTAAATGGACAATATGAAAATCAAAAGGAAAAAATATTGGCTTATGTAGCAAAATGCAATTTGTTATTACAAAAGCATGAGATTTCGTTAAAAATTTCTCCAGGCCAAGAATTAAGAATTCACTGCCAATTATTTGAATCACTTGAAAGTGATGAAGTGCTGACGCTTGACAATAAAGGAAAGTATTTATTGTTAGAGCTTCCTTTTAGTGAAGTTCCTATTTACACTAATGACACAATTTATGAACTATTGTTGAAAGGAATTACGCCAATTATTGTTCATCCTGAGAGAAATCGGGAATTGATTGAGAATAATGATTTACTTTTTGAATTGGTTCAAAATGGTGCTTTAACACAATTGACGGCTGGTAGCATTATCGGTCGCTTTGGAAAAAAGGTTAAATCCTTCTCTCAAAAAATAATCGAACATAATTTAGCTCATTTTATTGCAACGGATGCTCATAATACAAGTTCAAGACGTTTTTTTCTTCAGGAAGCGTATGATTCGATTACAGAACAGTACGGAATTGGCAGCACCTTTTATTTCAAAGAAAATGCAGAAGTAGTTCTACTCGGGCAACACCCGCAAATTAAACAACCAATCCCGATTAGAAAAAGGATATTTGGGATTTTTTAGAGGAGTTGCTTTTATTGAATAAAGTATTATTTACGGCTACAATTGATGACCATATTCTTTCATTCCATATCCCTTACTTGAAGTGGTTTAAGGAGCAGGGATTTGAGGTGCATGTTGCGAGCAATGGAAATTCAGACATTCCATACGTTGATGTTAAACATAATATCGCTTTTAATCGCTCACCTTTTTCACTTAAAAATTTAACGGTTTTTAAGGAACTTAAAAAAGTAATTGCTCAGAATCATTTTCAAATCGTTCACTGCCATACTCCGATGGGAGGTGTTATTACAAGATTGGCAGCAAAAGAAAAAAGAAAATGTGGCGCAAAAATTATTTATACTGCACATGGTTTTCATTTTTACAAGAAAGCTCCGCTAATAAATTGGATATTGTATTACCCGATTGAAAAATGGCTGGCAAAATATACGGACTGTCTTATTACGATAAATGAAGAAGATTATCAAAAAATTAGCAAAAGTTTTGACGTGCAATATATAAAACTTGTAAATGGAGTAGGAATTGATTTTAAAAAATTTGTTCCACAAACAGAAGAAATGAAGACTATACTGCGAAAAGAATATCACTTTAATGAAAGTGATTTTATTTTACTCTTTGCTGGAGAACTGAACTATACAAAACATCAAGATCTATTAATTGATGTTATTTATTTGTTAAAAGAGAAAATCCCGAATATTAAACTATTACTCGCAGGTGATGGTGTTTTACTTGAGAAATATAAAGAGCAAATAAATAGGTTAAATTTACAAAGTTTTATCCAGTTTTTAGGGTATCGTCAAGATGTTAAGGAACTGATGTTAATAGCTGATATTTCAGTATCTTCATCGCGACGAGAGGGCTTGCCAGTTAATGTTGTGGAGGCTATGGCGACTGGATTGCCGCTTGTTGTTACGAATTGCAGAGGAAACAAAGATTTAGTTGTCAATGGTGAAAATGGATATGTTATAGAAATAGAAGATAGAGAAAATTATGCAAATGCGATCGAGAAAATTTATCACTCACCTATTTTAAGAAAAAAATTTCGTAAAAACAATTTAGCTTTTGTAGAGAAATATTCACTTCAAAATGTTCAAGAAGAGATGGCGAAAATTTACTCACGTTTAATTGAGGATGGGGAAAATTCAGAAATACGTTATCTTGTAAATTGGCAAGAAAGGCGGTAAAGAGTGGGGAAGAAAGTATTACACGTTCTGTCAAGTAATAGTTATTCTGGAGCGGAAAATGTTGTTTGCCAAATCATTGATTCGTTTAAAGAAGAAATTGCAATGGCCTATTGTAGTCCGAATGGCCCAATTAAAGAAACGCTTGAAGAAAAACAAGTCTCTTTCTATCCGATGAAAAAAGTGACAATTAATGAGTTACGAAAGGTAGTAAAAGCTTATCAGCCGAATATCATTCATGCGCATGATATTCGAGCAAGTATAATAGCAGCTCATTTCTCTAAACATATTCCTGTTATTTCCCACATTCATTGCAAGTTTGAAGAAATGACAAAATTATCATTTAAGTCGCTACTATATCGAGTATATCTATCAAGTTATCATCATATTTTTACAGTTTCAGAAAGTATTATAAAGGAATATTATTTTTCTTATGCTCTTTCAGAGAAAAGTTCCGTATTGCGTAATGTAGTAAGTGAAGAGCGATTGAAAGAGATGGCAATTAGTGGTACCGAAACGGATGAAAATGATTTTATTTTTATTGGTAGATTTTCTTACCAAAAAGATCCATTAAGATTGATTCATATCATTTCCAAAATAACGAAAAAACTTCCTGATGCAAAGTTTATTCTTATTGGGAATGGAAGTATGCTAGATGATGCGAAGAAATTAGCTGAAGAATTAAACATAGAAAAAAATATTACCTTTACTGGTTTTTTAAAGAACCCATTTCCAGTATTAAAGTCATCAAAAGTGATGCTTATGTGTTCAAGAATGGAAGGATTACCAATGTGTGTGTTAGAGTCAATGCTTTTTGGTGTTCCGATTGTCTCGACAGGTGTAGATGGGATAAAGGAAGTAATTGACAATGGAATTGATGGTTTTTATTTTGATACAGACGAAGAAATTGTAAATACGGCTTGTCAGTTAATACAAGATGAAAGGGAAAGAAAAAACATCTCCCAACACGCATATAGGAAAGCAGTAGTTCTTAATAATGTAGGAAATTATAAACAGAAACTATTAAAGGTATATGATTTGCATAAAAGATATTAAGTAAATATTTAAAAGCGGTGAGCAATTTGCGGAAAATCAATATTTCAATTGTTATCCCATCATTAGAAACTGGTGGGGCAGAAAGTATGGCTTATCAACTCTCTGAATCGATTGATAAAACGAAATTTAACATAAATTTTATTTGTTTATATTCTAGCAGTGGAGCTGTCTTTGAAAGAAAGTTAGCACAATCAGGAGTAAAACTAATATTTTTAGAAAAGAAATTAGGATTAAGTATCCCGACATTTTTTAAATTATGGAAAAAATTAAATGGACATCATACCGATATCGTTCATACTCATTTAGGTGCGTGTTTATATGCAGCTCCTTGGAGTATTTTTTATAAGAAAAAACTTCTCCATACTGTTCATAACATGCCGTTAAAAGAAATACCATCAGCCCATCGGCTAGTTTTAAAAATAATGTATAAAACAGGTATGGCTGTACCGATTGCGATTTCAAATATTATTCAGAAGCAAATCTCGAGGACGTATAACTTAGAGACTGAAAAAGTGCAAGTTATTTACAATCCAGTCAATTTAAATAATTTGTATACAAAGACATTTAATGAAACTAATAAAACGATAACTTTTGTTTGTGTTGCTCGCTTAGCAGCTCAAAAAAATCATAAGCTATTACTTAAAGCCTTTTCATTCGTGCAAAATGAGCTGCAGAATACGACGTTATTGTTGGCTGGAGATGGGGAATTGCTAGAAGACCTGAAAAAGGAAGCTAAACAATTAAACATTAATGAACATGTTCACTTTCTTGGGAATACAGATAATATTCCGGAGATTCTTAATCAATCAGATATTTTTGTTTTATCCTCTAATTATGAAGGTCTTCCAATGACGATACTTGAAGCAATGGGATCTGCATTGCCGATTATTGCAACAAGGGTAGGAGGGGTTCCAGATATCGTAAAGGAAAATGGGGTTTTAGTTGAAGCAAATGATTATAAAGGTTTAGCGAAAGCAATGATTTGTTTAGCTGAAGACAAACAACTAAGGGAGGAAATGGGAAAAAAAGGCTTAGAAATCGCAAAGAATTACGATATTATTACTATAGCAAAGCAATATGAAGAGCTTTACCGAAGACATACATCATAAAGTTAATTTTGATCTTTTTTTAGATGAAGGAGTTTAGAGCAAAATGAAAAGAATTAAAGTTGTTATCGTTGTTCCTTCGTTAGTAACTGGAGGGGCAGAAAATGTTGTATGTCAACTATCAAAAGCATTAAATAAAGAGTGCGTCCAGATAAAAGTAATTTGTTTAAGTGTCAAGAAAAACACTTCATTTGAACACGATTTATTAAACTCAGGAATAGATGTAATTTACTTAAATAATAATGGGAAGTTAAGTTTAAAAACGATGATGTTACTGTGGCGATTTTTAAGTAAATATAAACCGGATATTATTCATACACATTTGCATGCTTCATTATATGCTTTCCCATGGGTATATACTCATAAAGTTCTATTATTGCATACGATTCACAGCACGCCAAAATTCGAATTTTCATCACGAATTATCCAATTAATGAATAAGCTTTATAAAAGCAACAAGGCTGTACCAGTAGCAATTTCCGACAAGATAAGGCTTGAAACAGCAAAATTATATAGCCTTCCGATAAATCGAATCGAGCTAATATATAATCCAGTAAATATAAATCGATTTAAGAAAACGGAGACAAAGGCGAATAATGGAATTAAATTTATACACGTTGCTAGATTAGATCCGCAAAAAAATCAAAGTCTTCTTATAAAAGCTTTTGCGATTGTAAAAAAGGAAAAAGCAGATGCTTCTTTAGTAATCGTTGGAGATGGAGAACTAAGAAAAGAACTTAAAGCGTTAGTACACAGTTTAAATTTAGAGGATTGTGTAACTTTTACTGGGAATATTCCTAATGTTGAGCATTATTTGCATGATGCTGACATCTTTGTCTTATCTTCAACAAATGAAGGTTTGCCATTATCAATATTAGAAGCGATGGCAGCTGGTCTGCCGATCATATCAACAAAGGTTGGGGGAATAGAGGATATTATCGTAGGCAATGGGATATTAGTAGAAAGTGGTGATATACAAGCAATAAGTAATGCGATGTTGAAGCTTTCGAACGATAATCACCTAAGGAATAAAATGGCGATGGCTTCGCTTTTACAAGCGAATAAATATGATATTTCGATTGTTGCTAAAGAATATGAGCGGCTTTATCATCGATATAGTTTACATGCATAATGGTGTGATCAGTCAGTTTAATGTAAAGGTGGGTGAGTTTTGAAAGAATGACAGATTATTTGATAGCGAAGATGGAACCTATATCCGTTTCCAAAAAACATTTTCTTAAATTATCAATATTTTGCTTCATTATTTTCATAGGTGTATTTCTTCGCGATGTTTATGGATTTCCAATTAATAAATTTATCTTTTTAGCAATAGTAATTTTCGCTTTTTTCGCCTTAAATGAAAGTAATCTTGTCGCATTTATTTCATTTCTTATTCCATTTTTACCAGGTTTGCCTGCAAATTTTATTATTGCTTTTGCAATACCTTTTATTATTCATAAGCAAAAAAATATAACAGTAAATATGTATGTGTTTTCTATTTATGCTTATTTGTTATTAGAATTGGTACATCAATTATTCTCACTATCTTCTCTAGGAGAATATAGTAAATTTAGTGTTTATATTATTTTACTTACTCTTATTTTATACAGGAAAGATAGTAATTATGATTATCCAGTTATTTTACTTTCTTACGGAATTGGCGTAATTGCATCATTTACTGCGATCATTGTTCATTCACTAAAATATGTTTCTATTAATTCAGTCTTTGAACAAGGAATTAGAATTGGTAATATTGCCTATGTTAATGATCAGTTTAGAGCGACTACGATTACATTAACAATGGACCAAAATACGTTAGGTTATTTTTGTTCAATCGCAATCGCCATCTTTTTGGCACTTTTATATGCAAAGAAGCTGCATCCGATTATAGCAATATTTTTAATTATTGTAACGTTTATTTATGGCAGTTTAACGTTATCGCGAACATTTTTTTTAATCTCAATTGGAATTTTCCTCTATTACTTCATCGTTAATTTACGGCTAAATAAAAATTCAATAAAGGTCTGTTTTTCTTTATTTGTCATGATAGTCATTATTTTATTCACAATTATCGTTTATTTTCCTCACACTATTGAGATGCTGATTGATCGCTTTCAAGAGAGTGATATTACAAATGGACGGGGAATGATTTTTCAAAAATACAATCAGTTTATGTTTTCAAATTTGGATAACTTTTTATTTGGAATTGGGCTTCAAAATATGCATATAAAAACGAATTTTTTCTTTGTTCCACACAATGGTTTACAGCAAATTTTTGTTTCAGGAGGAGTTATAGGATTTTTATTGATCGTTTTTTGGTTAATCGGAATGTATGTGAATAACCGTTCAAAGGACAAGAGAAATAGATTTGTCTATTTGCTGCCGCTTGTAACATTGTTCACTTATATACAGGCATTACAATTTCTATCACCCTATTTTATTATGCTGCCACTACTAGTTGTTTTTTTGACGCTTCGCCTTCCTGATAGTATTACAAGACAAAAGGAGAAAGAAAATTGACGGTATTAGTGAGTGTAAATTGTATTACATATAATCATGAAAAGTATATTGCAAATGCAATTGAAGGTTTCTTAATGCAAAAGACAAATTTTGAATATGAAGTTCTCATTGGGGAAGATTGCAGTACGGACAATACGAGGAAAATTGTTGAAAGCTATATCGAAAAGTATCCAAATATAATGAGACTAATTACTTCTGAAAAAAATGTTGGTGGAAGGCAAAATGGCAGGAGACTTCATGAAAATTCAAGAGGAAAGTACATTGCGATTTGTGAGGGAGATGACTTTTGGACAGATCCAAATAAATTGCAAAAGCAGGTAGATTATCTAGAAAGTCATCCTGAATGTACTTTATGTTTTCATGCAGCGAATATTGTTAATGAAACAGGGATGCCAACTGGTAAGCTCGTCAGACCTTATAAAAACAGTACTATAATCTTAATGGAAGACATCATTGCTGGAGGCGGGGAGTTCTGTGCAACAGCTTCATTAATGTTTCTGAAAAGAACGATGGTGAATCCACCAAGATTTTTTCTAGAGGCTCATGTTGGTGACTATCCGATGCAAATGTGGACTGCTTATCAAGGGACGGCTTATTATATTGATGAAATGATGTCGTCATATCGAACAGGTGTTATAGGATCTTGGACTCATCAATTAAGCTCAGGTGTAAACGCAATTGAAAAGGTTTTTAAAGCATTAGAGGCTAACAATAAACTATTAGATGACTTTAATAAGGAAACAAATTACAAATACAATGAAGTAATAGAAAAGACGAAAACAAAAAAAGAGTTTGAAAAATTTTTGTTAACAAATAATTTAAAACAAATAAAAGCTGCAAAGTATAAAGTGTATTTCGATGAAATGAGTAGGTTTGAAAAGGCAAAAGTTTATTCGAGGTATTATTTCCCGAAAACTTATGCAAAATTGATTAATTTGAAGAGAAGCATGAGTGCGAATTAAAAATTAGAATATAAAGTAGGAATATGAATGACAGAAACGAGCCAGTTAAAAACCAAAACGCTTTTCGGTCTATTTTGGAGTTTTATTGATTTATTTGCCAGTCAGGGGATTCAATTTCTGATGATTATGATTCTTGCAAGAATCTTGTCGCCAGATCACTTCGGTTTAATTGGAATGATTGTCGTATTTATCGTCATATCGAATTCATTAATTGACAGTGGATTAACACAAGCACTAATTCGAGAAAAGAATGTAAATCAACAAGACTATTCGACTGTTTTCTTTTTTAATTTATTTATTTCCTGCTTATTATACATTCTTCTTTACTTTTGTGCGCCATTTATTAGCAGTTTTTTTCATAATGAGCAATTAGTCGGTTTATTAAGAGTATCGTCTTTAGGGCTGATTATTAGTTCTTTCGGAATTGTACAGAGGGTAATTCTAACGAAGAAAATAAACTTCAGAACACAGACAAAAATAAACGTAGTTGCACTAATTTGTGGAGGGATTTTAGCGACAATTTTAGCAATATTAGGATTTGGTGTATGGAGCCTTGTTTATCAAACTTTAACAGTACAAGTAATCCAAGTAATTCTCTTATGGTTTAATAATAAATGGATTCCTTCATTAACCTTTAGTATGAATTCCTTTAAAAGATTATTTCATTTCGGTTATAAACTGTTAATTTCAGGAATATTAGATACTGCTTTTAACAATGTTTTTTCGATTATTATTGGCAGGCTTTACTCGGCAAGTCAATTAGGATTGTATACAAATGCTGTTAAACTACGGGATGTAATGATTGTTTCAGTTACAAGTGCTCTTCAGCGTGTTACTTATCCTGTCATGAGTCGTATTCAAGACGATGAAGAACGTTTAAGAGTAGCATTTCAAAAAATAATCAGAACTTCTGCGTTTGTCATGTTTCCCATTATGATTGGACTAATCTCAATTTCTGATTCACTCATTCCGTTATTGCTCGGACAAAAGTGGATAGAATCTGTCATTTATTTTAAGCTTTTATGTTTAGCAGGCATGATCTATCCGATTCACGCAATAAACTTAAACATCCTTCAAGTGAAAGGGCGATCTGATTTATTTCTTAAACTGGAAATTATTAAGAAAGTTTTACTGACGCTTCTAATCGGAGCGTCTTTATTTTTTTCTTTCGGCATTATTGGGTTAATTGTAGCTGCGGTTATAAGTTCATACTTATCGCTTTTTATTAATGCGTATTATTCTGCAACTGAAATTGGATATTCAAGTTTGCAGCAGTTGAAAGACATGCTGCCATCTTTTCTAATCGCTTTTTTAATGGGTGGAATTGTCTATGCGTTAGGAAGCATTTTGCCTGACAACAAATTTATTAAGCTAATTATCCAAATAAGCATCGGATCGATACTTTATATAGTGTTTAGTTGGAAGTTAAAAATTAAAGAGTTAGAAACAATGTATCAAATAATCGTCCAATTTTACTGGAAGATGAAGCAGGGAGTTGTAAAAATGCGAGGGAGGCAAGTATGAATATCTTATTAACATCTGCTGGTCGACGAGGGTATTTAGTACGTTTTTTTAAGGAAGCAATTGCCGAAGGAGAAGTACATGCGGCAAATAGCTCGAAAGATTCAACAGCAATGTATTTCGCAGATAAAGCTGTTGTCACTCCTCTTATTTACGATGATGCATATATCCCATTTTTATTGAATTATTGTGTTGAACAGCGAATCGATGCCATTATTCCATTATTCGATGTCGACTTGCCCATCCTCGCGAAAAATAAAAATAAATTTGAAGAATTAGGGATAACCGTCATTGTATCAAGTGCACATGTTATTGAGATGTGTAATGATAAATGGAAAACCTTTAATTTTTTGATAAGTAATGGGTTTCATACACCCATTACTTTTTTATCACTAGAAACAGCATTTCAGGCGATTCACAAAAATGAAGTTAGGTTTCCGATGATCGTAAAACCAAGATGGGGTATGGGCTCTCTGCTTGTTTTTGAAGCAGAAAATAAAGAGGAGTTAGCCGTATTTTACAATAAAGTAAAGCGGAATATTGCGAGAACATATTTGACGTATGAATCACAGCATAATCTCGAAGAGAGCGTCATTATTCAAGAGAAAATAACCGGGCAGGAATATGGTCTTGATATTATCAATAATTTACAAGGGAATTATGAGACGACTATTGTGAAAAAGAAACTGTCCATGCGTGCAGGGGAAACAGATTGTGCTGAAGTCGTTATGAATGAAGAATTATGTTATATCGGCGAACGATTAAGTAAAAAGATAGGGCATATCGGAAATCTTGATGTCGACGTGTTTAACAATGAAAAAGGAAGCTATATTTTAGAATTGAATGCAAGGTTTGGCGGCGGCTATCCATTTAGCCATTTAGCAGGTGTTAATTTGCCGAAAGCAATAATTTCTTGGGTAGGAAATAGTAAATCGAAAAATGATGAGTTAGTTGCAAAAATAGGAATCGTTGGCTATAAAGATATGAACATTGTTTCTGATCAGAGATTAGTCATGAGCTTTTTATCCTAACTATGTACAAAAGATGTAGAGAAGGAGTTTTAAAAAAGATGGAGATTGAAAATAAAACATTGCAAAAATATCAAAGAATTTGTAAGGAACAAAATATTGAATTATGTTTGTTGAATAGGAGTAATACTGATTTAAAAAGATTGACAGACATCTTATTGCAGATAAATTCGGATTATTTATCTCCTTATCAAGAGGGGGTAAGCTTTGAAATGTATGTAAGAAAACTGAATGATCAAGCATATAATTTTGTCCTATCACATGAACATAAAGATATTGGCTTCGTTTCAGTATATGCAAATGATTATATTAATAAAGCGAGCTATATCAGTTCAATGGGGATTTTGTCTACATATCAAGGGAAAAAAATCTCAGTTTTATTATCGGAAATTATCATAGATTTTACGAAGGAGAAAAATCTCAAGTTTATTAAGTGTGAGGTAGACAAAAATAATAATAAAATAATCGGCTTAATTGAGAAATTTGGTCTTAAAAAGGAGTGCGAAACAGACAGGGGGACGTGCATGATGATTTTAGAATTAAAGGAAAGTCACATAGTAAAATAGGAAATGATAAATGCCAATAGTACTTATAGCATTGGAGGGATTTTGTTGAAAGGAATTATTCTTGCTGGTGGCAGTGGAACAAGGTTATATCCAATTACACAAGCGATCTCAAAGCAGCTTTTGCCAATATATGATAAACCAATGATCTATTATCCATTATCAGTTCTTATGTTAGCTGGGATTCGAGAAATCTTGCTTATTTCTACTGCAAAAGATGCGCCGCTCTTTTATAGTTTGCTTGGAGATGGAGCGAAATGGGGAATAAAACTTAAATATGAGATTCAAGAGCATCCGCGAGGGCTGGCGGATGCTTTTATTATTGGAGAAGAATTTATTGGTAATGACAATGTATGCCTTGTACTTGGCGATAATATTTTTTATGGTCAAGGATTTACACCAATATTGAAAATAGCTGCTAGCTTAGAAGAAGGAGCCATCGTTTTCGGTTATCAAGTAAAAGATCCTCAACGCTTTGGTGTTGTTGAGATAGATGAAAATTATAATGCTATTTCAATCGAGGAAAAGCCTGCATATCCTAAATCTCCATATGCGGTTACAGGTCTTTATTTTTACGATAATAATGTAATTGAAATTGCTAAAAATGTGAAGCCTTCTAATAGGGGAGAGCTTGAGATTACCGATATAAATCAAGCATATTTAAAAATGAAAAAGTTAAAAGTAGGCCTTCTCGGTCGAGGCTTTGCTTGGCTTGATACTGGAACATTTGAAAGTTTTATAGAGGCTAGTCAATTTGTCGAAACAATAGAGAAGCGGCAAGGATATAAAATCGCTTGTTTAGAAGAAATTAGCTATCGAAATAATTGGATTTCAGCTGATGAAGTGCTTGAAAGAGCAATAGAGTATAAAAATGATTATGGTGTTTATTTAAAAGATCTTGTTCAGGGGAAGTTTATTAGTAATTCCAGTCTTGAAGCTGTTTCTTTTGCTAATAGATGAAGGTAGCTTGTTTTCTTATCAAAATTAATAAAGTTATTGGAGAGTATGTAAATGAATTTACTCGTTACAGGTGGAGCTGGTTTTATCGGCTCAAATTTTATTATGTATATCTTAGAAAAGCATAAAGATATTCATATTGTAAATCTTGATAAATTAACGTATGCAGGTAATCTTGGTAATCTTCAAGAAGTATCGAATGATTCGCGACATACATTTGTACAGGGAGATATATGTGATCGGGCATTAATAAACAACTTATTTGAACAATATGAAATAGACGGCGTTATTCATTTTGCTGCAGAGTCACATGTTGATAATTCAATAAAAAGTCCGAATTCCTTCATTGAAACTAATGTACTAGGTACTTTTACTTTACTCGAAGCAGCTAGGAAACATTGGATGGATGGTGCAGGCTCTTATAAGACAGGAAGGAAGGCTAGGTTTCATCACATTTCGACGGATGAAGTATATGGTGCTCTTGGAGAAATGGGTTATTTTACGGAAAAAACAGCTTACGCACCGAACAGTCCGTATTCAGCAAGTAAAGCGGCTTCAGATATGATTGTCCGCAGTTATTTTCACACATATGGGATGAATGTTGTGACCACAAATTGTTCAAATAATTATGGTCCAAGGCAGCATAAAGAAAAATTAGTTCCGACTATTATTCGAAAAGCACTAGCTTTAGAACAAATTCCGATTTACGGGGATGGACAAAATATTCGTGATTGGCTGTATGTGCTTGATCATTGTCGTGCAATTGAAAAGGTCTTCTTTAATGGAATAGCTGGAGAAACATATTTAATTGGTGGTCACAATGAAAGAACGAATCTCGAAATAGCTTATATGATCTCTACTATTCTCGAGCAGTTAAAGCCGATTGCCAATAATGAAAAAAACATTACAAATTACTGCCAACTAATTGAATTTGTTGAAGATCGCCCAGGACATGATTTTCGATATGCAATTGATGATACAAAATTACAGAAAGAAATCGGATTTCAGCTTGATAATGAATTTGAAAAAGGATTAAGAGAAACGATCTCATATTACTTAAATGAGGTCATGGTATGAAAAAGAATGCATCAATTTTGCTAGTAGTGCTTATTTTTGTTTTATCAGTTGTTTCACTAAGTTTCTGGCAGTTTAGAACACCAGAAGTACTGCTTTCGACTGTAGAACAAGATCAATTCTCTTCTGAGAGAGCCATGCACTATTTAGAAAACATTGCTGTAAAACCACGTCCATCACGTTCAGAACAGCATGCCCTCGTAAGAGATTATTTAGTGAAGACTTTAACAGACATCGGGCTTTCACCAGAGATTCAGAAAGTAACAACGTTTGAAACGGGCTGGAACAGTGTTTATGAAGGTGAAATCCAAAACATAGTTGCTAGAATTCGAGGGGAGAACTCTTCAAATGCGGTAATGATTTCATCACACTACGATTCTGTACCGAATAGTCCAGGTGCAGGTGACGCTGGTTCAGCTGTTGCGGCAATACTTGAAACTACGAGAGCATTGATGCAATCACAACCTTTGAAAAATGATGTCATTATTCTAATTACTGATGAGGAAGAGAATGGATTTTTCGGAGCAGAAGCATTTGTCCAATCACATCCGTGGGCAAAAGATGTTGGTGTTGTGTTTAATTTTGATGCTCGTGGGAATAGTGGGCCATCTATTTTATTTGAGACGAGTGGGATGAATGGCAAATTAATTTCTGAATTTATTAAAGCAGCGCCAAACCCTGTAGCTCATTCTATGCTTTCTGATCTATATAAGTTAGTTCCGCTCGGAACAGATTTTTCTCCTTTTAAATATGCTGGCATGCAAGGATTGAACTTTGCATTTATTGAAGGTGTTGAATTTTACCATTCTTCTAATGACACGATCGAGAATTTAAGTATAAGTAGTGTTCAGCACCATGGAGATTATATGCTTCATTTAGTTCGACATTTCGGCAACTTGAATATTGTTGGTAATGAAGAAGAAAACAAGGTGTTTTTTAATCTAATAGGAAAGAAAGTTGTCAAATATTCTGAAAATCTAGTTATTCCCATTATGATAGTTTCGCTTATTCTATTTGCTTTTTCAATTATTCATGGGTATAAGAGCAAAAAGCTTACAGCTAAAGGTGTAAGTGTTGGATTTGTACTTTTTTTCTTTACGATTGGGGTAGCATTTGCAATTGGAACATCACTATCGAAATTGTTCATCAGTCGTTACAGTGAAAGCAATCTTATTATTCTTGCGAGCATTTTAATTTTATATGCATTAATAGCCTTCATTTATCAAGCCGTATCGAAGAAAGTGAATCAAATTAATCTTACTATTGGTGCTAATTTCGTTTGGCTTCTTTTCACAATCGGTTTTAGTCTGTTCAGTAAGGCATCAAGTTATTTTTTTGTTTGGCCACTTATTTGTAATTTGATTGGGATAAATATATTAATGCACTTGAAAAATGAAACTTCTATAAAGAGGTATGTGATTTCGTTTGGATTTTCTATCCCTGGGATATTGATAACTGCTCCAATCGTATATTTAGTATTTGCCATTTTTACGCTAGAAGCTTTTGGGGCTTTATTAGCTCTATCTTCATTGTTATATGTGTTTATTCTACCGATATTTTGTAGGGGAAGTGTAAGCTCCTCATTCAGAGA
>JAEWDX010000215.1 GCA_023389895.1 Bacillota bacterium
ATTATCGAATGTAAAAAACGCAAGTGAAATATTTTCTTTTTATGTCTCCGTAAGCAATAATCTTTTAAATTTTTTATTTTGGGTCAAAATTTGGGTCAGGCATTTTATGAAATGCCGCAAAACTATTGAAAACGTTGGTATTTCAGCACTTTTCATATTTTCCGTTTCAAGACCCGCCGTCTCCATACAGTGATTTTCTAGAGTTTTTTCTTTTTTAGTTGTACTGAGTTTTCTGGGATTTTTATAGGAAACTATCTTGACAAAATAATAGAAAGTAAAATTGATAATTTGTTTCGAGTTCAATAATCTTTAAATTAAAAATCTAGTTTCTGAAATTTTGGTAGGAAATTTTGTCATCTACTTTTTAACTTGATTAAGCTAAATAGAACCATATTGTAGACGAGTAGAAGATGTCTGAATTTATAGATATCTTTTTTCTTATCCCACTCTATGAGTACTTAGTATATATCTATAAAATATTTTTTTTATTGAAAAACAAGACTTTTTAAGAACGTATGTAAAATAAAATCTTGAATCAATATATACTTAGTATATAATAATGTAAAAGATATTAGGGGGATTTGATAAAGTGATTCAGGTTGAAAATCTTAAAAAGGAATTTTTACAAGGACAAGAGAGAATTAAAGTATTAAAAAATGTTAGTTTACAAATTCAAAAAGGTGAATTTGTAGCTATTATGGGTCCAAGTGGCTCTGGAAAAAGTACTTTACTTCAATTATTAGGTGGTCTTGATATACCTACAGAAGGGGACATTATAATTAATCAACATTATTTAAATAGGATGACAGAAAAGAAAAGGACAATATTTCGCAGACAGAACATTGGCTTTGTTTTCCAAAATTATCAATTACTTAGTAATCTAAATGTGGAAGAAAATATAGCTTTCCCACTTCATGCAGATGGAACTTTAACAAAAGATAAAAAGCAACAAGTTTTACAATTACTTAATTCCGTCGGTTTAAAGGGACTTGGGCAGAAGAAGGTTAATTTGCTTAGTGGTGGGCAACAGCAACGTGTAGCTATAGCTAGAGCACTAGTTAGCAACCCCGCCGTATTATTGGCAGATGAGCCAACAGGTAATTTAGATAGAAATACAGCCGAGGACATTCTTGGGTTAATGACTAGATTTAATCGAGATTACAATCAAACAATAATCATGGTTACACATGATATTTTCGCAGCTGGATTTGCAGATCGAATTATTCTTTTTAAAGATGGAATTGTCGATCAGGTGATTTCTAGAAAGGATGAAGATTATGCTAAATATGTGGCGAATTTCATGGCGTAATATAATAGAAAACAAAAAAAGATTTTTCTTTTCATTACTTGGGATCATTATTGGCATTTCCTTTATAACTTCCATGTTAATTGCTGATAAAACAACAAATGATGTTTTTAATTATTATGAACAAATGTATGTAGCAAATGCTGATTATTGGTTTTTAAGTGATGAACATACCTTTTCAGAAGAGGCTGTTTCCTCTCATTTAGACAATCCAATCATTACTGACTCGTTGCTTGCACTTGATAAACATGTATTCTTTGATCTGGATGATAAATCGGAAAATCAACGTTCTGTACGAATTACGGGTGTGAATGATCAGAATAGTTCTTTACTAAAACTACCAGTTATAAAAGGAGAGTTAGATAATGAAGGGCTAATTATAACCGAGCCTGTTGCAAATTTATTAAATAAAAGTGTTGGAGATACTATTCGGTTTAGCAATTTAGGAGAGGCTAAGGTTTCGGCAATAGTCGGGTATACACAGTTGCTTGCGAGTCCTAGTGATTGGGAAAGTGCTGAATCAACTAGTTTTAGAATTATGGCTCCCCTTGATTTGTTAAGAGAATGGACAGGTATGGATAATGAGCTTTCATATGTACGATTTCAAACAAATGAAGATGGTGAAAAACTTTTTCAAGATTTACAGAATGAATTTACTAATTCAAATATATATATCCAACCAGTTGTCGCAGATGATCTACAAAGTAACGATATTGGGGGTCTCTACACATTTTTTTACTTAATTGCTGTTTTATCTATGCTTATTAGTGGATTCATTGTCTTTAATATGATTTATACAAGTGTTATGGAAAGAAAAAAGGAATTTGCAATCATGAAAAGTTTTGGTTATTTGCAAAGCTCTATTTCTAAACTTGTATTCATTGAAGTAATCATTTTATCATTAATTGGTACGGCTATTGGGGTTCCAATTGGGATTTGGCTTGGCGATATGTTTATGCAAACCCTGCTCAGTATATTTGAATTTGATACAGTGTATACTTTGAATTGGAAAATGCCTACAATAACAGCCATTGGAATAGGAATTGTATTTCCTATTATCTTCTCCTTATTTCCTATTTACAATGCGGGGAAAACTTCGGTGCTCTTGACATTAAAAGAGGCAACTCAAACATTATCGTCGAAAAGACAATATCTATTTAGAGGTATTGTAGGAGTTGGCTTACTTTCCTTTATATTTATTGATCATTTTGTTTCCTATTTAGCTATTTTAGCAAGTATTATTTTGCTGTTTCCATTCTTGTTAATAGGAATAAGTAAGATCTTTAAACCAATTTTCAAAGTGTTTTTTGGCTATTCAGGAATTTTAGCTACGCATAGCCTTACACAGCAATTAAATAGAAATGCCAATACTTCTGCTATACTTGCCATTGGAATAGCAGTCATCTTATTGTTAAGCTCTGTTATAGAAACTGCTCCTGAAGGGTATGAACGTGATATTAGAAATACATTTGGGGGTGATCTAAGGGTTACATCGGAAGCCCCTTGGTCTAGTGAAGATATAGAAACTCTATTTTCTTATGATTCTGTAGCAAATGTTACCCCACTGACAGAAGCTACACCTATTACATGGGAAACAATGAATGATGAGAGTAGACAATTTTCTATTTTTGCCGTAAGTAAAAAGGGACCTGTATTATTTGAAGATATTGAAAAAGAACCGTTATATGAAGAATTACAAAAGAAACCATCTATCCTGCTCGGTAAACGAGCTTTTGATGAATGGGGTGGGAGAGTTGGGGAATACATTCATGTAAATACACCTTCTGGCAAGCAAAAATTTGAAGTCATTGATGTTGTAGATACTTCACATTATTCAGGATATGTTGGTTTTATGGATGAAGATTATTTAAATAATGAATTTGGTTGGGTAAATAGTTTTGATATGCTACTAGCATTATATGGTAAATATAACGGAGAGGAATTACAAGATCAGTTATGGACAGATTTCAATGAACACCTTTCAAAAGTTAAAACTATTGAAGATGAAATTAAATCAACTACTTCTGCGTTATCTGGTATGAACGAAATAATATTAATTATGCTATTCCTAATTATTGGCTTAGCTAGTATTGGCACAGCTAATACCCTTTTAATGAATACATTTGAACGAACATCTGAGATTGGAACAATGCGAGCACTTGGATTTACTAGACAACAAGTAAGAAAGATGGTAGTTGGGGAGGGGTTACTTATAGGTTTAGTAGGAGTCATCGGAGGTGTAATTCTAGGTGTGATTTTACTTTACATTACTAGTCAATCCAAGCTTTTAGGAGGCTTCATACC
>JAEWDX010000273.1 GCA_023389895.1 Bacillota bacterium
GTTCTGCAATATGCGTGTCTAGTGATAATACATTTTTTAAAGCCTCAGTACCTATTCTATTTTGCTTAATCTTTATTCTATTTTCAAAGAAGGGATTTTTAATATCATAGACTCCACCAATCGCAAAGATTGGCGATAGATTCTCACGTCGACCTTTTATATCTCGATAAAGATATTTCAATGTATTTACAAGCTTATTAACACGCCGTGCTTTTTCATTATTTGTAATTTCAGTACCATCATTACTATCAATACCTACCTGATCTAAATCAACTGTAATCGTATAGGTATAATAAGAATGATGAATTTCACTTTGTGCAATATTTCCTCCTTTCTTTTCTTCCTTTCCCTTTTCACTACTAGTAGCTAAATATCTATCAAATAACCCTTTGTTTGTTAAAAAATCAAGATCAGCCTGAAAACTTTCAAGTGCTATTGCATTAGATAATCGAGCAACAGCTGCACGTGTCTTCGTTCCTTTACTTGTTTTCATGTAACCAAACAAATCAATCTCTGGATAATCCTTTACAGAAGCATCTGGGTGAAACTGAATTACAGTTTTATCCAACTGCAAAGGTGTATTATCTGCTTGCATTTGCTGAATAATATCATAACGTAATGCTTGCCTAGAGATATAAGTGAAACTATCTCCATTTCCTCTTGTCATTTTTTTCAAAGCAGTAACGTTACCAATACCTTCACCATAATTTGCGCTTTCCGCTTCAATTACAAAAGACATTGTTAATCCCTTTTTAATCATGTTATTCTTCCCCCTTCTCTTTACTTTCAGGTACACCCGATCTTAACCCAATTACAAAAGCATAGCCCATAGTTTGCAATTTATGTTCATCTTGTAAAACATCAATAATTTTAGTAGGAATAGCTTGACCACAGTACATATAAGCATTTACAAAGGTATCCATAAACTTCCCTGTATCCTTCGTTTTTAGAGCATTTAACAAGCGATAAGTAATCCCTGATAGTTTATTAGAGGCACTTCTAACGGAATAAGCCATAGCTAGTGACCTTCCTGCCTCTTCTATTTCTTTAATCGTGTCTCGTTTTACATATGACGAATAACCATTCATGGAAGTACTCCCCCCCTTATTCTTATTAATTGTTGCAATAAAAGCGTTATTAAGATAGATAAGCTCCCTTATAATCTTTACCCTTTTCATCGGTTCCTCTGCCCTACTTGGTAAAGAATTTCGACACAACATTTCAATCAAATCAAATTGATTTCGATTTTGATATAGCCTTTCTAATACACCTTGAAAAACATTAAAGTAACTATCATCATTTAGCTTAATTATCTTATTCACGAATCCAGATAGACTATTTTTATACCGTTGAATAACTTGCAGCTTATCCTTTGATAGAATATTAAATGTGAACGGTCTTCTTTGTTCTGCATCCGTTTGACTGCTGAACTTTATTATTTGGATATTATCAATTTCTTTACCTGCGCCATGAGTCTTTCTCTCTTCCATGTAGTCTAGTAGTTGATAATAGGTTTTAAGCTCTGCAAGTCGAATAGTTTCATCTTCTTTTAGCACTAAGTTTTCACTATTATTATTTAGTTTCACTAATTTTTGAATATTATTGTTACAGTTTACAAAATATCCTTGTCCATGTATTACAGTAAAGCCAGCTGGAATGCACGAATACACAAAATTACAGATTGGGCATATATAACAAGTACTCGAATTTAAATTCCAAAAATGCGAAGTTTTTCTACTCATGTCTACACCCATTTTGTTTAGCCATGCTAAGTCGTAAGCATGAGGTTTAGATAATCTCTTTATAGGTTGTGAACAAGTAAAGCAACAATACGTATCATTTTTATGTTCTTCTTCATAATATTGAAAAACAGGCTCAATAAAGTACTTAAGATACTCTTCAAAAATATCATTCTTAGTCGAGGTTTTATGTAAAAAAGATACATTTCCCCAAAACTTATCAATTATTGAGTAAGCGATATTTTTGGCAATTATATACTTTTTCACCTCTTCATTTTTAAGGTATGCTATTAATGTGTCTATAATATTTTTCCCATCGTTTATTTCATCCTGAACATCATCAATTGTTTGCTTTGCTTTTAGCCTAATTTTCGATAGTTTTTTTTCAAATTGAACAATATTGATTGACTGTTTCGGCATCATATCATAAGCTGCCTTGTAACTATTACTTGTCAAAAGTCTCTTAGTTGTTTCAATATATTTATTCCACTTATCTAGTGTTTGTTCATTCCAATCTTTAGTATCTAAAAATCCAACTCCCTTATTGACTATCATCGAATACGAAAAATGGTCAATATAGCGTCTTTCAAAATACTTGAAATAATAAGTAGAAAAGTTATTTAATATGGAACTATCAAATTCTAAATAATTCTGTTTGAGATTATAGTCTTGCTTTTCATTTTCTAATATATTAACTAATCCCACTATTCCCGCATTTTGCAACCAATCTGATAATTCTATTCGAATTGTTGGCATTATTTCACCTCCTAGCTCACAAGGCCTCTAAAGTACCAAATCCAACACCCGTTCTTAATCCTATTCCATTGATATAGCAAAAAGTTAAATCACGGGGATCGCCAGCTAACAAAAACTGTCCTTGATTCGCCGTGAAGTATAAATCCCGCCCCTCTTTTTGATGAAAATTCTCTTTTATAACCATTTTTCGTAAGTTACTTTTTAAGATTTTGATAGGTTGATATAACGATCGTCCTTCTATTTCTTGTACAGTTTTTGACATAATAAAATTCAATTCTTTCTCAAAATCTCGGTGCTCTGCTAGTAATGGCTCACCTTCTTTTGATTCAATTAGAATTGCGGATAATGTCTTCATCCATACTTGGGATTCCATAATAGGCTTCTCTTTTAATAATTCAACTCTTTCTAAAACAATCAACATGTCTTTATAAATAAATTTCTTTGTTTCTTGGCAACCATTTATCAAAAAAAGGATAAATTGAACACTTGAACTGGACACAGTAACAGCAAGATGATCAGCATATATTTCCTTATTTTTAATCTCAAGGTTGTGAAAATAAGTTGAAAAAGTATAAGGCTTTGTTTTTTGTTTACCATCAATAAAAAAAGACTGATAAAACTCTTCGGATTGTGACCGAATTGCATCTTTTAATATTGATAAAATTATCAAGCGGTTTTTTATTGGAAATACTGGTGGTATTTTAAAATAAAAACGTGCTCTCATCATTTCACCTCCTATTATTTCTTTTTAGTATTAATCAATAGGTCTATTTTACCATTTTCATCGATGAATATCCACCATTTTACTAAAATTTTCAAACTATTTAAATTGTACATAAATGTATGACAGATACTGTCATCAGAACAAAAGTTCTATTTAACAAAAAAAGCTATCCTAAAAGTCGATTTTCATCAACCTTAGGATAGCTCCTAATCTCAGTATTTTTGAATAGTCCCTAAAAAATTTTTTCCCTCTACGTTCAAATACATTTTAAAACTAAAAAGAAATAATCTTTACATCCCGCTCCGCTCAAATAATATTTCCTACATTCGACAATTTACGGATTTTATAAAACTTAACATATCACTTCATTCGAACTGATTTTCATTCTTATATCTTCGAAACAATTCCTCATACTCTTGCATCAGTTCATTTCTAATTTCTACTGGCTCTATCACTTCGGCATTAAGCCCAAATGAGCGAATCCACTTTAAGAATTCTATTTTACTCTTCACAGTTGTTTTTAACAAGAGACTACCGTCCTCTTGTTCTTCTAAAGATGTTTCTGAATAAAAATCATATTCGTAGACATATCTGGCAATTTCCTTATTGAATCTTACTGAAAAAGTGATTGGTTCATCTTCATCTGCAATGATGGACCACCGATTTTCCAGAAAGTCTACGATATCAAAAGTTTTTGGGATTACAAAAGATTGCTCAGTTTCTTCAATCGATCGAATTCGATTAAGACGAAAAACACGAACTTCACTACGATAATGACAAAAGGCAATTAGATAGAGATGTCCTCGGCGAGGGATTAAATAATATGGATCAATTATTCGATCACTTAAGGCATTGCGATAAATCGAGTAGTATTTAATCCGAATAGACCGATCATGGGCTATGGCTTCAATTATTTCTCTCATTATATTTGGACAATTCGCTTCGCGATATTGATCTTGAAACAATATACGTTCACCTATTTGTGAACTGATAGATAGGATACCTTTATTATTCAAGACGTTTTTCCTAATTTTCTCAAGACCTGATCGATATGCAAGATGAAATGGATGTTTTTCATATGTAATGTTTCGTGATAGTAATGGAAAAAGTGTTATTGCCATCCATTCTTCAATCGTTATATTCTTTGGAATCTGGACAGCCTTATTGATAAGTTTATAGCCGTGTCTTCCCTCGTTTGTAAAATAAAAACCTAATTCCTCCAAGACCTTCATATCCCGATAAATACTGCGAACAGAAGTTTGACAATGTTTAGCTATTTCCCCAGCCGTTACGGTATCATGATTATCCAAATATTTAATAATATAAAATAATCGTTCTACTTTTTGAGCCCGCAATTCATTGCACCTCTAATAGTTATTTTGTAAAGTTTTTAACGATATTGTATTTAAAAAATCCTAGCTCCCCGCCGATGATGAAGTAGCCACCGCTGTAACAGTAATCGCAGCGGCAGAAGCTTGCTGTGCTTGAATCATTGCTTGAATCGCTGCTGTCAGTCCAGGGGCGGCATCGATAAATTCCTGTGAAACGAAGATCGCAGCAGTCGTTATCGCCATATCCTTATACCATTTGAAAATTTTCGTATCCTTAAGATCGAGTGAATAAGCAGCCGCTTCTTTGATTCTTCCTGAAAGCGCAATTACACCTAGAGAAGGATAATGCATTTGCTTCACTTTAAGCCCGCTTCGGCTTAATTCATCCCTTGTGAAGATTACGTCACTTACAAGCTCCTTATTAAAGCCTCCACTCATCACAAGCATGTTTGCAAGAAACTGTAAATCATTCCCCTTATAAAAGCCATTTTCATTAAGGGCTCGATAATACTGCTCAGACGCTGCGATTAAGTCTGCTACATTTCCTTCCTGCTTGGCAATAATCGTTGCATCTGGATAATCATCAGCAGTTGTTAGAAATCTATGAAACTTCTTCATCTCCTCATGCATGGCTTTAATTCTGCCAATATCCATATGCTCTTCCATTAAAAAAGCAGCGATATAAGTAAAATTTGAGTTTTTTAACCCTACAGAGCGAAGTGAATCAAAATTACGATGAAGACGAGCAATCTCTTCATCAGGCATTTGATCACTGGACATAATTAGTCCTGCCATCGGAAAATGAATACTTCTTAATGGGGAGAAGAAAGAAGCACTCTTCTTTAAGGAGTCTGAAACCTTAATAAAAGCTTGCCCATCGATCTTTTTTCCTTTTGCAGCAAATTGTGCCGCTCCCATTATGACAAGTCTACGATCCATCCAATTCCCTGCTGCCTGACGCAATATTTCAACATTCATCTCAAATAAAGCCTTGTCCATCTTCATCTCTCCGTTTTCACTAATTTTATTACCTTTATATACGGTCGTTCGATAGAAAAGTTTCCATCCCTTTCCCTACCAACAAAACGAGATAGTATGCAAGAAGTTGATGAATATTCATCTCCTTACCTATAATTATACTATGTCAACATTCCTAAATTCTGAAAATATGCTATATATTGGTTGCAACTTTTAATCATTCTTTGATAAGTTTAAAATAATGAATCTATTCAGCAAGTAATAACGTCTAAATTATAGGACATGATTTGTTTGTATGCTTTGAGCATCCTTCATTTTTATCTAGATAATGCTTCAAATTTTTATAAAAAGCCCCCAAAAATGCTGGATACAATCTAGTCATCATTAAGCCAAATTGAGTTAAATTTTTCGAGGTGTGGTACTCCATGAATAAAAAACGAACTTTATATATGAAGAATATTTTCTTCCATCCATTAACACTCATTCTCTTCACTCTATTTATAAAAATTATAGCTTTTCAAATTGTTATTTTCGATAATAAATCAATCTCGCATATCCTTTTTATTGAATTTCCAATG
>JAEWDX010000332.1 GCA_023389895.1 Bacillota bacterium
GGTCACTTCATACCGGGGGATTTCTGTTCTTTAAATATTGTTGTAAACTTCCGCATATGCTACCTTTATTTGGTCACGTAACATCTTGTTCTCTTGTTCTAATCTCTTAACTTTCCTCTTTAGAGATTCTATAACTGCATCCTTATTATTATCATCCATGCGTTGCTTAATAATTTTTTTTGGAGAAACCTGTATTTGTTGAAAGCGAAGAGTCTCAATTCGTTCTCGAAATTGTACATTGTTGTAAAGTGTAGCTTTTGCTACTCCTGCCTCACTTGCTACACTATTGAAGTTAATAACCTTGTTGTCTCTCAAAAGCCTTTTAATAGCTTCATCGACTTTATTCATGGTAATAGCTTTTCGGTTTTCATGAATTTGTTTTAGGTGTTTCTTTCGATCATAAGAATCCATATTATACCCCTTGTTTTCGTTTCAATCTATCCAACCGACCCAACACTATATTACCTGATTTGATAGTATTGTAAATTTTTACTAATCTATCTAAATTTTTCTGGCTTTTTAACGCTATTTCATCTCTACCGTATTCTTTTGCAATTGAAATCATTCTTTTTGTAGATTCAATATGAATATCATACTTGGCTACATCCATTTCAGAAAGACCAACTGCTAAGTCCTTACAAGGACTACCACCATTACACGTCAAGCAAGGGGGTTCTTCTGCATAGGGACAATCACCGTTGACTCTAGCTCTGCAAGAGCCGTAGGGGTTATCAATTGCAGTTAGTTTGTGATCTCTCCATAACCACTCCAGTACATCCTCGGGAACTTCATCTGCCTCTTTGACATTGTACATTGTTCCATCTAGATCAAAACTAAACACACCTTGATTTATTGCATTCTCAAACGCCTCTCTTTTTGTTCCATCTAATAAGCGCGCGTACCTCATTGTCATTTCAGGTGAAGCATGAGCCAGAAGTTCCTGCACTGTTAAAATATCTGTTCCACTATTTAGCATTTTAATAGCGTACGTATGCCTAAATTGATGGTTTGTAAAATGAAACAAATTGCCATTTTCATCTACAATGTTTACCTGTCGAGCTAAAATATTAAGTTGTTCTGCTACCCAATGCTGATAATAGGGTTTTCCCTTTCTGGCTCCCACGTACCGCACAAAAATGTAACGCTTTGGATTATTGTCATCGTTGCTCTTTTGTTTAGAGATATCAATTCAGTAGTATTTTTAAATGTTAAATCAAATGTAATTACATCACTGAACCGCCATGCATCGCTGTCTTTCGCAATAGCTCCTTTTCCATCTAAGGACACTTGTATAGAATCATTTAATCTCTTTATTTCTTCCTCTTTCTGACGTTGAGGTTCCCTTTTCCGTTCCTCTTCCTTTTTTCGCTCTTCTTCCAGCCGTTGACGCTCTTCTTCTAATCGTGCTTTTTCATCTGCGATTATTTTTGATACCGCTTGCCCTTCTAAATCAACATCATTTTCTTTTGCAAATGTGACTGCTGATTCAAATAAAACCTTTTCTTCTTTTGTAAGGTCATCGGTTTTACTGACCATGTCTTTTGTTTCTGAATTGTACATAGTCTCTTTAATATTTATTGAACATGCCGTTAATAAAATTGAGATAAAAATAAATAATGAAATTTTCCTTTACAAAATAATCCCTCCTATTTTCTATAGTAAAATATTACCACGAAAATAAATTTTAATGGATATCATATCCATTAATGTTAAAATCAAATTAGGTAACATTACCTAATTTCAATAATTTGATTCGAGAGGAGAAAATTTTTTATGAGTAGATTTAAAACCAATTCAATTAGGATTATTTTTACATCATTCTTTACGTTTCTATTAATCTTTTCTTTATCTTCAAATGTTAGTGCAAAATCAATAACTACATACGTTAATGCAAAAAAAGTTAATTTCACTAATTCACCATTAACTGAAAATGGGAGAACACTTGTAGAATTCAGACCAATATTTGAGGCATTAGGTCTTGAAACAGAATGGAACAATTCAACTAAAACAATTGTTGGTAAAAACAGTAATGTAAAAATTCAATTAACCCTTGGAAGCAAAACGGCATTTGTAAATGGGAAAAAAATTGCATTAGAGGTAGCTCCTAAAACTATTAAAGGTCGCACACTAGTCCCTTTACGATTTATAAGTGATTCTACAGGTTCTGAAATATTATGGCATAGTAATGTAAGTGAGATAGATATATACAGTAAAAATTTTATTGGGGAAAAACGTACTCCAACTAAATCTCTTAAAGCTGCAAGAGGAACAAATTGGAATATGTCGCCAAATGAAGTAATGAAAATTGAAAAAGCAAAATTATTGGTGAGCGGTAAAGATGGAGATTTTCAAGTATTGAAGTATTATCCAGTTGATAAATATGGATATAAAACGGAGTTAACTTATTATTTTAAAAATCACTCATTAATGATGATTGTATATGATTTTTTTGAAGGTCAAAAACCTTATTATTCTTGGTCAGAAATGGGTACTATACATGATAAACTACACAAATTAGCTACTGAAGAGTATGGTCAAGGGGTTTTTATAACTGATGATATTAATAGTTTGTGGACTAAATGGGACTTAGGTTCATCTGATCTTTTATTAAGTGTAGATGATAAAAACATTTACACAACTGCCCAATTAATTTTTTATCGGAAATAATTAACCTAAAATAGAATTATTCTGAATATGAAAAAAGGAGATAAGTTTCTTATTGTCATGGAAACTTACGTAATGAACCAAGCAGATCTAGCAGAATATTGTCGAAAAAAAGGACTATATAAAGAACAAATTGAAGCGTGGCGTGATTCTTGTCTAAACGCTAACGCTAGGGAATCCGGTCAATCAAAAAACAAAAGCATCCAGAACGTTGGACACGCACAACTAGAGACTGGAGTGCACATGATTCAGTGGCTTTAAATCCTATGAAGGAAAAAATAGGAACAGATGAAATAAAATAGCCCCACTGCGGCCAAACTTGACCTAACCCTTTCCCTTCACATCAAAGAACAGAATGAATTCTGTTCTTTGATGTGAAGGCCACCAAGCGAAGCGCGGTAGTAATGTAAC
>JAEWDX010000347.1 GCA_023389895.1 Bacillota bacterium
TGGCATCCGGTTGATGCGATTGATATGAAGGATGAGGATTTACTTTGGATTGAAGAACTCGCAAGTCATCCGAAGGTAGTGGCACTTGGGGAAATGGGATTAGATTATTATTGGGACAAGTCACCGAAGGATATTCAACAGCAAGTTTTTCGTAAACAAATCCAGCTAGCCAAGAAAGTGAAGCTGCCGATTATTATTCATAATCGTGATGCAACTGCTGATATTGTAGAGATTTTGAAAGAAGAGGGAGCTAGTGAGGTTGGGGGCATTATGCATTGTTTTAGTGGTAGTCCAGAAACCGCCAGAGAATGTATTGCGATGAATTTCTATATTTCATTGGGTGGGCCTGTTACCTTTAAAAATGCTAGAAAACCGAAGGAAGTAGCTGAGGCCATTCCATTAGACAAGCTTTTAATTGAAACAGATTGCCCTTACTTAGCACCACACCCCTATCGTGGGAAACGAAATGAACCTAGCTATGTAAAATTAGTGGCAGAGCAAATTGCAGAAATCAAGCAAATTTCTTTAGAGGATGTTGCAAAGGCAACAACCGAAAATGCAAAAAAAATATTCGGCATAAATTGATAAAGAATCTTGTCGAATTATTCAATTACTTGTCCAAATTATCGCTAATTCTAAAAAGTTCTACACAACTTCCTTTTCTCAGAGGATAGCTATGTCGATAAGTCTTTCTTTCCTTTTTTTAGTTGATTTTGCATAATAGGGAATATGCTGAGGAAGGGAGGCATTTTCCACAAAAAAGGGAAAAGAGTTGACAGTCGGCGAGATAGTCTATATAATCACTCCGAGAGAAAAGGAGGCGTTTTTCATCGTATTCCAAAACATGAAAAACCTGTTTTCCAAATCTTTGAGTAAAAAGAAATTGGCTATAATATTTGCTAGTTTCATTGTTTTTGCAGCTGCTACCGGCTTCATAATCTTTGAAACAACGAAGAATACAGTAGCCATTACATTGGATGGTCAAGAAAAAGTCATAAAAACACATGCAGCTACAATTCAAGATATATTTGCTGATTTAGATATTTCTTTACGCTCAGAAGATTATGTGTTTCCCGCAGTGGACACAAAGGTTAAAAACAATTTAAAAATTGTTTGGGAACCGGCAAAACAGGTTCATATTGTAAAAGACAACGAGAAGAAAACGATTTGGACAATATCCAAGACAGTAGAAGAGCTTTTGAAGGAACAGGGGATTGTCATAGCTGTTCATGATAAAGTTCAGCCAAATCTCGAAGAGGAAATAAAAGATAATATTCAAATTGAAGTAAATACAGCTTTCTCAGTTAATCTTTCTGATGGTGGGAAAGAGCACCAAGTCTGGTCAACTTCGACTACGGTCGCTGACTTTTTAGAAAATCAAGGCATTACACTAAGCGAATTAGATCGTATAGAGCCGAAAGCTGAAGAGACAGTCAAAGCAAATGATCTCATCAAAGTCATCCGAGTTGAAAAAGTCACCGATGTAGTGGAAGAACCGATTCAATTTGCAGTCGTTACGAAAAAGGACTCTAGCCTAGCCAAAGGAAAAGAAAAAGTCGTTAATCAAGGTCAAGAAGGCTTATTAACGAAAGAGTATGAAGTTGTTTTAGAAAATGGCAAAGAAATCTCAAGGAAATTACTCAGTGAGAAACAGGTTAAAGATAAACAGGATAAGGTTGTCGCTGTAGGTACAAAAGTTGAAGCTAAGCAGGTTGTTTCTCGTGGTACTGAGAGCGGAAAAGAGCTTTATGTAAGCTCGACAGCCTTTACTGCCTCATGTAACGGTTGTTCAGGTCGTACAGCAACAGGAATTGATTTGCGTGCAAATCCTAATATAAAAATAATTGCCGTTGATCCAAGTGTGATCCCACTGGGTACAAAAGTATATGTAGACGGCTATGGATATGCGGTAGCCGCAGACACTGGCTCATCGATAAAAGGTAATAAAATTGATGTGTTTTTTGCAACAAAAACAGAAGCATATCGCTGGGGTCGCAAAACGATAAAAATAAAAATATTAAAGTAAACTTTAAGAATGCAGGGGTAGTTTAGACCTCTGCATTTTTTCTTTTTTTGCTTTTCATATATAATAAGAAATGCACTTTAACCAAAAGTTAGCAGCCTTTATCTATATAGACGTTTTACATTACAAAAATGTTTCAAGTTTTTATCAAATTTTAAGGAGAAGTTATGAAAATAAAAGAAATCATTGTTGTTGAGGGTAAGGATGACACGACAGCGATTAAAAGGGCTGTAGATGCCGATACAATTGAGACAAATGGTTCTGCGATTAATCAAGAAACCATTGAAAAAATAAAACGTGCCGAAAAGGTGAGAGGGGTTATTGTGTTAACTGATCCAGATTTCCCAGGGCAAAAAATCCGAAACACGATTAAAGAGCATGTTCCTAGCTGCAAGCACGCATTTATAGAAAAGGCAGATGCGCTTGAAAAACGTGGAAAGGGCGTTGGAGTAGAGCATGCTTCTCCAGAAACGATTCGTGCTGCTTTAAAGAATGCCCATATGATGTATGAAGAGGCGACTAGTGAAATCACACATGATGACCTAATCGTGGCGGGATTAATTGGTGGAGAAGGAGCACGGGAGCGGCGAGAGAAGCTCGGTAAAATGTTGAAGATAGGTTTTTCAAATGGGAAGCAGCTTCACAAAAGATTAATAGCGTTTCAAATTAGCAAGGAAGAATTTACAGCAGCCATCCTAGCGATACGTCAGGAGGAAGGAAATGAATAAAGAGATTGCAACCCCCGTGAGAACTCGTGCAATTCTTGAAAAATATGGTTTTTCTTTTAAAAAAAGCCTTGGACAAAACTTTTTAATTGATACGAATATTCTTCGGAAAATTGTCGATTTTGCAGAAATTACCGAAGAAACAGCAGCTATTGAAATAGGTCCTGGAATTGGTGCATTAACGGAGCAACTAGCAAAAAGAAGCAAGAAAGTAGTAGCATTTGAAATTGACCAGCGGCTTCTTCCCATTCTACAAGAAACATTAGCACCTTATCCGAATACGACGATTATTCATCATGATATTCTAAAAGCGGACGTGAAACAGACAATTGCAACCGAGTTAGCTGATGTGAAGGATATAATGGTTGTCGCCAATCTCCCGTATTATGTAACGACACCGATCATTATGAAGCTGCTTGAAGAGCAGCTGCCGATTAGAGGCATTGTGTGCATGCTGCAAAAAGAAGTAGCTGATCGTATTTCGGCCTCGCCTGGCACAAAGGATTATGGTTCTTTGTCAATAGCGATTCAATATTACACGAAGGCAGAAACCGTCATGATTGTTCCAAAAACGGTTTTTATCCCACAGCCGAATGTAGATTCAGCCGTCATTCGTTTAACAAAGAGGGACGAACCAGCAGTAGCTGTGAAGGATGAGAGCTTCTTTTTCCATGTGATCAAATCAAGCTTCTCACAAAGACGAAAAACAATACTCAATAATTTAATTAATCAATTGCCAAATGGAAAACAAAAGAAAGAGGATGTTCTCTCAGCTCTAGAAGAAGCGGGAATTGAGCCTAGTAGACGAGGCGAAACATTATCGATTGAAGAGTTTGCCCGTTTGAGTGATTGTTTACTGCCGAATTTTCAATAGGCCTCAGTATTTCAACATTTCCATTCACTTTATTTAGACGAATGCATATTTTATGAGAGGACGATTCGTTGAATTTTTTAAAAGCTCATTTAGGTTCGAGCTAATTGGAGTGACGGCTGTTGAGTATTAAGCTAAAGGATATTGTCGGGAGGATCTCATACCATTGTGATATTTTGTTTCGAGTTATGGATATACAGGAACAGGATGGCCGGAAAGTAGCGATATTGTCTGGGGAGGATATTCGCCTTATCGCTGATGCACCGATCGAAGATTTAATTACGATTAGTCAAAGTATGAGGCAAGAAAGGGAGCGGAAATATCATTCGCTTGAAGAACAATCGTTGCAATTATTTCGTCAGGATATTGACCTCACGAAACAACGGCAGGAATATGAAATTACCGACGGCTATAGTAAAAAATTTAATTATTTTCAAATGCCGGGAAGAGTTTTGCATTTAGATGGGGATCCGACTTATTTACAAAAATGTTTAATTCTATACGAAAAAATTGGGATTCCAGTTACAGGTATTCATTGTAGTGAGAAAGAAATGCCGATGAGAATTAATCAGCTTCTTGATTATTACAGACCTGATATTCTAGTTATAACAGGTCATGATTCTTATTCGAAAGCAAAGGGAAAAAAAACAGATATTAATGCATACAGACATTCAAAGCATTTTGTGCAAACGGTAAAAGAAGCAAGAAAGAAAATTCCCCATTTGGATCAACTTGTTATCTTTGCTGGAGCCTGTCAATCACATTTTGAATCGATTATTCATGCGGGTGCTAATTTTGCTAGTTCTCCTTATCGCGTTAATATCCATGCACTTGATCCTGTTTATATTGTTGCGAAAATTAGCTTTACCCCATTTATGGAGCGTATCAATGTTTGGGACGTATTGAGAAATACATTAACAGGAGAAAAAGGGTTTGGTGGAATTGAAACGAAAGGTGTATTAAGGACTGGAATGCCCTATAATAGTGAACAGCAAAGTGAATCATAATAGGGTCATCCCTGAAGTGTCTAGTTCACTCCACTAATACAAAGATAGAAAAGGGCACTTTGCTTTATTCTATATATTGTATGGGGGGGCTCTAGGCACTTTGTTATGGGAGAGGAATTTTCTGGTGAAAATTAATGGTCAATGGCCTATAAAATGAGTGATACATATTCCCTGTGAAAAAGGATATGATAAAAATGTTGAAAAAAAGAAAAAAATGCGGAATAAAATGTATTGACAATCATTTTTGATTCCTGTTATAATTTATAATTTTATTTGACTCCATTATGTCAACGTGATATACTTAACATAGTGAGGTGGACCGAATGGGAAAAACATTAAAAGATATTAAAATGGCTCTTGATTCAAACCTTGGGAAAAGGCTTTTACTCAAGGCAAACGGTGGACGCAGGAAAACGATTGAGCGTTCGGGTGTTTTAGCGGAAACGTATCCTTCCATATTTGTCATCGAACTTGACCAAGAAGAAAATGCGTTTGAACGGGTATCATATAGCTATGCAGATGTTTTAACAGAAACGGTTCAAATTACATTCTATGAAGACACAACAGGGCAAATTGCTTTAAATTAATTATATTATTATTTCCTTAAGGCGTGACAAACATATGTTTGTCACGTTTTTAATCGGATAAAAAGTATAAGTTTTTTGAATTTGAGAACTGTCTAGATCCAGCGCCTAGGTATGAGGGTGCTGGATCTTTTTAATTAAAAATTTAGCATTGTTCATGAAAGACAGCATCATACTATAAACACCGCGGTGTGGAAGGAGATGTTGAACATAGGCAGAAGAAGAGGGATTATGTCAGAGGATTTTAAAGAGGAGCTTGCTAAAGAGCTTGGCTTTTATGATGTTGTTCAAAAAGAAGGATGGGGTGGCATTAAAGCACGGGATGCGGGTAATATGGTTAAACGTGCAATCGAAATGGCCCAGCAAAACCTTAAAGACAACGATTAGAAATTTTGAAATCTTCATCAACTAAATGGAAACACCGCGTAATGCCAGAGCGAAAGCTCTGGCATTTTTCAAGAAAGTTTAATTCAAAAGGTCTTACTTCTGTACTTTTGTGGTAAAATAGGACAAAAAACAGCACCATTTGCATTAAATAAAGTAGGTGGAAATATTGAAACTTTTAGTAAAGGCACCGGCTAAAATCAATTTATCATTAGATGCACTTCAAAAACGTGAGGACGGCTATCATGAAGTTGAAATGATTATGACAACCATTGATTTAGCAGACCGCCTAGAATTACGATTATTGGAACAGGATGAAATAAAAATTACCTCGTTAAATCGTTTTGTACCGGATGATGGACGCAATCTTGCTTATCAAGCTGCTCTCCTTTTAAAGGAGCGGTTTAATATTAAAGAAGGTGTAGCAATTACGATTGAAAAGGTTATTCCAGTTGCTGCAGGTCTTGCCGGAGGAAGCAGTGATGCGGCTGCTGTTCTACGAGGTTTAAATAAATTATGGGACCTTAGGCTAACAATGAAGGAACTTGCTGAAATCGGTTCAGAAATTGGTTCTGATGTATCATTCTGTGTATATGGTGGGACGGCTTTAGCTACTGGTAGAGGAGAAATCATAACAGAGCTTCCTTCTGCACCGACTTGTTGGGTCGTATTAGCGAAGCCGTTTATTGGCGTGTCCACAGCAGATGTTTATCGTAAATTGAATATAGACAAGGTAAAGCATCCGAATACGAAAGAAATGATCCATGCAATTGAAGAGAGAAATTATGAAAACGTATGCAGTCATGTTGCAAATGTCCTTGAAGAAATTACGTTTCAAATGCATCCAGAGGTTGCTCAAATAAAAGAACAGATAAAACGCTTCGGGGCTGATGCTGTATTGATGAGTGGCAGTGGTCCAACTGTGTTTGGGCTCGTTCGTCATGATTCAAGAATGCAAAGGATTTATAATGGCTTACGAGGTTTTTGCGATCAGGTTTTTGCGGTAAGATTAATTGGTGAAAGGCATAAGCTTGATTGAAACCGGACGATAATGGTATATTGGCGATAGAATATTCGGATTTTTGGGGGTCTATAAATGAAGTTTCGTCGAAGTGAACGATTAATTGATATGACGAATTATTTACTAGAACATCCTCGGCAGTTAGTTTCTCTAACCTTTTTTTCAGAAAGATATGGCTCTGCTAAATCTTCAATAAGTGAAGACTTAGCTATCATTAAAGAAACTTTTGAACAAAGAAATATTGGTACTTTGCGTACTGTTGCTGGAGCTGCTGGCGGTGTGAAGTTTCATGTTAAAGTTTCCGAAATGGAAGCAAGGCCAGTTATTGCAGAGCTATGCAGTTTAATTGCAAATCCAGAGAGATTATTGCCTGGTGGTTATTTATATATGACGGACATATTAGGAGATCCATTAATCGTTAAGCGTGTTGGGCGATTATTTGCATCTGCCTTTGTCGATGTAGAGATAGATGTTGTCATGACAGTTGAAACGAAAGGAATCCCTTTAGCCTACGCGATTGCGGGTTATTTAAATGTGCCAGTCGTCATCGTTAGAAAGGATAGCAAGGTGACTGAAGGTTCAACGGTTAGTATTAACTATGTATCAGGCTCTACAAAAAGAATTCAAACGATGCTGCTATCGAAAAGGAGTTTAGCAGAAGGCTCTAAAGTGCTAATTGTCGATGACTTTATGAAAGCTGGAGGAACGATCAATGGCATGGTTAGTATGCTAGAGGAATTTAAGGCAGATGTGGCTGGGATTGCAGTTCTAGTTGAAGCAGAGAAGGCTGATGAAAGACTTGTTGATGAATACTTATCGCTCGTACGGCTATCTGATGTTGATGTCAAAGCAAGGAAAATTCATGTAAGCGAAGGGAATTACTTTAATTATAGGGGGAAAAGTTAAATGAAAGTCATTCAAACGAACAATGCTCCAGCGGCTATCGGCCCATACTCACAAGGAATTATTGTTAATCATATGTTTTATAGTTCTGGACAAATTCCTTTGACGGCAGAAGGTGTTTTGATTGAAGGGGATGTGAAGGCACAAACTCATCAAGTGTTTAAAAATCTCCAAGCAGTGCTTCAAGAGGCTGGTGCTTCTTTAGACACAGTTGTGAAAACGACGGTTTTTATTAAAAACATGGATGATTTTTCCGTTATTAATGAAATATACGGTGAGTATTTCCATACGCATAAACCAGCTCGCTCCTGTGTTGAAGTTGCCCGATTACCAAAAGATGTATTAGTGGAAATTGAAGTAATTGCTCTAGTCAATTCTTAATTGAATAGAAATACTAGAAAAGAAGCCTATCATTTCGATGGGCTTTTTTCTATGAAAAATTCCAAGTTAGCTAAGCGTTTAGCTCTAGGTGCATCCGCTTAAGCCTATGTTTGTTGTTTAGGCTATCTGCCCTGCGCTCTTCGATGTATATAATGACTGAGATCTAGTCATAATGAATTACTGAGTATTCGATTGTAGGATTTTTCAACCAAAAAATACTAAATTTTTTTCCAATTTAAGAAGGAGAAATGGAAATGATGTTGAATCTATTATCTTAGGTATGGATCTTCTAGCAAAGGTGGTGAACAGAATGGAAGTAACTGACGTAAGATTACGCCGAGTTAATACAGATGGTCGTATGAGGGCGATTGCATCGATTACTTTAGACCATGAATTTGTTGTTCATGATATTCGAGTTATTGATGGAAATAATGGATTATTTGTTGCAATGCCTA
Organism: Bacillota bacterium; assembly: GCA_023389895.1. Taxonomy (GTDB): domain Bacteria; phylum Bacillota; class Bacilli; order Bacillales; family Cytobacillaceae; genus Cytobacillus. The sequence goes on from JAEWDX010000347.1 coordinate 8,355, forward strand.
GCAAACGAACGCCAGATGGAGAATTTCGAGATATTGCACACCCAATTAATTCAGGAACTCGAAGCAAAATCCAAGAGGCTGTATTAACGGAGTACCACCGGTTAGGTGAGTTAGAAGTTGAATTTGAAGAAGCTGGGGCTTCTTAAAAGAATAATAGCAACTAGGGCCTACTTCATAAGTAAGGCTCTTTTTTATTTGCAAAAAAAATGTAGTTTTTCTAGATTCCTTGAAATGAATGTCTTTTTAAGATATATTTTTAATGGATAAAAAGGTAATGGGGGCCTGTTCATGATAAATCGTTATGCAGTTATTTTAGCTGCAGGCCAAGGGACGAGAATGAAGTCTAAGCTTTATAAAGTCCTTCATCCTGTGTGCGGAAAGTCAATGGTTCAGCATGTTGTTGATCAAGTTTCCATGCTCAACGCAAAGAAAATGGTGACAATTATTGGTCATGGGGCAGAGCAGGTTAAGGCCCAGCTTGGAGAAAAGACCTTGTATGCCATCCAGGAAGAACAACTTGGAACGGCTCATGCTGTCATGCAAGCGAAGGAAATACTTAGCGAGGAAGAAGGTGTGACGATTGTTGTTTACGGTGATACACCGCTAATCAGACACGAAACAATGGAAGCTCTTCTGAAGCATCATGAAGATTCCGGAGCTAAAGCAACAATTTTAACCGTAATCGCTGATGATCCAACAGGCTACGGTCGTATTATTCGAGATGAAAGTGGACATGTTGCGAAAATTGTCGAACATAAGGATGCAACGGCTGATGAACGAAAGATTCAAGAAATTAACTCTGGAATGTATTGCTTCGATAATCAAGCGTTATTTGAGACATTAAAGCGAGTGACAAATGATAATGCACAAGGTGAATACTATTTACCAGATGTAATTGAAATTTTGAAAAACGATAGGGAAGTTGTAACTGCCTATCAAGCAGCTGATTTTGAAGAGATGCTCGGCATAAATGATCGCCTCGCTCTTTCTGAAGCAGAAGGGTTGCTGAAAAGGCGAATTAATGAGCAGCATATGCGCAATGGGGTAACGATTATTGACCCAATGAATACGTATATTTGTTCAGATGTTCAAATTGGTCAGGATACGATTTTATATCCTGGAACGATTCTTTCAGGACAAACGACTATAGGAGAAAATTGTATTATTGGCCCGAATAGTCAAATAGAAAACTGTCTAATAGGAGATAATGCTACTATTCGTCAGTCAGTAGCATTTGATAGTCAGATTGGCTCGGATGTTCAAATTGGTCCATTTGCTCATATCCGTCCGAAGTCGTCTATTCACAACCATGTCAAAATTGGTAATTTTGTTGAAGTGAAGAAAGCAATTTTTGGTGAGGGAAGTAAAGCCTCTCATTTAAGTTATATAGGTGATGCTGAAGTCGGTCGTGATGTTAATATTGGCTGTGGTTCGATTACCGTTAATTACGATGGGAAAAATAAATTTCTAACAAAAATTGAAGATGGTGTTTTTGTTGGGTGCAATTCAAATCTTGTCGCGCCTGTAACAATTGGGACAAATGCTTATATTGCAGCAGGCTCAACGATAACGGAAGATGTCCCAGGCGAAGCACTAGCAATTGCCAGAGCTCGTCAAATAAACAAAGAAAATTATGTACAAAAATTAAACAGTAAGAAATAAAGCATTGGAGGCCAACATGTCGAATCAATATGAAGATAAGAATTTAAAGGTTTTTAGTCTGAATTCAAATCTTGATTTAGCAAGAGAGATTGCTAATGTTATCGGTGTCGAGTTAGGGAAATGTACTGTACAGCGTTTTAGTGATGGAGAAATTCAAATCAATATTGAAGAAAGTATCCGTGGTTGTGATGTATATGTGATTCAATCTACAAGTTCTCCAGTAAACGAACATTTAATGGAGCTTTTAATTATGATTGATGCATTAAAACGGGCATCTGCTAATACGATTAATATTGTTATGCCGTATTATGGCTATGCTCGTCAAGATCGTAAA
>JAEWDX010000349.1 GCA_023389895.1 Bacillota bacterium
TCTTCTGTATCCAAAAATTTAATGTGGAATTAATGCCTCAAATTAAGGCACCGATGGCATTTATATCGGCAAGCTATCCGAATGCATCTGCAAAAGAGGTCGATCAAACAATTACGGAAACACTTGAGAAAATGCTAAAGGAAGATAAAGATGTAGTAAAGGTGTCCTCCACCTCTTATAAAGAAGGTTCCTTTATTAACATTACACTTAAATCGAATATTGATCTTGATAAGAAAATTCTGGATCTAGAAAAGAAGGTTTCCGAAAGCAAAGGTATGATGCCAGCAGGTGTACAAGATATCGCTATCTCTACTATTAGTCAGGAAATGGGCTCGATGCCAATTATGAGTTTCTCAATTGTGGGGGCAAAAGGAGATGAAACCTTTCTTACTAGTATAGAAAAAGAACTAGCAAAGATACCTGGTGTAGCAAAGGTCAATTTGCAAGGGAATAAAGTTCGTGAGATGCAAATTCAATTGGATTCGCAAAAGCTGCTGCAATTTAATTTAAGTTCTTCTGATGTTGTTAAAGCATTAGCCAAAAATCCAACGCAAACCCTAGGGAAAGTAAAAGAAAGAGGAGAGCATTTACAGATTATTGTACCGGAGGAACAGTATACATTACATAATATTGAACAAACATTGATTCCAACTCCGGACGGCTTATTTGTCTCCATCCAAGACATTGCTGTAATAAAAATTTTAAGTGATGAAGATAAAAGCATTTATATGATTAATGACAAGCCTACCGTTGGATTCTCTATTTTAAAGGATGCAAATGCTAATATAGTAGAAGTAACGGATGCGGTCGCTGGAAAAATCGAAGTACTTAAGAAAATGCTGCCAAATGGAACTGACATTCAAATTGAAGATAACTCAGGTTTATTTGTTAAAGAATCGATTGATCAAGTAACGAATAATTTAATTCTAGGTGGTTTATTAGCAAGTGCGGTATTATTTTTCTTTTTTAAAAACATCCGCATACTAGCGATTATTACTCTATCAATCCCTATTTCAATTATTACGGCATTAATTGTCCTCTACTTTTCAGGGCAAACATTAAATGTCCTCTCGCTGGCAGGTTTAGCACTAGGTGTCGGCATGATGGTTGATAGCTCGATAGTCATTCTGGAAAGCATTATTAAATATAAGCAAAAAGGTTTACCGATATATGAAGCTGTAAAGAAGGGAAGTAGCGAGCTGCGTTCAGCTGTTATCGCTTCCACATTAACGACAGTCATTGTCTTTTCTCCAATCTTTTTAATTGATGATATGATGATTAAGAGTGTGTTTTTGCCGTTCGCTTTTGCCGTAATCTTTACTTTAGTCGCTTCACTAGTTGCAGCATTAACGATTGTTCCTATGCTCTCCTATAAATGGCTAGGAAATGAAAGAATCATAATAAAACAAGACTCTAAATGGCTGAAAATTGTCATTTTTCATTACCGAAAAGTGTTGAAGTGGTCGTTGAAAAAACGCTGGATTGTCGTACTTGTTACCGTAATCTTAACAGTTGGAAGCTTCGTAATGGTTCCTATGTTAGGCTTTGAGATGGAGCAACAGGAAGACGATGGAAAAATTCATATTAGTGCTTCAATCAATGAAAAGATTCCAACAGAAGAACTAATGATATTGTCTGAACAAATATATGATGCGATTAAGCCATTCGAAAAAATAATTGATAATAAGGAGACATATATACAAGAGGGCTATATCTCCTACTCCATTCAATTAGTGAAGAAGAGTGAGCGTAAAGAATCATTAAAGGAAATTACTGCAACAGTAAAACAAACATTAATAGCTTCACCGATGCTTGATATTTATGTCAATGGAGAATCGGTTGGAGAAATGACCGAATTCCAAGAAGATCGAATACAAGTCACATTATTAGGAGCGGATTATGAAATCCTAACTGCGCTTACGGAACAAGTATCGCTCTTTCTAGAAAACACACCGGGGATAAAGAAAATAGATATACCAAATTTAAGTGGAGAACCTCAATTAAAGCTTGTTGTTAATAAACCTTTAGCGACAAAATATGGGCTGGATCGTGAACAGATTATCGCTCAAATGCAAGAGGCGGTTATGGCAAGTGAAGTCATAAGATTTACTGAAAACGAGGTTGAATATCGTGTATATCTAAATTATGCAGACGAGCAAACGGATAGTCTTGAATTTTGGGAAAGAATGAATTTGAAAACATCTTCAGGTGCGAATATTCCATTATTTGCTGTCGCTTCTTTAGAACCAACTAAAGGGCCAGTATCCATAGAACGTGAAGAATTTAAACAAAAAATGACCATTAGTGCAGAAATAGCGGATATTGAAAAAAGTGGAGAAATAAGAGAACAATTCAATCAAATGCTAGCTGAAATGCCATTTCCACCTGACCACGAGTATAAATTTTTTGACTTTGGTGCTGAAGAGCAAGAGCTCATTAAAAAGCTTATCATAGCTGTTGTAGCTGCAGTTCTTCTTGTTTATTCAGTTATGGCCATTCAATTTAACTCTTACTCTCAGCCAGTAATCATTATGATGTCCATTCCGCCAACAGTAATAGGTGTAGTTTTAGGGCTCTTTCTCACTGGACAGCCTTTATCTCCAACGGCAGCTATTGGGGTTATTATTCTTGCAGGAATTGTCGTAAACAATGCTATTGTTTTAGTTGATTTTATTAATCAAAACAAGAAAGAAAATTGGAATCGTACGAGGATTATTGTGAAAGCAGGAGAACAACGCCTTCGTCCGATTTTAATGACAACCTTGACGACGGTATTAGGAATGATTCCATTAGCAGTTGGATTTGGCGATAGTGCGAGTATTCAAAAGCCAATCGGGATAGTAACGATATTTGGCTTAACTGTATCAACATTATTTACGTTAATCTTTGTACCAGTTGTCTATACATTATTTGATGACTTCACAAATTTAATGAAACGTTTACTAAAAAGAAAGCCCAAAATTAAAATTTTCACTTCTAAGAAGCAGTTTGAAGCTTAAAAAATTAATGGAGAGAGAAGGGATAAGGTGCGGAAAAGAGTAATCCTCATTATCTGTATTATTTCTTTGCTGCCTGTTGCAGCGATAGCGGCAAAAGAAAAAACAGATTATTCATTGTCAGATATTGTAAAAGGAGTAATCGGTCAAAGTTTAGATGCACAATCAGTGATAATAGATGAAGATATTTCACTATCAGCAGCAGCTTATAGATACCAAGAAAGCTTTAGCGGCTTAAAAGAAATTGCCAAAGAAGCACAGTATTCTGCGAAAAAATCAACGTTATTAGCAGTTGAGTATGAGGCATACCAGTTAGTGTACGGATATTATAAAGAAGCGCAATCTGTAAAATTACAAGCAGATAATTTGAAAATTATCGAAAAGGAATATCAAAACCTCCAAGAAAAATATAAGGAAGGACTTATTGCTAAAGGAGACCTTCTTAGAGCAGACATGAGTTTGAAAGAAGCAGAGCTTTCGGAAAAAGCGGCAAAATTGAAATTAGAAGAAATGACCTTACAAGTCAATCAAAGGTTAAGGAAAAATCTTAACTCTGAACTCACAATTGATTCATTGCCTAAATTTAGTAAGCTTGCTCCATCAGAATACGATCCGGAATTAGTATTTAAGGATTTGAAAAAAAATAATTTGTCGCTTATACCGATACGTAAGAAATCGGACGAATACAGACTTATTTTAGACAAAATTGATTCTCTCCCTATTCTTGATGAAGCAAATTACGTTACGCAAATAAGAGGTCTTGAACAAAAAATCAAAGATTTAACAAAAAAGATCGATGAAGCGAATGCAGAAACAAAGGAAGAAGAGTTAAACAGTTGGATAACAGAAAAGGCTGAAGCAGAAGTAGCTCTTAAAGTGGTTAATGAAGAATACAATAAATCAAGAGAGGACCAAATAAAAGCAAAGAGTGAGCTAAAAGATTATTATGAAAAAGAAATAAAAAAAGCGGAGATTGAATTGTTGAAGCAAGAACAAAGAATTGAGATAAAGGTCTATCAGCTTGCTAATCAGTTTGAATTTTTAAGCGAACGGATAAAATTAATTGAAGAGAAAATCGTGCAAGGTCATTACTTTTATGAACAGCAAAAAGAATTGTTTGAGGCCGGGGAGATTATTTATACAGATTTACAAAAATCCCAACAACAAATTCTAGCAGATCAAATCGAATTAACAAATGTTCAAATCGATTATGAAATTTTAAAAGAAGAACTTCGTTTATTCAAAAATGGCTACCTGTAATAAATAATCCTATACAATTGTATATAAGAAATAGTTTTCACCGAAATTCGAGAGGATAGTATACTTTGCTATCCTCTTTTCTTTATGGCTAAGAAGTTTAAGAGAATTGTAAGAGGTAGGACTTATAATGGTTGATGGGAATATTATCCTTGTGATTTAATGCTCATTTTATGTCATAATATGTTTTGTTTTGAAGGGGAGGTTAGAATTTGAATAAAAATTTCGTAATGGGTTCATTAATTTTATTATTGCTCGCAAATGGATGGGCCATTTTATATTTTCAGTTGCCTTTTTATCAGGAAGCGATCATTGTTGCGGTGATTTCGCTTTTATTGATGACGTTCATTCATGAGCGTTTTGTTTTTTTATATGCGATGGTTCTTGTGATTAGTTATGCCACTTTTTTAACGGTATACTCATTTATTTATCATCAACCAACAAGTGTGCAACTTCTATATATGTATGATCATTTATTACTTACAAGCTTCATACTGCTATACTGGATTTTATTGAATTATGCGAAAAAAAGTGGGTATGAAAATGAGGCATTAAAGCAGCAATTAAAGCTTTTACAAAAATATGTCTCACAAACGAGCATTCTAACTGTGAATGAGTTTATGGAACAAGCTAGATGGATGTTAACATCAGCTAAACGGAGTAAGCAGCAGGTTTGGCTTGTGGAGCAGACCATTACGTATACAAACAAATATACGGAGCAAAATTTACTTGAAAAAATAGGGGAAATTGGTCTACAGTCGATTCGAAAACAGTTTGATTTAATTACATTCCATGATGAGGGTATTTATTTACTGCTTAGGGATACGGATCGGGACGGTGTTGATGTTGTCTTGCATCGGATAGAAGGAAAGACAAAGGAAGCTTTAAATTTTTTACAACCTCCATACGAAATGAAGGTTGAATTAATTGATCATATGGATCAGCTTGAAAAGGTAGGGGAGCTGCCAAAATGATAACGACTTTATTAATTATCATGACGTTTTTTTGGCTATTATTGCTTTTTTATTCTGTTGTGACTCTTTCAGGTGTTTCATATCGATTAGCGGGAAAGGAAGCGGAAAAGCTTGATGTATATCCAAGTGTCGCGGTATTTATTCCTGCCCATAACGAAGAGATTGTCATTGCCAATACATTAGAAGCTATGGCTCGATTAGAGTATCCAGGAAAACTAGATATTTATGTGCTGAACGACAATTCTTCTGATAATACAGGCCTAATCGCAACGGAATTTTCAAAGGTATTTTCAAACATTCATCATATTTTAGTACCAAAGGGTGAACCTAAAGGGAAATCAAGGGTGTTAAATTATGGATTAAGCATATCAAAGTCTGAATACTTTGTTGTATATGATGCAGATAATGAGCCAGAGCCTGATGCATTGCGAAGGCTTGTGGAAGCAGCGGAAAACACTGAGAATGCAGCGGGAGCCGTCGGCTATGTGAAAACTAAAAATATGTATAAAAATAGTTTAACTAGAATGATTGGTTTAGAATTTCAAGTGTTCCAGTTACTTATGCAATGTGGACGCTGGGCGCTATTTAAATTAGGCTCTTTAGCTGGTACAAATATGTTAGTGAAGCGTGAAATCATCGAATCACTTGGTAAATACGATGTATATGCATTGGCAGAAGACGCAGAATTAACGGTGAGGATAACGGCTGCTGGATACTTATTGCCAGTTGTTCCAAGTTCAAGAACATGGGAACAAGAGCCAGAGAAAATGAGGATCTTCATTAAGCAACGCACACGTTGGCTGACAGGGAATATTTACTTATTAGAAAAATCCTTGCGAGATCTTTCCCACTGGAAGGGGAAGACGTTTATTCTTAGTTTACAGCACTTGCTTACCTATTTATTGTTTGTTGTGATGTTGCTCGTTTCAGACATCTTCTTTGTGTTGGGGATACTTGGCTATACATTACCGGAAATGCGTGCCCCTTTACTGATTCTTTGGTTTATGAGTTACATTGTTTATACTGCTCAGTTGCTCAGTGCCTTAGTTGTCGATCGGAATGTATCTTTGAAAAATGTGTGCTTTATTCTCATCATGTATTTTACCTATGCTCAATTGTTTGTTATTCTTTTATTTAGAAGTTTATCGGTTTATTTATGGAGCAAAATTCGTGGAACAACAATCGGATGGGATAAAACACAGCGCTTTAAAAGTAAGGAAAGTCATTGATAGCGAAACGTAAATTTATTGAAACTGCTTATTTTTTTTTTGAGAGGTAGGAATGGATGAAAAAAAAGTATCTATTACTCGGATGCTTGCTTATTGGGAGCCTCTTGTTTATGTATGTGAGCTTCTTGATGAAGGGAGATAAGATGGCTCAAGCGGTTGTTAGCGAAAAATATATGAATGAAGACGGGCAGATTCATGCTTATCCCTATCAGCGCAATTCGCAATATTTATCTGAAAGCCTTGGCCTGTACATGAATTATTTATGCCTTGTGAGAGATCAACAAGGATTTGAAGAACAATACATGTCTTTAGTAAATCATTTTATTGTTCAAAAAGATGAGGAGTATTATATTAATTGGGTACTTCAAGAAGGGACAACGGTGAATGCCCTCATTGATGATATTCGGATTATCGATTCTCTAAATCAAGCGGGCGAAATCTTTCATGAAGAGAAATATCGAATCTTAGCAGAGCAATTGTTGAATACGATTCGTACAAGACAAATATTTGCTGGGCTCTATACAGATTTTTATGATTGGTCGCTTGATTTACCTGCATCAAGGATCACATTAAGCTATATGACGAGTGAATTTTTTCAATATCTGCCGAATGCTGAACGAAATAAACAATTGTTTAAGCAAATAAAGCGGACCTCGATTTTTTTTCCTGAATATTTTGATCTACAAAAAAATCAATGGGTGAGTGCAGAAGAGGCACATATGGTCGATCAGCTTTTAATTGCCTTAAATATGGAAAGAAGCGGGATTGAGCCTTATTTTAAAAACTGGGTTATAGCTGAATGGAAAGCAGAAAAAATGATATATGGCCGTTATGACAAACAGCTTTTACAGCCGACGGTTTCGCATGAATCTCTGGCTGTTTATTATTATTTATACAATTATTTTTTGGAAATCAAGGAAAGAAAATTGGCAAGAGAGGTTTTTGAACGCGCAGAACAGCTTGCTAGTTTGGCAGCCCAAAAAGATGAAAGACATTTTTTTGATTTTATTCAGTTTGAGTTGATGCGAATAGAAGAGGAAGAAAGATAATGAGGAAAATATTAGTTTATAGTTTGATTTTGTTACTTTTTTTTTCAATAATAGCCGAGATGAATCCTCCTATTACACATGCGGAGAATCAGGACGTACGTGTTTTAATTATTTATGATGGGCCAGAGGAGCTCAAAGACGAAGTTTATAAAATAGATAGCTTAGTTGGTCATTTTACGAGTGATATTACCATTCATTCCACAAAGGATGATCCTGAAAGAATCAATGATTTCACTCATGTGATTTATTTGGGGCTGAATGAAGAAGAGCCTAGTTCTACAATTGTATCATTGCTGGATTCTTTTAACGGACCAATCTTCCATATCGGTCAGCATATGGAGGCTTTTCAGCATGGATCGTTTTTACACTATAAAGGAAAAACAGTCATGACGCATATGCGAATCGGGGAAGATGTAAGAGAATTAAAAGCTTCGAAAATCGCCTTTTCCTATGATGTAGGTCAGGATGCCATTGTTTATTATGAGGGAATATCAAATAATGAATCATTTCCTCTTCTATTTAGCTATGGACATAACTATTATGCGGCAATTGATACGGTTAGTGATGTTTTGCAAAATTATCTTGGTGAAACATTATTCTCCTTTTTCAATGTGGAAAAAGGATTGCCTTTAAAAGCTGTTCGTTTAGAAGACATTCATCCTCGAAGTGATGTGAAATTATTAAAGGAGATTGCGAAGTATTTATGGGAGGAACAAATCCCTTATATGATCACAGTTATTCCTGTTTACACGAATCCAGAAACAGGGGAAGAGGTACATCTAGCTGATGAACCCGAGTTTGTCAGGGTATTGCAATATATGCAAAATCATGGGGCTAGCATTATTTTGCATGGATATAGGCATCAATATCGCGATACAGAAACAGGTGAAGGGTTTGAGTATTGGGATGAAAAATACGATCGCCCGATTTACCAAGAAAAAGACGAGCTAGTTCTGACTCGTGAAGATTTTGCAACCGCCGAAGAATACAATGCCTATGTTCAAAAAGGCTTAGAATTTGAAAGCGCCTATATTCATCGAACGATTTCACAAGGGGTAAAGGAGCTAGTCGAACAGGGACTTTATCCGTTAGCTTTTGAACCACCGCATTATGCCATGTCATTATCGGGTTATAAGGAACTATCAAACTATTTTTCAACCTTTGTTGGACAAACGCAAATTTCTAATCAGTCGGATAAGATTAGCTTCACCCCTTTATATGAAAGTGAGCCTGTGTTTTTACATGGAATGAAGTTGCTTCCTGAAACATTAGGCTATGTGGATCCAAAAGATGGAGATGCACACCGTAAAATAAAGGATGAAGCCGCGTTTCTTTCACAGTTTTCGGATAGCTATTTAGCCTTCTTCTATCATCCTTATCTAGGATTAGATGGTTTAAAAAGTATTATTGAAGAGATGAAGAAATATAATGAGTTTGAGTGGCTAGAATTAAAGAAGATGGAAAATAGAGTTGCGGTTGATAATATTACGATTACCTCTCAAGCTGGTAAAATTCAATCAGACTCGCCGTTTGAGCTGCAAATAATGAATACATTTAAAAAAATGTGGTGGGTCATCTTCCCAGCTGCAATTTTTCTTGGGATTATTTTTTACTCAACGTTCAGAAAAAAGGTAAAAAAACGGTGAATTGATTGAGCATTGTTAAGAAACATTAATTTTTAAAGGATTAACACTATTTTTGTAGAATTTATTTAGTGAATTGGCCAGGTCAGTTTATCCGGACATAACTATAGTAAAAGGAGCTGTTTCAAAATGAAAAAGGTTCTTCACACAGGGCTTTTTCTTGCATTGCTACTAATATTTACTTCTTTACCTACTTATGCCGCAAACATTCAAATTAAGATTGACGGCATTGCAATAACATCTGATGTAAATCCTGAAGTTAAGAACAATCGTACGTTGGTGCCTCTACGTGTAATAAGTGAAAATTTAGGAGCTAAGGTCAATTGGTCGGATGCTGAAGTTACTCTTACGAAGGATGATATGAAAGTCGTATTGAAATTGAATAGTAATACAGCATTGAAGAATGGTAAGACGATCATGCTTGATGTAAAGCCAAGTATGAAGAATAATCGCACGATGGTTCCGCTTCGCTTTATTGCAGAAACATTTGGCTGCAATGTCAATTACAAAAACTCCATCGTAACTGTTGATACCGATCCTTTGATGATAAATGGTGTAAAAGTAAAAGCAATGCAAGAAGAGTACCACATGACCATGGGTGGCGTAGTACAGCAAATCAAAGGAAATGCATATAACAAAGCCATTTATAATATCTTTGTAGAAAACAAAGGCAGCAAGGTTGAAGCTCCTGCTAATTATTCGTGGCAGTATAACATAGACATTCCTGGATACTATTATAAAACTGGACAATATGATTTTCTTAATTCAGAAGGTAATAGCATAAAACGCTTTGATATTTATACTTTAGTTAAATCTTTTCCAGATGAAACTTTGGCAGAATATCCAGAGGTTTTGATTTACGACGCTACTGAAAATCAGTGGTATTTATTTAATGATGCCGCAGTACAATCCATTAATGAGTTAGTTGATACAGCCTTTAAGAATGGTTTCCTGAAAAATGTCAGTAATACAGTCGTATAGGATACAAACGAGAACTTTTATTTTGAATCAGCGGCGGTTTTAATTGAATAGACGTAGCGATTAATTCCATGCTCAGAGCGATAATCCTCTGAGCGTTTTTAATTTTAAAAGATTCTATTTTATTTTTAAAAATTCGTTTTAAATTAGTGTAGTTATGCTAAAATACCCTTAATATTCTAATTTTTATTTCTAGTAAAGGAATTGAGAATAATTTGTACAGGATTGCTATAGCACGGGAAGATGATGTATACATGGCAAGTACAATTGGGAAAAAGGTTGCCGAAGAGTGTGGTTTAAATATAAGCCAACAAACGAAATTAGTAGTTTCCATCATGGAGTTAACTCGAAATATTGTCTTTTATGCTGGAAAAGGCGAGCTTCAAATAAATTCAGCCCATCCTCACGGGATCGAGATTATTGCGATTGACCAAGGTCCCGGGATTCCCAACTTGGAACAGATTTTCTCTCAATCATTCACTTCCAAAACGGGGTTAGGGCTGGGGTTATCTGGGGTAAAACGGCTAATGGATGAATTTGAAATTACGAGTAATATTGCTTTCGGTACGAAAGTTCGAGCCGTAAAATGGCTCAATAAGGGAGGTACCCAAAATTGATAAAAACATCTACCTCTAATCAAGTTTTATACGGAATGATTGAACTTAATCCTGAAGGTGCGATTCAAAAAATAAACACTGAAGGAAAAAGATTACTAGCTTTGGATGACAGTGATTCCCATAATCTGTTTCATAGAATTAGAAATAATGAAATTAAGACAAAGCTGCACGAATGCTTTATGGGTAAATCCAATGAGTTTATCGTGACGATTGAAACACAGCCATATTTTTTTCTATTTCATCGAACTTATAAAGAACAAAGACTAGATAAAATTCATATATACATATTTAATATTAATATGATCCAAAGTTCTTATGAGCATAATAACTGGAATAATCATTTATTATCCTCCATTGGGGAAATGGCAGCCGGAATTGCTCATGAGGTGCGGAATCCGTTAACAGCTGTGAAAGGATTTCTCCAATTAATGGAACAAAATTTCAATCAGGAATATACTGAAATTGCTAAGAGTGAATTGGAACGGGCGATTCAAACATTAAATGATTTAATGAGTGTATCAAAGCCAGAGTTTTCCCAAGAAAAACATACTACATTCAATATATGCTCAGAAATCGAATCGATTTTGCTATTATTTCAGAACCAGCTTTATCATATTCATTTAATCAAGAAGTTTGAACATGAAAGTGCCATGATTATCGGTAGAAAGGATCAAATAAAAAAAGCGCTGTTTAATCTAATTAAAAATGCGATCGAAGCGATGACGGAAGGAGGTACGTTAATCATTAAGCAATATGGAGATGTTCATGGAGTTCACTTAAGTATTTCCGACTCTGGAATGGGCATCCCAAAGGACAAGCTGCGTTTACTTGGTACTCCTTTCTTTACATTGAAACAGGATGGAAAAGGAATGGGGCTTGCACAAGTATTTAATGCGATCCAAAGCAGCAATGGTAAAATTCGTATCTCAAGTGAAACAGGAAAAGGAACAACTTTTTTTCTTTCATTCATGAAAACATTCCAACATTCTAACTCTTATATAGGGGGCCATGCCATGATACAATCAGTCCATACAAAAACAGAATTATCACAGTTTTTAATTGATAATTTCGATTTTTATAATAAAGAATGGATTCAATATATTTATAAGAATAAAAGCTATCTCACATCTTTATTGAAGGAACATGGCTTTCTCGATGAGTATGAAGAAGAGGGGAATCCGCTTATTAAGGTTGTGACCGAAAATATTTTAGAGCTTAAAACGGAAGAAATCATGGATCGGGCGAAAGAAAGAGGCTATAAAAGTGCAAAAACAGACTTTCCCATTCATTTATCGTTGGAGCTTTTCCAGTCTGCCCGTGGAATTGTCTGGAATGCAATTAAAGTATTCTATCTTGAATCGAATCATTCTCTTAGTATGGAGGAGTTTTTTGCGCTCGAACGCTATGTGAATGACATGATCGATTTATTTATTGATTCATATACTGCCTATTATGTAAATTATAAAAATGAATTATTAAAGAGCCATCGAGAAACGGTCGATGAATTGTCTGTTCCCATTATTCCAATCACCGAAAAAGTTTGTATTTTGCCAGTAGTGGGCAATGTAGATACATATCGGGCAAAAAAAATTCGTGAAAAGACGCTCATTAAGATCAAGGAGTTAAAAGCTGAACAATTAATCATTGATATTTCGGGTGTCCCTTTTATTGATACATCCGTTGTTAACCACGTTTTTAAAATTGTAAAAGGGATTAGATTATTAGGCTGTTCAACAATATTAACAGGAATCAGTCCTGATATTGCCGATACTATGATCGAGCTCGGAATTGAAATTGACAATGAGCTTAAAACGAAATCTGACCTTCAGCAAGCTTTGCAGGAGATCCAGCGTTTATAAACTATTCGAATTTTGCTGAATTGAAAGGTTCGAATGCTGATCTAGGTTATGACAACTTTTGATTGTAGATTTGAATAGATGAGGAGACATAAGTATGCTAGCAGCAATAGAGAAAAGTGATAATGGTTATATCGCTCGATTCGAGCGCCCTCTGAAACATTCGATTGAACACGTTTGGTCGATGTTAACGGATAATGAGAAACTAAGAAAATGGTTTTCCGAGCTCAAGGTTGAGGATTTACGTAAAGGTGGACTGATTACGTTTGATATGCAGAATGGAACCTTTGAGAAGATGGTGATTACCGATCTCGAAATCTATTCTGTATTGGAATATACATGGGCGGAAGATCTTGTGCGATTTGAATTATATCCAAATTCAGACGGGTGTTTATTAGTTCTAAATGAAAAGATAAAGAGGATAACGGAGCATACGCCACGCGATCTTGCTGGTTGGCATGTATGTTTAGATGTCATTCATGCATTACTGGACGGAAGAACAATGAAGTCTCGTAAAGAGGAATGGAAAAAATCGTATGAGAAATATGCTGATGCAATAGCAAAAATCCAAAAGTAGATTTCACTACGTAACAATAATATAGTTTTGCAAAGAGAGACTTAAAGGATGTGAACTCGTATATGAGAAAGATTCGAGAAAACAGCTTGGTGCAGTGATTTGATAGCTGATTGCACCAAGCTTTAGAAGTTTAGCTATCACATAACTGCACCATTTCTAAAGAAGAAAATTCATGAAATGGGGTAGGAAAGATGAATTGGACTAAATTAAAAGAACAATGGTTGCGAGAGGAACAGCATTACTTCAAGGGCTGGAATTTTTCGCATTTAGCTGACGGTTGGGAAGAAGAAGGATTGCCATGGGACTATAAAGAATTGATTTCACAATATTTAAAGTCTGAGCATCAATTATTGGATATGGGGACTGGTGGTGGTGAGTTTTTAATGACACTAGGTCACCCATACAGAAATACCGCTGTAACAGAAGCATGGGAACCTAATGTGGAATTATGCAAAAATACTCTAGAACCATTAGGAATCTGCGTTAAACCAATAGTTGATGACGCTCGATTACCCTTTGATGATAATATGTTTGATGTGATTATAAACCGTCACGAAGCGTATGATGTACGGGAAATTAAACGTATATTAAAGCCGGGCGGAATTTTTATTACGCAGCAAGTTGGTGGAAAGAATAATATAGACTTATCAAGGCGAATTATTGAAAACTATACATCAGAATATGCCGATTTTTGTCTTGCGAAAGAAATACAAAAATTTACTCAACATGATTTCAAATCATTGTTTATGCAGGAGTATTTCCCGTATCTACGTTTTTTCGATGTAGGTGCAGTTGTCTATTATGCAAAAATTATTGAATGGGAATTCCCAGGATTCTCAGTAGAAAATCATGAAAACCAACTAAAGGCTTTGCAGAAGACTCTTGAGAAAACAGGTTATATTGAAAGCCTCGAACATCGCTTTGTTATGGTCGCTGAAAACAATAAAGCATAATCCTTAAAGATGAAGT
>JAEWDX010000427.1 GCA_023389895.1 Bacillota bacterium
GAACTAATGTTACCAGTTTCAAATTCTAAACCAACTTTTTCACCATTATCAAACTCTTTATAAACATCAATCGGACCACCTTTTTTCTTTTCATATTTCAGAACGTCAAGAGGTTTTTCCCTAAACCAGTTATAGGTATTTTCAAGTTCTATATAGCATTTTTCTTTCAATGGAACGACACCGTTAATATTTTTTTCTGTATTATTAATAATAAAAACATCTGAATCAATAGGATTAACTGCGGAACAAATTGATGTTACTATTTCATGATATGCTTGTTGGGAAGCGGGTTTGTTATGATGTAAATCCTTAGCAGCCTGAGTAAAATATTCTTTTGCAATTTTCATTGTAAAGATAGTTCCCCCTCTTTAATCATTTAAAATGGAAAAATCAAATAAATTCTTAGGTGGTACATTGAGGGCTTTTGCTATTTTCTCTATATTGTCTAAGGAAACATTTCGTATTCCACGTTCAATGTCAGATATGTAAGTTCGGTGCAATCCACATAAATAACCAAGTTCTTCTTGCGAAATATTCTGTTCCATTCGTATTTTACGAACAACTTCACCAAATTGGCCCCTTATGTTAATTTGGTATTTCAAAGATACAGCCCCTTTACTTAAATTGACGCTTTATAGCTTAAATGATAGAATTTATGTAGTCGATAAGTCTACAGACTATAAGTTACGTAAGGAGTAGAGCATATGAGGTTTTTTAGCGTTTACGACGTAATTTTTTTCGTTGCAAACCAAAAAGGGCATTCGGAAAAAGACGTTTATGATCATTTCCGTAAAAGAAAAATCAGAAAATCAGACATAGAGCAGTATAAAGAATCAGGAGTAATTCCTTCTGAAGAAAAAATACTTTCAAATATTCTTTCTTATATAGATATGAATTTAATAGAATTAGAACTTACTCTAGGGAGAATACCTAGTGGTTTTGAAGATTCATATTTGAATAATATTAAGGAAATTGCTCAATTTATCTCTGGTAAAAAAGAAGAACCTAAAAAAAATGCAACAGAATCGTTTGAACCGTATTTTGAAACAGGAAACGGTAAATTGTATAATGGTGATTGTGTTAAGTTATTGAAATTAGTTCCCGATAATTCAGTGGATTGTATTTTTGCAGATCCTCCCTTTAATTTAGATAAAGAATATGATGAAGGTGTGGATGATCATTTAAAATATAGTGAGTATATTTCATGGTGTATGAAATGGTTAGATGAATGCGTAAGAGTTTTAAAGCCAGATGGTTCACTTTTTATTTATAATATTCCTAAATGGCATACTTATTTATCTGACTATTTAAATCAAAAGTTAAACTTTCGGGTTTGGATAGCGGTTGACATGAAATTTAGTTTACCAATACAGAATAGACTATATCCTTCACATTATAGTCTTTTATATTATGTGAAAGGTACAAAACCTAAAACATTTAATCCTCAACGAATACCATTACAAACTTGTAGACATTGTGGTGGAGAAACAAAAGATTATGGTGGATATAAAAATAAAATGAATCCAAAGGGTGTAAATGTTTCAGACGTTTGGTTAGATATATATCCCGTTAGGCATAAAAATTCAAAGAACAGAAAGTTTAATGAACTTCCAGTAAAATTACTTGATAGAGTCATTACAATGAGTACAAACAAAAATGATGTTGTTTTAGATCCTTTTGGTGGTAGTGGAACAACTTTTGCAGTAAGTGAATTATTAGGTAGAAAATGGATTGGTTTTGAAAAAGGTAATTGTGAAATTATTAAAGATAGACTTTTAGACAAAGATAATGACAAAAAGTTAATGGGAAAAGTTTATGAAGAAAAGAATATTTTGTTCCCTGAAAAAGTAAAAGAGTTAAGAAGGGTAAACGGTTTTTGGCTCGATGAAGATTTTAGCAATGTAGAGAAGAAGGACAAGAAAACTAAAGCAAAAAAAGAAAGTGAGAACAAATAGAGCGATAACCAAGAAACAAATCAAACTTCATTTTCGTTTTCTGAATAAGAAACATACTAACATTAGTAGCACAGACCAAGGCCATGGTTTGTGCTACTATTTTTTATAGTAGAAGTGAAGTAGGGTCAAACAGCCCCTAGGACCAATATAGAGTCCGTATTATAAACTGACCAACTTCACATCCTTATATGAATCAGTTTAGTATGTTGGGTCCGTGAGATCGTGTATAAGAAAATGGAATCGATAAGGCACTGTGAAGACTTCTATGATTGGCTATGAAGGAGGAGATTTAGATGAAACATATCGTGGCATTTGATGTCAGTATGGGAAAAAGTACGATGGTGATTTACGATCGTTATCGCAGGTGCGAATTTGATGGAGAAATTGAACATATATATTCAGCGTTCAAAGCGTTAAACTCTCCAAATGGCTTCGATGCGAAGACAAAAGACGGATAAAAGTGATGCGCATGACTTGGCAAAATCCCATTTCCGGGTGGAGCGTAAAAAAACGTATCAGGAAGATGACTATTATCATCAAATGCGTGCCTTAACGCGCTACTATAACGAATTAGATCATTAAATCACGCATCTTTTCAATCGAATGAATGCCATTTTACAGCTCAGTTTCCCAGAGTTAGAGCGATTATTTTCTACTCGTTCTACCCTCTTCCTGAATATTGTTCAATTATATCCTCATCCAGACGAGGTATTAATTTATTCAAAAACGGTCATTCTAAATCGTTTAAAAGCGAATACAAAAAAGAATTTATCGTTAGTTCGTGCGGGAGAAAAAGGAATTGCTTTACTCAAAGCTGCGAAAGATCCTTATCCAGCGATTTCAAAAGATGATGTGCGTTGTGAGCAGGTCTGTGATTATGCCAGACGGAATGCCGATTTAAAGGAAAAAAAGGAACAATTCGTAAAGCAAATGGTCGAGCTATCGAGAGAAAGAAAGGAGTATCAAGTCCTTCTGTCCTTCCCTGGAATTGGTGAAGCAACCGCAGTTCGTATAATTGGAGAGATCGGAGATATTCGTCGATTTAAAAACCATAAGCAATTGAATGCCTATGTGGGAATTGATATTATGCGCTATCAATCAGGAAATACATTTTACAAAGACAAAATCAATAAGCGTGGAAATAACAAGCTCCGCAAGATTTTATTTTATATGATCCAAACGATGATTACACTTCGTAAAAAGACACAAAATCACATCGTGGATTATTATGATAAATTAAAAACGCAACCTCAGAGAAAACCTCATAAAGTTGCATCAATCGCTTGTGTGAATAAGTTCCTGAAAGTTGCATTTCACCTTATTACACACGGTATCACCTATGATTACGAAACAGCATCCACCTTTTCGTAATAGGTTAACTTCACTATAGCATATTTGACCTTGCGGAAAAAATGGAAAATCGTTAGGTCTTTTTGGTATGTGCAATTTTATTTTGAGTGGGAGGGCTAGCCCTCCCACTCAAAATAAAATCATTCCACCGAGAAAAATTTATAAAACACTTGACTAGGGGTAAGAAGGAGCTGTCCCAAAAGTCATTAAAAAATGACTTTTGGGGACAGCCTTACTCGTTTTCAGAAATAAGCAAAAAAAATCGTCCTATATTGTAAAATGAAGTTACCACACCACTTACAAGGAGGACGATTTTTATGAGCAATCAAATGATTACTGAAGAAAATAATAAGTCAATCGGCCGTTCCGTCGCTTTTCTCTTAGGGGCTTAAATAAAGCTTAAACGGAGTTTGGCATCGTAGTCATGGCTCATAATTTACTAAAAGTAGCCAGCCCACGTAGTTGCTTTTAGTAAAAAATTACGAAGATAGAAAAACAGGTGGAGAAAAACGATGCGTATTTCTCTACCTGTTTTATGTTCGGGATTTATTAGAAGCCCCATTATACTTTAGGATGTCTAATAAATTGCAATAAGGATTGGAAATTTGTAATAAGATAAAGTTGTTTCTTTATCAAATAGATATTTTAAAAGTGCTAAAACAACAGCTTTATCACTCTACTTGGTCTTCCCTTTTCTTTTATCACGTGTTTGCCAACCTCTGACGTATAACCACTTACATCAAGTTTTGCAATAATTCGGTTTGCTGTTCTTGGACTGATACCTAACTCACCTGCTAGCTCATTTGAAGTGAAATTCCGGCTATTCTTTTGTTTTATAATACAGTCTATTTTAAAAACAGTATTTATACTAAGCCCTGAAGCTTCTGCAATTTGAATGAGTCGTTCATCAAAAATATGAGGGATAATTTCTTTGTGTTCATTTGGTTCTAGAGGACCTACGATATTATCAGGACTATAAACTAGATAGGCCCTGCTACCACCTTCTCTTTTAGCTTTGTGCAAACCAAGGTCAGAGTTTGCCTTTGCGATTTTAATAGAATCGCCATAGCCTATCCCAATGCTCAGCACATGAGAGGCATTTGTGTATAAATTTGAAAGAATATCGATTTTAGAAAAGTTATCTGTGACATTCTCTAAATGATGGCTTTCACATATGAGCATAAAATCTGTTTTGCTTATGGTAATGAGAGCTCCCTCTATCTTTTGGGCAAAAATAGCAATAGCTTCTGCTACTTTGTTTAGCTCAAGAACTTCCTTCAGGACAGTATTATTAGAAATATAAAATTCATTACTAGGACTTGCCACTATACTTATAGCTACAATTTTGTTTTCGCTAAGTTTTTTAAGCTTGTCACTTAAAAGAATTTTCCTTATTGCATAGATATAGGCCTCAGTACTCGGGGTAAGTAAAACGCTAGGTACTGAGTTATCAGTAAGAAATTCATGCACTGAGCGGATATTTGTTAAGCAAAACTCACATAGACCCTTCTTGAAATTTTTTAAATGTTCCTCACCAACATTTCGTACAAAATGATTTGAGTTCGTATCAACATGAACGAGTCGAGGAGTTACCATATCAATTGGTATATTTAAGGACTTATATGCACTCATAATAGAATCATAATCGAGGGTATCCACGCCTACTCGCTTTATATTAACGCCATAATGATAGGAAGCTATAAGAAGACTATGGATGAGGTTTGACTTATCGATATCGACATATCTTGTTGGTATTTTGTGTTCAATTCTGCTAGAGAGAAGTTTATAAGGCTGCATTCTAGTGTAAAGAATGGCATCACAAAAGGACATTATTTTCATAACGTTAGAGAGTGCTATTTCAACGTCTTCATCATTATTAAATTCTATTTTATAAACATCAATGTTTGTGAATTTATGTTTTATTAGGTTCTCAATTTCTTCAATAGAGGAAATATGACCTATTACTGCTAGCTTAAAATTCATCTTTCTACCTCCATAATTTTTCGCGGATTAACTGCTGAAAGACCCCCACTGATTGAGTTTCATTTTACATGTAGTTAAACACTATATTAAGGACAATTTAAGGTCAATATACAGTCATAGTCTATATCATTATAATATATTAATAAGAAGAGTTCGTGAAAGAGAGGATTAGATTTTATGACCTTTATTACTGGAAATCAGGTAAAGGAACTGTTAGATATGGAAAGTTGCATCAAGTTAATGAAAGAAACTCTTTCTGCTTTATCAAAGGGTGAAGCTTTTCAAATATTAAGAACCGCCATGAGACTTGAAGACAGAAATATTCTAGGCTTGATGCCTTCTGCCATTCATTCAAAAAATATTGCAGGAGCAAAGGTCATAACTATTTTTCCTGAGAACTTTAACAAGGGATTACACTCTCATCAGGGAGTAGTGTTAGTTTTCGAAACGGAGACTGGTAGCCTTAAGGCGGTTGTTGATGGAGAATCCATTACTGCCATTCGAACAGCAGCAGTGAGTGCAGTTGCAACGGATTTGCTTTCTAATGAGGACTCGGGGGTTCTTGCTATTCTTGGTTCAGGACTTCAGGCAAGACAGCAATTAGAGGCAATTAAGCTAGTAAGAAATATTCATACTGTAAAGGTTTGGGATAGAAATAAGGAGTCAGCAATTAAATATTCTAAGGAAATGAATGAAAAATTTAATATACATATTACGGTATGTAATACTTCAAAGGAAGCTGTAAAAGATGCTGACATTATCTGCACAGTAACGTCAGCAAAGGAGCCAATCCTTATTGGTAGTCATGTTAAAAGAGGTGCCCATGTAAATGCTGTGGGAGCTTGTACTCCTGATAATAGAGAACTTGATACGGACCTAATTAAAAACTGCAAGCTATACTCTGATTGCATAGAGTCAACTGTAAATGAAGCAGGTGACTACTTAATCCCTTTGGAGCAGGGGGCAATAACGAGAGAGCATATTCAAGGGGAACTTGGAGATGTTATTCTCGGAAAAATTAGTAAAAGACAAAATAAGGATGATATCACAGTGTTTAAAGCTTTAGGACTTGCTGTTGAGGATTTAGCAGCAGCAGATTTTGTTATAAATAAGGCAATACAGCTAAAGGAGGAAGTTAATTGATTGAAGAACTCTATGAATTTAATTTAACTGAGGAACAAGAAAAAAGAGCTAGGGAACTGCATGATGGAAGCATCGTTATTGATATGTTGTTTCAAGGTCCAATTAGCACATACTCTTTTCCAGAAAACTTTGAGGAAGAAACACAAAAATTGGCACAGGAAGCCTGTCCAGAAAGTGCTGTTGAAAGAATCATGGTTACTTCCGAGAAAATAAAAAGGTGGTCACTTGACGGCAAGTTGCAGCAACTTTACAAGGATTGCTGGTATGACAGTGGGATAACCGCAGGGTGTAGAGAGATTAGTGTGACAGACAAAATGGAGCTTTATTCTTCATCTATAAATCTGCAAGAAGAGTTTGATAAAAAACCTTGGCTTATGAAGGTTACAAACGTAGAACACATAAAGTATGCCCATGAAAATAATTTAAAGGCTGGAATTATAACTTGCCAAGAAACGGATGGCTTCGGAACGGATTTTAGACTTCTCCAACAAATGTACAATTTTGGTCTTAGGGTTGTACAGCTTACTTACAATAATCATAATCTCATTGGGGCAGGCTGTATGGAAGGAAATAATGCTGGACTATCAAGCTTTGGCAGAAAATTTGTGGAAAAGCTTAACGAACTTGGCATTGTGGTCGATGTAGGCCACTGTGGCAAGCAAACAACCTTAGATGCTTGTAAATATTCAACAAAGCCTGTCATTGCGTCTCATACAGGTGTGGAAAATGTATTTTTTCATGCAAGGTCAAAATCCGACGAGGAAATCAAAGCCATTGCCAATACAGGCGGTGTAGTGGGGATTTTTGCGATGCCGTGGTTCATAGCGGAAAATCCCGAAGATACCACGATAGAGCATTTCTTAGATCATATTGACTATGTAATAAATCTTGTAGGAATCGACCATGTCGGGATTGGAACTGATTGGCCTATGCCGCAAACAAAATGGATGGCACTAGCTTTTAAGGATTTAATTGCGCCGAGCTTGGGCTTTAAACCAGGTGACGGTCCTTCAACAGAATTTGTAAAAGGGTTTAAGGATTATCGCTCCTTTATTAATATAACGAGAGGACTTATGGCAAGGGGCTACAAGGATGAAGAAATTAAAAAAGTTCTTGGCGGTAACTGGATAAGAGTATTTGAGCAGGTATGGAAATAACAATATCGATTTCTGGAGGGATGCAGCATGGCAAATTATTTAATCGATCGAAGCTTTGATATTTATTATTCCGGTGTCTATAACGGAAGTATTACTTTTAAGGAAAAAATAGTAGAAGTATGTGATGTTGATAGAAGAACGAGGGTTCAGTTAAAAAGGGAGCCATTTAATAAAGATAAAAAAGTTACACTGATTGACTATAGTAAAATCCATAGTGAGCTTGAGGCCTATCATACTTGTAAATGGGAAGGTGAGAGAGTTATCCTTTCAAATGGAAATGAGTATAGCAGATACCTTACATTTACAGATATAATAGACGGAAAAAAAGTAACCTCACAGCTTTGGGCACAAAGGAAATCCATGGGTGTTACAGATATTATGACAGTGGATGGGAGAATCATTGCTTTCTCAAATCCAGGTAGAATATCTTCTGAGATTGCCGTTATGAAAGGCTATGAAAAACTTACTCCGCTTACAAAATATGCAGATCCTCTGCTTTCAAAGGTGCAATATGGAATAAACCATCTAGGTACTATTTTTGTAAAGACAAAGGACAATGTAAATTTAGCTACTGAGATCCTTTTGCCTGAGGGGCTTGGCGAGGGGGAAAAGGTTCCAGCTATTGTAGTGAGAACTTGCTATGGAAAGCAAAGAGAAGTTAATCGCTGCTGGCATTGGGTAGCAAGAGGATATGCCTTAGTTGTTCAGGATGTTAGAGGACGTTCGGATTCCGATGGCATTTTGGAACCTTTCCAGCATGAAAGAGAGGATGCAGATGCTTTATTTAACTGGATTGCAGCCCAAAGCTGGTGTGATGGCAATATTGGCATGTGGGGAGCAAGTTATTTAGGATATACTACGACTTCAGCAGCCACAAGTGGAAATCCACATCTTAAAACAGCGATAAGTGAAGTTAACGTTGGTTCTCCTTTTTATGATACGGCAAGACGAGGCGGTACCATTTGTTCTTGGCCACTGCTTTGTTGGACACTTGCGCAATCAGTAAGCAATAGGGTAGATTTTGGTGTTTTTGCTGGTGAAACAATCAGCATTGAGGAAGCAGTAAAGCATAGACCGATTAGAGAAATACCAGAGAAAATAATCGGTAAAAAATCTGGTCCTTGGGATTTATGGGCAGAGCATTATCAATATGACGATTTTTGGAAGCACTCTGACAATACGATTCATAGTGAAAAGATAAAAATTCCTATGCTTATTATGTCAGGCTGGTATGATGGGGATGCCCTAGGGGTTCAAGAAACGTGGAGATTTTTAACTAAGCATAATGTTCCAGGACGAAGAATAGTTATCGGTCCATGGCCACATGGGCTTAATTCCTTCAGAGATTGCAGGGATTTAGCGTTTGGCGACAATGCTGTTGATTATGATTTTGACACAAGAATCATAAGATGGTTTGATAAATATCTTAAACGCATTGAAAATGGCGAGGATAAAAAGCCAAGAGCGATATACTATATGGTAGGAGAAAATCAATGGCGGGAATCAGAAGATTGGAACCCGATAGAATCCAAGCTGGTAAACTTCTATCTTTCAAGCAAAGGCAGTGCAAATTCTATCTTTGGTGATGGGAAAATTCTTCTAGAACCAGAGGAAAACACAGGCTTTGACACATACATTTATGACCCAGAACAGCCAATTGGGGAAGAGGGTCACGTAGAACCTTACCACTGCAATCATATACAACTTCGTAATGACTGCCTAGTTTACGATACTGAAGAGCTATCCTGTGATGTAGGAATGGCAGGAAATGTATATGCTGAGTTTTATGCATCTTCAAGTGCTGTAGACACAGATTTTATCGTAAGGGTGTCAGATGTTGATGATAAAGGAATTGCAAGGAAAATATCTGACAATGTGATAAGGGCAGAATTCAGAAAGGGCTTTGACAAATTAGAACTGCTTACACCAGGGAAGATAGAAAAATATGAGATGGAAATGTATTTTAATGGTTATGTGTTTAAAAAAGGACATAAAATCAGAATTGATATAACATCTAGTAATTATATGGAGTTTTTCCCTAATACGAACACAGGGATTAATCCTTATGAGGATCCAAAGTCTGTAACTGCCGTGCAGAAGCTTTATCACGGGAAAAAATATCCTTCACATGTGAAGCTACCCATTCTTTATCCCGCATTAACGGGCAGTAAGACCCCCACTTCAAGAAATTGAGAGAAATAAAAATTACTAAGTGGGGGATCAACTGCCCGTAAAAGCCCGACGACGGACAGGATGTCCTAGTCAGGTGAAGCCACAGGACGTGGCGTTTTGAGCGTGATTAGTTCAACTAACAATCAGTGAGGGATGAGGCCGACTAAGAGCGCCACGTCCTGTGGCAACGTCGGCACTTGCACGTCCTGTGCTTCGGAAAACCCCCACTGATTGAGTTTCATTTTATGGAATATAGGTAGGAGAGTTTTTAAATTTCAAAGATGGGAATATATTTTAGAAAAAATCGATGAGAATTTATCAACACAAATAGGCGGTCGTATCTTTGTTGTTGCAGAGGGAAAATGGTTATAATTTTTTACAATAAAGTTCTTTAAAAAAGATGGTGTGAAATTGGATTTTCACACCATCTTTTCTTATTTCTCTTCATAATAAAAGAAAGAATATGTCGAAATTCGTTTAATGCAAAAAGGGCTGATTAAATAACCTTAAATTTGGTTAAACATATCTGTCATTTGGTCGATTATTTGCTGTTTTGACAATAAGGTTTTTTCAACAATAGATAATTCCGCTGCATCATAAATCATTCTCGCAAATAGCATGATTGTGAAATAGTTAACTTCTTTCTCGACAGTTAAATGACAACTTGACTCGAAATACTTCATTAAAGCATTAACCATTTTTTCACGCAGTCGAGGTAATAAGTTTTGATAGGTATACGGACAGTTTTCTTTTATTGGCTCTAGATACTCAAATACTGCATCAAGTAGAGGATCTACCATTACACTATGCTGGTGTTCTATTCTTCTAGTATGTTTTTTAACCAACCTAAAAGCTGACTCTCCAAATAATTCATCGAATAACTGATATTTATCATCAAAATGTGCATAAAATGTCGCTCTGTTTATATTTGCTGAATCTGTGATATCCTTTATGGTGATTTTTTCTAATTCCTTTTTCTTTAATAATTGAGTAAACGATTCCATTATTGAAGCTTTTGTGGAGGTTTTCCGTATATTTTGTACTTTCATTTGCTTTTCTCCTTATCCCAACAAGTTGTTCGTTTTGTTGGTTGTTTCTGTATTTGTACTTTCATTATAATATTATTAACACAACGCTTGTTGTGTTAATAATGACAAAAAAATGGAGAGTATAGATGAAAACGATTCTAATTCAAGGTGGTACGGATGGAATGGGACGTGCACTGGCAGATGATTTTTTAAAGAAAGGTAATGAAGTCATTATTGTGGGCTATTCACAGGAAAAAGGAAAGCAATTTTTGCAATTTGCAAAGCAACATAATGCAACGAAGCGTGCAACTTTTATCCAAGCAGATTTGTCTTTGGTTTCAGAAAATGAACGAGTAATAAATGAAGTAGCAGCGAAGGTTAATAAATTGGATAAGGTCTTCTTTTTTGCAGCCAATCAAGGTTTTCGTAAAGAACCAAACAAGACAAAAGATGGCTTTGAACATACATTTGCATTATATTATATAAGTCGTTTTATATTAAGCTATGGACTTGCACCTTTACTTGAAAAATCGGATGAACCAATCGTGTTTAATGTTAGTGCTCCAGGAATGAAAGGCAATATTCAATGGGATAATTTGCAATTATTCCATTCGTTTGAGAGTTTTAAAGCGATGCGAAACGGGAGCCGATTAAATGATTTATTAGCTGTTAAATTTGCAAAAACACATTCATCTATTCGAACAATTTTGTATAATCCATGGCTTGTTCGTACAACTGGTTCATCTGTTGCCTTTGGTAATCGAATGTTGAAAGCATTTATGGCGATTATGTATAAATTTAAAGGAAAAACGGTTGAAGAAGCTATATTACCAATAATTCAATTAGTAGAACAGCCGTTTTCGCAAGGACTTACAGCTTATATAAAAGGAAAACCTATTGATTTATCGATGGACACATACAATCCGCTAAATGCGGACAGATTACATGAGGCAACTTTAAAATTATTATCACAGAAAGTAAAGCACGACTATGAGAGAAAATAAATGAAAAGTCTTATCCATCATTCAGATCGTGGTGTCCAGAGAAGAATTGAAAGTAGCTTACGCGGATGTCTACAAAAAGTTATGAGGTCGTTGTTCCATAATCGGGACCTTAGTTGAAGAAGAAAGGACATAACATATTAGTCATATAAAATATGTTGTGTCCTTTAATTTATCAACTAATTGACCCTGACATGGTGTAATACTTTATTATTGAAGTAACAACACTAGAAAAAGGGGGGAACACCAATGATGATAGGGGATCTTTCGAAGAAAACTGGGGTGAGTGTGCGTTCGTTACGATATTATGAACAAAAGAGGCTGATTAGTCCTTCTAGATTAAAAAACGGTTATCGTGAATTTAAAGAATCAGATATCGAGAAAGTGCAAGCTGTTCAGCTGTTTTTAGAATTAGGGTTAAACACTGACGAAATTTACCCCATTATTTCTTGTAACAATTTCCAAGCAACCAAAAATAATGGATGTACAGATTCAGCCATCGAACTTTACTCAGAAAAGTTAAAGAGTGTACGTGAACAAATCCAACATCTCAGGGACACTGAACAGCATTTAGAGATACTTCTTAAATTTTGGCGAGAAGAAAAGAAAAAAGAGGAAAGAAGGGATTAATTGAACTATCGTCTACTTATATTAGTACTCGGAACTTTTATTATAGGAACAGATGATTTTGTTATTGCAGGTTTGTTACCAAGTATTGCGAATGATATGAATGTATCAATTGCAACAGCCGGACAATTGGTCACTGCATTTGCAATTGCGTATGCAGTCGGTGCACCTGTTTTGGGAACCCTAACTTTAAATATACCTGTAAAAACTTTGTTAGTCATATCGATGATTGTATTTACGATTGCAAATTGTCTTTCTGCAGTTGTGACTTCTTTAGAGTTATTATTTATAACAAGAATATTGGCTTCATTAGCAGCCGCAGTGTTTACGCCTTTAGCTATGGCTGCATCTACAAGTTTAGTTCCCGACACAATGAGAGGAAAAGCCTTGTCATTTGTTATTGCTGGGATAACAGTAGGATTAATTCTAGGGGCTCCCATTGGTACATCAATTGGAAATACTTTAACTTGGCGATATTCATTTGTATTTGTAGCAGTAATTTCTTTAATAACAGTTATAGGAGTTATGATTTTCTTACCTAAAATAGAACGGGAAGTATCATTGAGCATTAAAGAAAGATTAAAGAGCTTCAATAAGATTATTATTCTAACATTAAGCGTTAGCATTATTAGTACAACAGGTGGTTTCATGACTTACACATATATAGCACCAATAATTACAGAAATTACAAGTGTTGAAAATATAAGCATTTTCTTATTTTTATTAGGAATAGGTGCTTTATTCGGTAATTTGGTCGGGGGATTCCTAACTGATCGAATTGGTGCTCCAAAAACACTTAAATTATCACTTTTTGGATTTTCAATTTTATTAGCGGTGTTCTCATTGTTAATGTTACTAACTCCATCCACATTATCAATAATTCTTGCAGGACTTGTTAGTTTATTATGGGGGATTCCTGGTTTCGGAATGAATCCAGCCCTAAATTCATTCCTGATTTCTTTAAATCCTTCACAAGCTTCTATGATTTTATCCTTCAGCGCATCGGCCCTTTACATGGGGATAGGTTTAGGTGCAATAGTAGGTGGAGGAGTAATTAGTGTTAGCTCAATTAATTATGTTGGTATTGGTAGTGCCATTTTAGTAATTGTAGCATTAATTATATTTGTTTTCGTTAATAGAGCAGCAGACAAAAAAGCCAGCATTAGTAATAAAGATTATTCAGGTTACGTTCTAAAATAAAATACATGATACTTATAGAATTTTCAATATGTGATATGTAAATCAATTTGAATGGACAATTTATATTTGATACACGAAATGCTAATTTAGCTGAATTATCAGTTGTTGAGGAATTTGAGGAGTCTCATATAAATAATGCTAATCAAACTGTATTCGAAAAGCACTTTGAAGAGTACAGTCATGACACTCAAATTTTATATTGTGTGACTCAGACTGACATTATGGAAAATGAGAAATTAATTCATACAGCAAGAGATTCGATTTCACTTCGCTATATCTTTCCAATGGAGCTTCATCGATTATTAGATTCACATGGTTTTGAGCTAATAAACCTTTACGGTTCATGGAAGAAAGATGCTTTTACAAAAGATAGTATCTCTATGATTGTTCATTGTCGATTAAGATAAGAATCGGACGGTTAGTTGAACAGAAGGAGACCGTTCATATTATTTCGTCGGTCTCCTTTTGTTTTTCTTAAATTTGTACTTCACTCATCAATGCATGAGTATTATCTTCTGTATCTTTAAAAAATACCATCCATGTTTCTGTTTTTCCCATTTTAGCCACAACATGTGGTTCGTCGATAAAAGTAACTTCTTTTTTTCTTTATAAAAATCTATTGCTCTATTTAAGTCTTTTACAGGTACTCCAATTTAATCCTTTCGGGCTTTGAATATTAATCATCTACTATGGTTAACTTCCTTATTGAACCGTTCGATTGTTTCTTGAATGCTCAACACACCAAGGTTTCCCTCTTTCCGTTTTCTTAGCGCCAAGGATTGGTTTTCAACCTCTTTATCTCCGATAACAAGCATGTAAGGTATTTTTTGTTTTTCTGCTTCTCTAATCTTCAATCCCATTTTTTCAGTTCTATCATCCACTTCCACACGTATTCCTGCTGCTTCCAATTTGGATTTTACATCATTGGCATAAGCTATTTGTGCATCAGAAATAGGGATGATTTTTGCTTGAACAGGTGACAGCCAAAGTGGAAATTCCCCTGCAAAATGTTCAATTAAAATGGCCATAAAACGCTCCACTGAACCAAATATGGCTCTATGAATCATAATGGGAAGATGAAGTTTATTATCTTCACCTATATAAGCGCAATTAAATTTTTGTGGCATTTGAAAATCCAATTGGATCGTACCACATTGCCAGCTTCTTCCGAGGGCATCTAAAATATGAAAGTCAATTTTTGGACCATAAAAAGCCCCATCACCAGGATTAAGCTGATAGTCGATTTCTTTTCTTTTTAAAACAGATTCTAGTGCGGATTCTGCCTTATCCCAAATTTCCTCTGAGCCCATGAATTCTTCTGGTCGTGTAGAAAGTTCTACCTTATATTCAAAACCAAAGTGAGAGTAAAATTCATGAACTAATTCAAGGACTTTCTCGATTTCAGATTCAATTTGGTCCATCCGAACAAATAAATGTGCGTCGTCTTGAGTAAAGGATCGAACTCTTAGAAGTCCATTCAAAGATCCTGAAAGCTCATGTCTGTGAACTAACCCAAGTTCCGCATAACGAATCGGTAATTCTCGATAGCTTCTTCGTTTGCTATTGTAAATTAAGATCGCACCAGGGCAACTCATCGGTTTAATCGCATAATTTTGCTCATCGACATTAGAAAAGTACATGTTCTCATGGTAGTGATCCCAATGACCAGATTGTTCCCAAAGCTCTTGTTTCATCATAATCGGTGTTTTAATTTCCTGATAGCCTGCTTTTTGGTGCTTTTTTCTCCATAAATTTTCAAGCTCATTCCGAATGACCATTCCTTTTGGCAAGAAAAAGGGCATTCCTGGAGCCTCCTCCATAGAAGTGAATAGTTCTAATTCCTGACCTAACTTTCTATGATTTCTTTTATCTGCTTCTACTTGATTAGACATTTTAATTCCTCCTAATTTTTATTTGTATAAAAAAGACCACACTCCTCCCAATAGTAGGGACGAGTGTGGTCGTGGTTCCACCCTAATTTATAAAACAAACAATAAGCTTGTTTTATACTCGAAAAAGATAACGGATTTCCCGATTATAGATAGTTTGGATTTTCCCATTTCCCTATAATAGCTCCAAGGTGGTAAATTATTCCCTTTTCTTCAGGGCTTTCAGCCAATGACCCTGTTCTCTAGTAAGAAAACGAAGAATAATTCATGTCCTCTTCAATGCTGGACTATTTAATTTAATAAAAAAAGACCACACTCCTCCCAATAGTAGTAGGGACGAGTGTGATCGTGGTTCCACCCTGATTTAATAAAGCAAACAATAAGCTTGCTTTCTGCTCGAAAAAGATAACGGATTTCCCGATTATAGATAGTCTGGGTTTCCCCATTTCCCTATAAAAGCTCTAAGGCGGTAAATTATTCCCTTTTCTTCAGGGCTCTCAGCCAATGACCCTGCTCTCTAGTAAGAAAACGAAGAATAACTCATGTCCTTTTCATAGCTTAATTAGATCTGCTATTTATTATTGTTCAAAATTGTAGTACACATCTTAGAAAAGGTCAAGTAGCTTGTTTATATAATATTCATGGTATAATTTGGTTTTTTCATAAAAGCTAAGATTCCCATCTAGAATATAGGTGGGGATTATTTTACGCTACCTTAAAAGTGATATCTACAACCTTTTGCGCTAAAATATGACTTGGATCTATTATTTTGATTCCATCCAACTCACTTAAAACGAGTGGAATTTCGGTGCACCCTGCAATAACTGCCTCTGCTCCTTTATCAATCATTGTTTGCGATGCTTGAAACAATAAATTCTTGCCTTTCGTGATATCTCCGGCTTTTACAGCATAAATACCTTCCATAACGCTAACTTGTGTAATCTCGTCAGGCTCCACTACAGCAATTTTACTTTCACGGAGGAACTTCTGGTATAGCTTGGTTGCCATTGTACCATCGGTCGCTAATAATGCTACGCTTCTTAAACCAACTTCATCTATGAATCTTACAGTTTCTTTGGGCATATTTATAATCGGGATATTGATTGCAGCTTGAATCTCATGCAAATAATAATGAGCAGTATTGCAGGCGATAGCGATCAATTCTGCCCCTGCTGCTTCCAATTTCTTAGCGGATTGCTTCATAAAAGGAAGGGGATTCATTCCTGTACCCATTATGGCTGATGTACGGTCTGGAATTTGTGGATAATTGTCAACAATCATATGAATATGATCCTGATCATTCTTGGCAGGTGTTAATCGAATAATTTTGTTCATCAAATCAACTGTGGCAAGTGGCCCCATACCACCCATAATACCTATCGTTTTCATCATGCTACCCTCCACTTTTTTCTTTTGTTCAATTAAAGTATAAATCCTTAGTGAATGGTAGCGTATATCAAAAGAATTTAATTAGATATAGAAATTCTATATATAGGTAAAAATCCAAAAGAAAAAGTTGTTGAAGATCTGGGCTACCGAATCTCCAACAACTGTGAGGGGGTAAGCTATTCTTTCTCTAATAACTAAAAACTCCATCATTCTAGTCTATTACAGCCATGATTAAATCATTGTGATATCTAAATAATTGTTTATGCGCTTACTTCATTTGTTATTTTTACATTCCTTTTCTCCTCTATAGCATTCACAACAACCGCAGCGGAAGCGTCACCTGTTACATTTACAGATGTTCGGATCATATCCAAGATTCGGTCGATGCCGGCAATAAGAGCAATACCTTCAACTGGCAACCCTACTGAGGTTATGACCATCGTAAGCATAATCAAGCCTGCTCCAGGGACTCCCGCCGTACCGATAGAAGCGAGAGTTGCGGTTAATACAACTGTTAACTGTTGAGTAAAAGTAAGATCAACGCCGAAAAATTGGGCTACAAATAAGACACATACACCTTGATATAAAGCAGTTCCATCCATATTGATGGTGGCTCCGAGCGGAAGAACGAAGCTGCTTACTTTCCTAGAAACACCGAGATTTTCTTCTGTGTTTTTGATTGTTATTGGCAAAGTTCCCGCGCTACTAGTCGTACTGAACGCCACCAAGCTAGCTGGAGCAATTCCCTTGAAAAATTTTAATGGGCTCATTTTTGCAAAAAGCTTAACAGAAAGTGAATAGGTAAATGCAGCATGAAGAATGCATCCTATATAAACTACTAGAATAACCTTAAGAAGTGGAAGAAGTACAGAAAGTCCATATTTACCAACAGTTGGTGCTATCAGACCGAAAACCCCGATAGGAGCAAATCGCATGATGATTCCTGTAATTTTGTACATGATTTCAGCTAGTTCATCAAAGAAGTTGTAAACTGTTTTTGCCCTATCTCCTAACATAGTAATGGCTAATCCAAGGAAGATGGCAAAGAAGATGATTTGTAGCATATTCCCTTCTACCAATGCACCTAGGGGATTACTAGGTACGATATTTATCAATGTATCAACTATTCCAGGAGCCTCCGTTGGTTCTATCTTATCCGTGGCATCAGATAATTTGACACCAGTACCTGGTGAAAATACGTTTCCAAGGATTAACCCGATTATTACTGCAAGGGCCGTGGTTAACATATAGTAAATAAAAGTTATTCCACCCATACGCCCAACTTTCTTAATGTCTCCTGAGCTTGCAACGCCAACTATTAGGGAAGCAAGAACTAAAGGAAC
Source organism: Bacillota bacterium (assembly GCA_023389895.1). Taxonomy (GTDB): domain Bacteria; phylum Bacillota; class Bacilli; order Bacillales; family Cytobacillaceae; genus Cytobacillus. The sequence continues at coordinate 18,238 of JAEWDX010000427.1, forward strand.
AATAATAAATTTAATCAGGCGCAAGAATAAATCACCAAGTGGTTTGACAACCTCGATACTTGGTCCAACGATAGTACCAACAATAATAGCAATGATGAATGAGATTAAAATTTGTGTCAGTAGATTAATTTTTTTCATAAGAACCTCCTTTTTTGAAGAGACCAACAAATATAAGATTTCAAGAAATAAGTTTAAGAGAAGGACTAATAAAACAAAAATATAAAAACTTTGTAATATTCAGATTTTTAAGGATAAAAAAATAGATTTATTTTCCTTTAAATCGCTTAATACACTTTCTAAAACAAGCCAAATTATGTTTACTATTCGAGTCTAAATCTTTTATCTTTAATACTTCACTCCTTTCTTAGTATGGTCGTAGCTTAAGACCGTTTTCATACCAAGTAAAAAAATTATTACATTAAGTCTAATCTATTTTTGGTCAAGAAGATATATAAATAATTTATCTCTATATAGAAAAAATCTATATACAATGTGTCAATAGTCATTAATAAAAATTTATTCGACTAAATTTCATAGATACTTAACGAAACCGAAAACGATAATTAATTACATAATAATCGCTATTGTTCTAACATATATAAACATCTTGTTATCATTTAAAAAATAGTTCGTTTTTCAGAAATAAACTCTTTATGAAATTGATTCATTCAATAAAAAAATCAATAAAAGGTGGTCTACTTTCACCTTTCCGATAGATAAAATCAATTTTTACATCGAGTTGCCCTGATGTAATCAACGGTACACGAAACAATCGTCCGTTTTCAAGCTCTGTTCGCACACAATGCTCCGGCAAAAAGCTAATTCCTAGCCCATTAATGACTAAATTTTTTGCAGCTTCCATACTATCAACTTCAAGAACTACATTAGGTTTAAGGTTTTTTGATTCAAACAAACCATAAATCATAAGCCAATCTACCGATCCATAATCAAAGAAGATAAGTGGTTGTTTACTTATTTCCTCAATAGTTATCCTATCATTTTGTAAAAGAGGATGGTCAGCAGGAGTAAAAAGTCCGATTGGATCATGGCGAAATAAAATAGACTCGATTTGGTAATGTGTAACCGTTCGAACCATTCCAAAATCTACTTTTTTATCAAGAACCTTGTCTAAAATATCATTTGAATGTCCTGTCAGAATTTTGACGTTAACATTAGGATATTTTCTTTTAAAAGTAGGAATAATTTCTGGAATAATATAGTTTGATATAGAACTTGCACATCCTATTATTAATTCATCGGGAGTGACTATCGGTTGGTGCAGTTTTAATTTTGCTTCCTGATAAGATTGTAAAATTTTTTCTGCATATGGCAAAAATAGCCGTCCCTCGTCACTTAATGAAATTTGTTTCCCTACACGATGGAATAATTTTACATTAAGTTCACGTTCCAGGCTGTGAATACGGGCAGTAACTGAAGGTTGAGTTAGATATAGTGCCTCAGCCGTTTTAACAAAACTCCCTAAATGAACAGCATAGACGAATGCTTCAATGTTTTCGAGATTCAAAACAGAAACCACCTTTCTTGCCACATCGTACTTTTTCTACAAAATCTTTGATTCATTGGCCAAATTTCAAACCTTACTCATCTTTTATAAATGGCAGGTTGTTGATAGCCGGTTGGACATTTAATGTTTCCGCACCTGCTTCAATGGTTTGTAAAACAGTCTCCAGTTTTCTTGAGGATGAAGCATTGATACTAATTCCGTTGCTTTCACTCTTAACGACGAATGAATTAATTAATTTATTATAAGATACCTAGTACTATAATATCACTTAAAATAGTATAGGAATGAATCATTTTACATAGAGCTCTGCATGAGCATTGCCGAAGCCATCATCGAGTTCAACAACGGAACAATTACCCATTGAATCCAAAGGTGTAAAGGTGAGAATATTAAATTTACGCTACCTAGAGTGACAGGTACCGCAAAGGGACAGTTGTCCATCTATGTTTTAAAAAATGTGAGAAAAATCACGAATATACAATTGATAATCATTAGGGGAAAAATGTAATTAATAAAAGGATAAAAGAAAGTACGGCTTGTCATTCATTAACATCTGAGTTATTATTCACAGTAAGGTAGGTGCTTTAAAATGCTATATATAAAATTTGTTAAACTCACTAGAAAACTTTGCTCTGTACAAATGTATACGATGAAGCGTTGTACGGAGCTTAATCAAGGGGCATAATGCTTCTTATATTCATCGGCTGAATAGTCTGGAAGAAGTATGGTTTTTACTATGCTTATTTAATGAGGGCTATTTGCTGATGGAAAAATAGATTAAGGGGCCATAGACAATGCTTTGTCTATGGCCCTTTGTGTTTGTTGCAACTCGAATGAGTTTTACATCAAATTGGCGTTGTATATAACGTGCTGAAAAGTACGATACACCACAAAGCAGAGGGCTAATGTCAAAAGACATTACTCTCTGCTTTTTTATTTTTAGGAAAAGAGGAATCATTATGAGCTTACTTACAGTTGAAAACTTATCACATTCTTTTATAGATAAAACCTTATATGAAAATGCTTATTTCGATTTGCATAAGAGCGAACATATGGGAATAGTTGGACAAAACGGTGCTGGAAAAAGTACCTTAATAAAAATATTGATGGGAGAGATTATTCCAGATGAAGGGGAAATCAAATGGCAACCTAGTATTCAAATTGGACATTTAGATCAATATGCTGAAATTGATGGAAACAATACAATTTGGGAATATCTCAAGACTGCGTTTGCGGATTTGTTTGAAATGGAGAACAAAATGAACAGATTATATCAAGATAGTGCTATTACTGGTAATACGGAACAATTATTACAAGCTGCAACATATCAAGAACAACTGGAAGCTAACGATTTCTATTCTGTAGATAGCAACATTAATAAAATTGCTGCCGGCTTAGGTATCGATGCAATTGGAATAGATCGTAAGATTCAAGAGCTAAGTGGCGGACAACGTGCCAAGGTCATTTTAGCAAAGCTTTTACTGGAAAAACCTAATGTACTGTTGCTAGATGAGCCTACAAACTTCCTTGATAAAGAACATGTGAAATGGCTTGCGAATTATTTAGAAGCGTTTGATGGTGCTTTTATTGTGGTTTCGCATGATTTTAGTTTTTTAGAAAAAGTATCTTCCTGTATATGTGATATAGAGTTTGGAACCATTAAGAAGTATTATGGCAAATATTCAGTTTTTCTCCGTCAAAAGGAGCATTTACGTCAGGATTATATTCGTCGGTATAGCGCTCAACAAAAAAAGATTGAAAAAACGGAAGAGTTTATTCGAAAGAATATTGCTGGGAATAATTCAAGAATAGCAAAAGGACGTAGAAAACAACTGGAAAGGATAGAGAGAATCGCTCCACCAACATTTACTCATAAACCATCCATTCATTTCCATGAGATGCCAATTCCAGCAAATAAAGTGCTCACAGTCAAGGACCTTGAAGTTGGTTATAATTCGGCACTTTTACCAAAATTAAATTTGGGGGTTATGGGTGGACAAAAGCTTATTATTACAGGATTTAACGGGATTGGAAAATCAACTTTATTAAAAACTTTAGTTGGGCGTATTCCTGCTATTTCAGGTCATTTTCAATTTTCAGATCAAATAAAAGTGGGATACTATGAGCAAGATTTAAACTGGGACAACGGAGCAATGACACCGCTCCAAATTATCTCAGAACAGTTTCCTAAACTGAATGTGAAGGAGATACGGCAGCATCTAGCACGATGTGGCGTAAAAGATAAGGACCTTTCTCAAGAAATTAGCACATTAAGTGGTGGAGAACAATCAAAAGTGAAATTATGTGGTTTGATACTTTCTCCATTTAATTTTCTCATTTTAGATGAGCCTACGAATCATCTGGATGCGGAAGCGAAAGAAGCTATACGGAAGGCTTTAATCCAGTTTAGAGGAAGTGTGTTACTCGTTTCTCACGAAGAGAGTTTTTACTGTGATTGGGCAGATGGTATTTTCGATATAGAAAATGGCATAATGTAAACTCTATAAAAGCACTTGCGATAGAAGAAAAAAATATGGAGGAAGAAAAATGAAGATAATAGAACTATCTATTGAATTTGAATTTAATGGACAAAAAAATTACATCTATCCTAGCTTAATTATATTGAATAATGAACTAACCTTGGTCGATACAGGGTATATAGATTTTTTACCCTTGATTGAAAAAGAAATTTTAAAAAATGGATATGAAATGAGGGATTTAATGAATATCATCATTACTCACTATGATGATGATCATATAGGTTCCTTATATAATTTCAAAGAAAAGTATCCATGGATTAACATTATAGCTAGTGAAATTGAATCAAAATACATTAGTGGTGAAATGAAGTCAGAGAGATTAGTTCAAGCGGAAGAAATGCTAGAAAATATGCCAAATGAAGAAATCGAATTCGGTAAATGGTTTATCCAGCAATTAAAGAATTTGAAGCATGTTTCAATTGATGAAAAGGTACATGATGGTGATATGATTTTAGATAACAAATGTAGAGTAGTAGCAACACCAGGGCATACTTCAGGGCATGTTTCATTATATTTTCCAAGTTTAAAAAGTGTAATTACAGGTGATGCAGCTGTTAATGAGGATCACGAATTGGTTATTGCTAATCCAAACTTTTGTTTAAATGTTGAGAAAGCAGAACAGTCTTTAAGAAAGATTAAAAATCTTAAAGCTGAAACTTACTATTGTTATCATGGTGGGAAATTTATTTTATAATTAGGGTCAAACGTAAATATTCGGCTCTTGAATTAAGAATATGTATTGAAATAGTTTACTTATTAAGCCAAAAAGGCTCTAGTTGAACAAAATGAAACAACTATGCCCTAGATCCTTTCGCCTCAATAAGTAAAAATACAACGACAGGAAAAGAAAAACAAGTTGTTTTCTTTTCCTGTTTCATTTTAAGGGCTTATGGACAGCCCCCTCCATCTTTTCTATTTTCCTCGATGCACATAATGCTGTGTAGCATTTCCTGCATTAAATTGCTCAGTAATATATTGAACAGCCTCTTGTAGAGCTAATTTACTGTTACAAGTGAAAACATCTATTGCCGCATAACCGTACTCTGGCCACGTATGAATCGTTAAATGTGATTCTTGAATAATGACTACACCGCTAACCCCGTAAGGTGAAAAATGATGGAAATGTTCGGTCACAATCGTTGCCTTTGCTTTATGGGCAGCTTGACACATTATTGTTTTAATTTGTTGCACGTCATTGAGTAATGCAACATCGCAATCGTGCAACTCTAATAAAATATGATGCCCTAATGTATGCTGGGATTGTGTCTTTTCTACTGTTCTCTTAATTTGTGAAAACTTTTTATTTTTGCAACTTGGGCAACCACTGGATTGAAGTTGAGCAATCGTGTTGTATTGATGGCCAGCGCCGACTGTGAGTGAGTGCTGACAATGGATACACTGATAAACGACGGATTTCCGTTCAATTTCTCCTGTGTAAATTGGTCGTGTAAATTTACGCTGATTAGGAATGTAGGAAGTCATTTGCTCTGTTGTTTGTAATACGAATAATTGACTTGTGGCGCCTAAAATTTGCGCACCTTCATAGGTGTTTATGTCGTATTTAATACTGTCAATAACGAAGCCCATAGCATATAAGCTTTGTTGTAGTTGCCACTGCTTTTGATAGCTACGCTTAGCGTAGGAAAAAAACACATGCCGCATTGCTTCTGGCTTTAGTGCGTTAATCGCACGTGATAAAAAAAGCTGTGCGCCAATCAAGGTATACGGTGTATCTGTGTATACGCAATCAAACTGATGGGCGTATGTTTTAGGCAGAGGCTCCTGAACGTTATAATAATCTGTTTTAATCGGAAGCTCATAGTCCTTAGCTATCTTGCTAATCGTACTTAAAATTCGCTTATCAATATCTAACACAACAATTTTAGTTGTGGAATGAGGAGCGATTTTCTTTAGTAAAAACGCTAGTGCAATACTGATGAAATCATCATCGCCTAAACACAAAATGCGCTTATTGAGTAGCATCGTATAGTCTAGTGCGAGCAATGCACGTTTTAAGGCTGTCTCCACTGTACATTTTGCTTGATCAATTGCCACGTCAGCTATGGGTCTTGCGTCATAAATCGTGCTTAATTCGCTTATATTTTGTGTAATCCATTCCGTACGAAATGCATCATCAGTCGTTAATTGAAGGTAGAGTTTAGTATCAGCACCTGAGAGTTGAAAATATTGCGAGATAGCAAGCTGACCCTTTTTCGTTAAGCTATGTTTGCCCCAACCTCGCTTGGCAAATTCTTTCTTCATTGCTGAAACGATAGGTATTGGTAAGTCTGTCGTATGAGCTAAAGATTTAGTTGTGCAATTTTTATGGAAATATAAAGTAAGTAGAGCCTTTTCTAATGTGTGATAATGTTCTTCAAGTTGCATATCAGCTGTAATTTGTTGTAATTGTTTTTGCATTGTAGATTCGTCCTCTCAATTTTAATAAGTAAAAAATTAAAATTGTCTAAACCAACGAATAGAAAAAGCGCGACTAGAATTAGTCGCGCCAAAATTTTATAAGAAGCGTACTAATTCTAATCTTGCTTTTTTTGCACAATAAATAACACCCTAGACGGGTGGTTTATTCGGCAAAATTAAGCTATTACGTTGATTCAGATTAGAATTCTACAATTAACAAAAAGTTCACCCTTTAATAAAATCGTACTTCTACTATAAAATAGATATAAGGATTTCGCAAGTTTTTAGTAAATCATCGCTTGATCGTGCAATATGAGCTCGAAAATGTATAGAATTGGGAAGAACAATGGAGGTTAATTATCTGTGTCTAATTTTTTTATCATTAAAATGTGCGGAATTCCATCCTCAATAAATACACTTGATGAAGCTTGATAACCAAGTTTAATATAAAAACCCTCTGCATGTGTTTGACCGTGTAATTTTACTTCAGAAACTCCTTGTTCTTTTGCAATATGTTCTAACGCTTGAATAATAACTTTTCCAAGACCAAATTTACGATACGATTTCAGTATACAAATTCTCTCTAATTTACCTATGCCATTAATAATTCTTACTCTTCCTGTTCCGACTGGTTCGTCGTTGTAATAAACTAATAGGTGTTCACATTTTGAATTTAGTGTATCAAATTCGTCAAATTCGTCTGCTAATGGTACTCCTTGTTCTTTAACAAATACTTCTTTTCTTATATAGAGTGCTATTTTTAAATCTTCTTCCATTGTGATTCTTTTTGATTGCATTATTTCTCAACCCTTTCTGGGTTAATTGTTTTACTGAAGTCATAATGGGCATATGCCATTTATCATTATAGTCGAGTTATATTTTGTTGTAAAAAATTATCCAAATTGAATGCTACTCCAGAAAATAGATCTTTATTTGTATAAAGCAATTAAAGTTTGAAGGTTAACATCTTACATATTTACGTTTGAAACCAAGTCTTCCTTTATCAATATCCTTTTGGATATTTTCGTAAGCGTTTAGGAAGCTGCTTTTCTTCTTGTCCCGTTTGACTTCAACTATCCCTACTTCCTTTGCGGTTTCGATTGCTTTTTTATGGAGTGGCACATAGGAAATCCCCACAGTGTAAAGGAAATTATTCATTGCGGATTTTGTTCGTTTTGGTGAATCATGAATGGTATTTTTCACATTATCAAGCATATCGGAAAGCTTATCTGTGGAAAATTCATGGTCTTTACGATTCCCTAAAAGCCAGCAGTAGCAGCTCCAGCCTGCAGACATCCTCAGCTCGTCACCACTTGCAATCCATTTATCAGCAATGTCCTGTGCAATATCTGACTCTGATAAGGTTACTGCCACAACATAATCGGAAAGCATATAGAAATACGATGAATCTATCCATCGATCAAAATCTGATTCAGTCATCGCTTTTGGATCGGCAATAACGCCTGCAAAGTACATTGCATCGTAGTTACCTGTGGCAAAAAGTTCTTCAGCTAAAGCTTGATTGATTTTTATTTTCTTTGCGATTGGTTTCATCGCACCTGTAGCGACACCAAAAAGCGGTTCGTGCGCACCATTAGATACGTATATTTTTTTCGTTCGTTCCTTGCCGAGAGTTTCAAGCTCCTGCATCACTGTTGCGAAGTCCATCGTTTTGCACTTCCTTTTTTAAATATAAATTCCTAGCCTATTTCATTATAGCCAATTAGTTTATGTTTTTTATCAAATCTTCTATACTTCATAAATTTTATAATGTCCTTATTTATGTCTTAGTAAAAAAGGTGTCTCCACATAATACAAAATCTAGAATTCTATTTAATCATTCCGTAATAAACCAAATCCTCATATCGTTTGTCCTTCTTGATATGATCAATTAATATTCCTTCTTTTTTCATCCCTAGCTTTTCTATGACTCTCCCTGAAGCAGGATTTGAACGAAAGTAACGAGCATATACTTTATGATATTGTTTTTCATTAAAGGCAAATTGTAAAATAGCTTGTGCTGCCTCAGTCGCATATCCATTTCCCCAATATTCCTCACCAATCCAATAAGCGATTTCCCCATTATGAAAACGCTGGTTGTTGGATAGCGCGATAGCTCCATATAATTCTCCGCTTTCTTTATTCGTTATCGCAAATTCATATGATTTATTCGCATTGAAATTATCGAGATGATGCTCGATCCAAGATAATGCATCTTCTAATGTGTAAGGAAAGGGTAAGTACAAAGTATTGTTATAAATATTAAAATTATTACAAAGTCTAGTAACAGCTTCTGCATCCGATTTTTGAAACAGTCTGAGTACTAGTCTTTTAGTAGTTATGGTTTTATTTTGATTATTATCGATCATAAGATATCCCTCTTTCTTTCTGTATTTAATTTTTCATGTCATTATATCGGAATTTTCTAAAATTACAAGATCATACTATCGATTTTAAACTTGTCGTACCTTCTCTGTTAATTTTAGCAATAATGTCCATAATCCCTTATGTGGTTTTTGAGTTAAGCGCCTCAGTTGGTTCGTAGCCGAAACTGATTTTTGGACTGCTAATAAGAGCACGGCATATTCCTGGACGCTGAAGTTGTCCTCCCGAAACCTGGGTATTATTTCCATTCTGCAATTCCAACCTTTTTCAGTTATTCCGCGTTGAAGGAAGAATAATGTTATCGAGAATGTGCAATTTTTTAAGCAAAGTCGACCATTGAAAAATGGACCATCTTTTCGTTCTACACTTATCAGCAAGTTCATTTTCCTTAAGAGCTGATAGCTCCTAAGGTTTATTCCTTAAAAGCATAGTTAATAATAGATTTAAAAATGGGCTTACTTAATTGATAAAATGTGCGTTCACGAATAAGGAGGTGGAAATAGATGATTAATAAAGAAAAAATATCAGCTTTTCAATTCAGAACACTAGTCATTTTTTTTACGATCGGTACAACAATCATTAATGTTCCATCATACATGGCTATTGAAGCGAAACAGGATGCTTGGATAGGTGCTGCTTTAGGTGTAGCGTTAGGGTTAATTATTATTTGGTTTTATACTAAGCTCGGACTGCTGTTTCCTAGAATGACATTTGTAGAAATGAATAGGGCCCTGTTTGGAAAATGGATCGGCAATACGCTTTCTCTTTTTTTTCTTTTACTGCCGTTTTTATATGGTTCTGAACTTTTGTACTATTTAGGAAGTTTTATGAGCATAGAAATTTTTCCGGAGACGCCTGTAGCAGCAATCCATTTTTTAATGGTGGTCATAGTCATAATGGGTGTTCGTCTAGGGTTAGAGACAATTATCCGGAGTTCCGAAATTTTCATTGTGTTTTTTTTCATTCTTTTTATCATTTTAGTGGCTTTTATTACACCTCAAATCAAGTTAGAAAATCTCCAGCCTGTATTTGAGGCTGACGTTAAATCACTGTTGAGAGGAGCCTTTATTTTTATAGATTTCTCTACAGCTACTGCAGTAATATTGTTAATGATCTTCCCTGCTTCTGTGAATCAACCAAAAGCAGCAGCCAAATCTTTTATAGTTGGATATTTAATAGGCGGCTTTGTTATGATTGTTATTATCTTCTTAAATATATCTGTACTTGGAGTTGATAACACTGCTAGGCATTTATATCCTACTTATATATTAGCAAGGAAAATTAATATCGGACATTTTATACAGCGAATGGAGGCTGTATTGGCTATCATGTGGATTCTTTCGATTTATGTGAAAATGTCGATGTATTTATATGTTGTTGCTTTAGGCATCGGTCAAATCTTAAATTTAAAAGATCACAGACCTTTAGTATTACCCTTGGGGGGAATTAGTTTGGCACTCTCACTTGTGATGTTTTCAAATATCATTGAGCAACAAAATTGGGATAAGGAAATTTCAATATTTTTTTCATATACTGTCGGGTTTCTTTTACCTTTAATCATGTTTTGTATCGTGATGCTTCGAAAAATGGTACAAAAAAGAAAAAATAAAACGAACTCACTTTAAAATTTTTTATGAGTTTCTAAACGGCGTTGACTGCTTCTTGTAAAATGACAAAATATAGATAATGTATGTTACTCCTTTATTTTATTAAGAGGAGAGTCTCCGATAGTACCGATTCGGCGAATTTTAACATTAACCTCTACAGTCACGGGCATATCTGAAAATTTTTGCTTCCATTCTTTTTTTACTTTTTTCCAGTAAACAGGTTCAGAACGGTGGAGGGCTTTACCAAAACCAAACAGATCTGTTTTATATTCTTCTTGGTTTATCTTTAAAGCCTTTTCAATTTGGCCTTTAATAATGTTTTCTGTTTTTTTTTCTATATCGCTTATGGTTTTTGTTTTCTTTAAATCAAGAGTTCTGCACTCTACATCTGCAATATTTCCTTCCACCTGAAGTTTAACGGTGCCTTTTAGTGTGCCATTGCTTAATCGTGTTTTTAGATCGGATTTTGTTCTAATTACCTCGATCCCCGTTTTTCCTTTATTTTTACAAGGGACATTTACAATTGTGCTTTTCACTTTTCCAAGTACATAGTTTAGTCCTTTACTTTCATCTTCGTCTAGCCATCCGATCAATTTATCATCTTTAAATACACCTATCCCTTTGTATTGCATTTTTGTACTTGATTCAATTTGTTGCACATTTTCTTGTTCTCCACCTGTTTGTACATCGCCATCTATAACAATTCCTGTTATATTCGTTTCTATCCCATCACTCACTATTTCAGAGCTCAGTTGTTCTAATGTGATAGATATAGTTGGAGCCCATGTCTTTTGCGATGTTTCAAGGGAAGCGAATAATTGGTTCGTGGGTATATTTTCTAGTTGTGTTAATACTTTTAAAACATTTGAAGCATTTGTCCCCTTTGCTATAACGATATAAAAGTCTGTTCGCAGTTCATGGTCTCTTAATAGAAAGTCCAGCGTTTCGCCTATCCCTTTTTTTGCTAATTCTTCTTCTAAGACTAAGATTTGCAGATGGGCAAAATATAACTTTCTTGGTGAAACAGTTGTTATTTTTCTAATTGCTTCAAAAATAGTAGTCCCTTTTTTTTTATAAACTATCACTGGTGTTTTTCCAGTGCTGCTGCCTCCTTTTGTGGAGATTTCTCTAGGGTTCACGACTTGTGTACTTACAATAAATTGATCACCTGATTTATCAATCCCCAATCCTGTTACAATTGCGAGTTCGTTTAATTCCCTTCGATTCCAGCAGCCAGTGAGAAGGATAAGTAGGCTGATACAAATGATCATAATATGGATTTTTCGTTTCATTTGCTAACTCCTTTTTCTAGCCTCTTTATATTAGTTTATAATATCCGAAAAATGATATTTTAAGCGGAATCATTTCTGAAGATAGAGCAGCAACCTTTGCAGACGCTATTAATGCGTATTGTGAGAAGGATGAGAAAACCAATCCTTATATTGACTAAAAGAATTATGTATAAAACCAAGGATAAAGCACAAAATATTTTATAGGATATCCCTTTTTATCGGATCAATTCTCAAAATAATAAAAGATGTAATAATTATCATTATTGATATGGTGAATAATGAATCCAAAAGATTAGGAGTTATTATTTGAATGAATTTTTTTAAACAATCATCTAAAAAGAAGCAGCCAAACTCAAACCGTAGTCTGGGGTTTAAAAAAAAAGAACTTAAAAAGCAGGAGCCGGACAATCAATTAAACTTAAATTTATCAGAGAATTTTAAAAAAATAAAAGAAGCTTTAGGTAACAGTGATGATATTATTACCCGTGAGATTCGAATCGGCAAAGGAAAAAAAATCAAGGCTGGAATCATCTATGCCGATGGTTTAATCGATACCCCATCGATCCAAAACCTTATTATGGAATCCTTGATGCTGGATTGGCAGCAAACAGATGTAGGTGCAACAGATTTTGAAAATCTACTTCTCTATTTTAAAGAAACAGTTCTTCCAACAGGAAATATTGATGATGTATTAGACTTCAATTCTCTTTTTGACTTTCTTTTAACCGGCTATGTGATTCTCCTATTTAATGGACATTCAAAAGGCTTTGCAATTTGTATGAGGGGCGGAAAGGAAAGAAGTGTTTTAGAACCAGCCAGTGAAAGCTCAATACGTGGACCAAGGGAATCTTTAACAGAAAATATTCGGACTAATACTGCTTTAATTCGCCGAAAAATTAATAATCCTAACCTTTGGCTAGAAACAAAAAAAATTGGAAAACAAACAAAAACAGCTGTTTCAATTATGTACATAAAAGATATTGCCAATAGCAAAGTGGTTGAAGAAGTGAGAGAACGCCTTGACAGAATTAACATTGACAGTATATTGGAAAGTTCCTATATTGAAGAGTTAATTCAGGATGAAACGTATACTCCTTTTCCAACAATTTATCATACCGAACGTCCTGATATCGTGTCAGCAAGTCTATTAGAGGGACGAGTGGCTATTCTTGTTGATGGGACTCCATTTGTCTTGTTAGTCCCAGCTTTGTTCATTCAATTTCTGCATGCGCCTGATGATTATTATAACCGGGCGGATTTTACCACTTTAATACGTATGCTTCGTTTTATTGGTTTTTCTATTGCTTTGCTGGGACCATCAATTTATATTGCGATTACAACTTTTCATCAAGAGATGCTGCCAACACCGTTGTTGATCGGTTTAGCAGCACAGCGAGAAGGTGTTCCTTTCCCAGCTTTTATTGAGGCACTTATGATGGAAATCACCTTTGAAATATTAAGGGAATCTGGCCTAAGATTGCCAAAAGCTATTGGACAAGCTGTGTCAGTTGTCGGAACGTTAGTAATTGGTACTGCAGCAGTAGATGCTGGGATTGTTTCTGCGGCGATGGTTATTGTTGTTTCGATTACAGCAATATCAAGCTTTATTGTTAGTTCTTATAATATGTCTATTTCAATAAGAATGCTGCGTTTCCCGTTCATGGCTTTAGCAGCTACATTTGGGCTATTTGGAATAATCGTTGGATTGATTGCTCTTACTCTCCATTTATGCAGCATAAGGTCATTTGGTGTTCCGTTTATGTCACCATTTGCTCCATATATTCAAGAAGGGCAAAAGGACGCAATTTTCCGTTTTCCGAGGTGGGCTTTATCTTCACGTCCTTATTTAATCAGTCAAAACAATATAAAACGAGAGGATACTCCTGCTCCAAAACCGGAACCACAGAATAAATAAAGAAGTGAAATAACTGCAGCTTTTTACTTAGTATGTTTACAATTCGAAAAAGAATTAGAAGGAGCAGTTTATATGATGAAAGTTGTAGGAACTATAGTAATAGTCGTCATTATTATTGTAATAGAAGTTCCTTACCTTAAAAAGAATAAGCTAAAAAAGGAAAGCTGGGTATTTTCGATTTTACTGCTAATTGGTGTAGCAATAAGTGTTGCAGACAGTTTAAACCTCAACATTCCGACTCCTGTTGATTTCATTACTTTTATTTATACGCCAATTAGTGATTTTACCTATAGGCTGCAAAAATGAGTAGCTGTCAGCTTAAGAACTGAAAACATATATGTAATAGAAAATCAATAAAGTAAAAATGTCTTACCTATAAATCAAGTAGAGCCTTTTCTAATGTTTCATAATGTTCTTCAAGCTGCATATCAGCTGTAATTTGTTGTAATTGATTTTGCATTATAGATTCGTCCTCTCAATTTTAATAAGTAAAAATTAAAATTGTCTAAATCAACGAATAAAAAAAGCGTGACTAAAATTAGTCGCGCCAAGCTAATAAAATAAAATACAGTCCTCTATTTAACGACAGTCCATTTTTCCTTGCGTAATGCGTTCATCAATTCAGGACCTACATGTAGATGTTCCTTTACTAGCTCCTCTGGAGTTAACGCCATCCATTGGTTCAATAACACGTCGGCAAAGCGATTACTCTTGAACATTTCAAGAAACCATAGGCTTTACTGACCGATGTTTTGGATGTAATGTCCCATGGCGAACGGTACATATCCGACATCGCCGGCCCGGTAATTAAAAGTTCGAGCTGTGCCATCCGCTGCAAATACCGTCATGCGTCCAATTCCTGTAAGGTAATATTGCCACTCATCGTTATTCGGATGCCAATGCATTTCTCTCATCGCGCCTGGCTTGATTTTCACTAATGCCGCTGCAATTGTTGTTGAAATGGGAAAGTTGGTGGAATCAACTATACGTACCGTTCCGCCCGGAGTTACGATCGGATCTTGAGCAAGCAGCCGATGTGTGAAGCTCTTTGGCACAGTACCATAAGGGTCAGAAA